>JANNPJ010000203.1:0-28540 GCA_031400005.1 Kineosporiaceae bacterium | reverse complement strand
GTTTGCTCCTTATTCCAAGGCGCACCGAATTAGTGTGGCTTTTGGAGCGAAAACAAAAGGGAACCCGATCATGGCGGCCGCCAGCGGAACCGTGATTTTCGCTGGCTATCAAGGACGGAGTGGCCACGGCGTCGCGACCTTCGAGCACCGCGGCCAGCACGGCGATCGCCGAGATGATGCCAGTCACCGGGACATGACCGTTGAGGAACCCGAGCTCCACCGAGCGCAGCACCTGCTCGTCGATCTCCCGATCGGCCCGGACGACGGGCAGCCCGGTGACTCGAGCCGGCTCCTCGATCGCGTCGAACCGGTCGCCGGGACGGTTGACGACGAACAGGGCGGCGTCGTCCACCCGCTTCCGGATCAGTTCCACGGAGACGATGGAGTCGACGCCTCCACCGAACGGGATCAAGGGCCGGCCGTCGGTCGGCCGATACCCGACCGGGCCGGGCCGCTCCAGGGTCTGCGTCTCGAACTTCAGGTCTGAAAGGTCGAGGCCGTTGCGGTAACCGAACTCGCCGAGGCCCTCCAGGTAGTACGCGCGCAGGAACAGCAGCTCAGTGGCGGTCAGCGCGGTCGTCCCGAGATCGATCAGAGCAGGTGCAGCGGCCTTGTAGTACGACACCCCGGTCAACAGGAACAGCAACCGGGCCGCTTCCGCGACTGCAGGCTGCGTCCAATCACCACCGCCCGGAAACGAGATGACCTCGTGGAAATCCCGGATCGAGTCCGACCCGGCCAAGCCCTCCAGCCGATAGTGGCAGGTCACCCGGTTCAGATCCGGGTCCAGGTCAAAGCCGACGTACTCGAAGCGCAGGGCGCGCCGCGCGTCCACACTCACTGGGGCACTCCTCGGTGGTCCGGACATCGTGTGTTGCGGGCTCCACTGTAAGTCCCCCCCGTACGGCGCTTGACACCTACGATGATCGAGGGAGAAGCACGTCACACCGGGGAGCCTTTGTATGTCCTACGCCTTACCTGTCACTCGCAAGGAAGCGGTGCTGCAGCAACTGCGCACCGAGATCGTCAACGGCAAGCTGACACCTGGCAGCGTCCTGAAGGACGCCGAGGTAGCCGCCAGGGTCGGCCTCAGCATCACACCCGTCCGTGAAGCAATCGCCCAACTAGCGGCCGAGGGCCTGATCGACGTCGCCCCGAACCGCACTCGACGGGTCACCCACGTGACCCGAAAGAACGCGCTCGACCTGATCGATGTGATGGCCACTCTGACCTCTGCCGGTTTCGAGTGGGGCATGAACAACCTGACGCAGGGTGACCTGACGACGCTACGCAGGCAGTATCGGGAGTTCGACGAGAGCCTCCGGCGCGGAGATGTCACCTCAGCCGCCGAGGTCGGGGCCAGGTTCAGCAGCACGATCACCGAGGCCAGTGGCAACCGCGAGCTTCAGACTCACATCGACCTCGTGGTAGCAAGAACCCTGCGGATCCTTGCGCTTACCCCGGACAACCGGGTCTGGGCCGTCTGGCTGGACGGCTACCGCGAGACCCTCGAGCGACTCGAAGCGGGTGACCGACTCGGCGCCCTCAGCCGGTACCGGCAGATCTACTCCGACTACCGGCTCTGCGTGCAGAACCTGCCCTTCGACTGAGCAGTCAGCGGCCGAGCCTGGTCGAGTAGTTCAGGCCGATCTGGTCACGGACCTCGTCCAGCGTGCCCAAAATCGAGACCGTCTCGTCGAGCGGCATCACCGGGCTCTCCAGCAGCCCCGCCCGCAGGCAGCGACCCATCTCGGCGGCTTCGAACCGCATTCCTTTGGCCCGGCCATGGGCGAGGTCCTGAACCACCCCGGACGGCGTTTCATAGCGCTCGGAACTGCCGTCCGCCCGGGTCAGGGTGAAGGACGACGCCTGATACCAGGGCCGGTCGATCTCGATGCGCGCCAGGGTGCCAGCCACCCAGGCGCGCATCGGAGTGCTGGCTGCCGAGGTACAGGTCAGGACGGCGTGGGCACCGCCCGAATACGTCAGGACCGCCGAGGTGGTCTGGTCGACGCCGGTGAAGGCGGCAGTAGCGCTGGCACGCACGGTTTCCGGCACGCCGAGCACCATGGAGGCGAACGAGAACGGGTAGATCCCCAGGTCGAGCAGGGCTCCGCCACCGAGTTCGGGAGCGAACAGTCGATGCTGCGGATCCGGCTCGAACCGCATGCCCTGGTCGGCCGACACCGCGAGGATCTCGCCCAGTTCGCCTTGGGCGAGCAGTTCGCGGAGCCGGATCATGTGCGGCAGGAAGCGGGTCCACATCGCTTCCATGCAGAACACGTTGGCGGCCCGAGCCGCCTCGACGACTCTGCGGGCCTCACCTGCGTTCATCGCGAACGGTTTCTCCACCAGCACCGGTTTTCCGGCGGCGATGGCTTGCAAGGCGTGCTCGGCATGGAAGGGGTGCGGGGTGGCGATGTAGACGGCGTCAATCTCCGGATCAGCGACCAGGTCGGCGTACGAGGCGTGCTGTCGGTCGATCTGGAACCGTTTGCCGAAGTCGGCTGCTGAGTCCGCGCTACGCGAACCGACGGCCACCACCTCGGCGTCCGGCAGCAGCGCAAGGTCGGCCACGAACTTCGCCGCGATGCCACCAGTCCCGACCACACCCCAGCGCACAGTGCCGGAATGCGTGCCTGATCCCTTGGCCCCCGTGCCGAGTGCGGTCATGGCACCCCAGCTTAGGGTGATTACGTAACCACTGGCTTGTTGGGGGTCAGCGGATGTTCGCCAATGTTAGTTCGGAATGGCAACCTGTGTGCATGGACGCGCTTCCGCACTTACCGGGCCGCCCTTGCTCGATGGCTTCAGCCCTGCAGATGGTGGGCGAGCGCTGGTCCCTGCTGGCGATTCGCGAGATCCAGCTCGGCAATCGCCGGTTCGACGAGATCGCCCGGAACACCGGTGCCCCCCGGGATCGGATCGCCGCCCGGCTGAAAGCTCTGCAGGCCGCCGGAGTGGTCGAACGCCGCCAGTACCAGGATCGGCCCGCCCGGTTCGAGTACGTCCTCACCCCGGCCGGCCGGGAACTCCAGCCGGTACTGCAGGCCCTGATGCTGTGGGGCGATCGGTGGGCCCGCGACGACCGGCCGCTGGTCCTCGAACACGACTGCGGGCACGAACTGAACCCGGCCTGGATCTGCCGGCACTGCGGACGCGAGATCCACGACCGAGACCTGACCCAGACAGCGCAGAACCCGGACTGGACGCTGTCCGGCCCGGTAGCGACGGAGTGAGCGACTCAGCTCGCTGTGAATCGCCATTCGGTGCGGCTGAGGTACTCCTGGCCGGGCCGCAGGGTGGTGCTGGGGAACTCCGGGTGGTTCGGCGCGTCCGGGAAGTGCTGGGTTTCCAGGCAGATTCCGGCGCCCTTCTGATAGGCGACCTTGCCCTTGCCGACCTCGGAACCATCCAGCCCGCCACCGGTGTACACCTGGATCCCCGGCTCGGTGCTGAGTACCTCCATCCGGAGCCCGCTCGCGGGGCACTCCAAGGCGGCGGCCCAGCGCAGCGGCTGTCCCGCCGGAACCGGTAACCCATCGCCGACGATCAGGTTGTGGTCAAGGCTGAGAAAGTCCAGCGGCTTCGGCTCACGCAGGTCGAACGACGTCCCGACGGTGTGCGCGTGCTCACCGGAGGGCAACAAGCGATCGTCCACCGGGGTGTAGTGCGCCGCGGCGACCTGGAGTTGCTGGCCGTCCAGAGTCGGGCTGGTCTCCGTCCCTACCGGCCGCGATCCGGCCAGATTGAAGTAGGCATGGTGGGTCAGGTTGACGACGGTGGGCTTGTCCGTGATCGCGTGATAATTGATCTTCAATCGGCGCTGCCCGGGAACCAGCAGGTAGTCGACGGTCACGTCGAGCTGACCGGGGAAGCCCTGGTCGCCGTCCGGGCTGACCAGTCGCAACCGCAGCCCTTCTCCGGGGGCGTCGCTGCCGGCGTCCGTTCCGGCGTCCACCTCGGTGTACGGCTCGATCGCCCAGATCCGCCGGTGGAAACCGTCCAGCCCACCGTGCAACGCGTTCGTGCCCTCGTTCGGGACCACCGAGTACTCCACCCCATCGAGGGTGAACCGGCTGTCCGCGAGCCGGTTGGCCAGCCGCCCGATCAGCGCCCCGGCGAAGGTTTTGGTGTTCTGGTACCCGGCCACGTCGTCGAAACCGAGCACGACGTCGACCCGCTCACCGGCGGCATCGCGCACCTCGAGGGACTGGATTATCCCCCCCAGACTGAGCACTCCGACGGCGATGTCACCGTCGTCCATCGTCCACCGCTGGACCGACTCACCGGCCGCGGTGACTCCGAAGGGCTGATTCGTGTAGGCGATGCCGGAGGATGTCACCCGACACTCTAAACATGACCGCCCAAGAACCCTGCAGGGGCCAACGATGATATCCCTCGCTCACCCGCTCGACCCGCTGTCCGCCGACGAGTTCCGCGCCGTCGTCCAGGTAGTTTCCGCTGCTCAGGGAGTCGGGGACGGGTGGCGGTACGCCTCGATCGAACTCCTCGAGCCGACCAAGGCCGAGGTGGCGGCGTTCACCCCGGGCGATGAGATCCGGCGGATGGCGACCATTGTGGTCTGGAACCGGGCGGACGGCCTGGCTTACCGCGCCGTGGTTTCGCTGACCGAGGAGCGACTGGTCTCCTGGGAACCGCTGCCCGGCATCCAACCGAACCTGACGGTGGACGAGTGGCACGAGTGCGACGCGTTCGTCCGCGGCACGCCGGAGCTGATCGAGGCGTTGCAGCGTCGCGGGATCACCGACCTCAGCCTGGTCCTGGTGGACGTCTGGGCCTACGGCGCGGCACTGGTGCCGGAGCGTCACCGCGGCCTGCGGATCGGCTGGGGTGATGTCTGGCTGCGCAGCACCCCGGACGGAAATCCCTACGCGAACCCCGTCGGCGGGCTGCACCCGATCGTCGACCTGAACCGGATGGTGCTGGTCGAACTGGAGGACGACGAGCGCGAGCCGACCGTCGAGCCGCCGGTGCGGGGCGAGTACCTGCCGGCGTTGACCGGGCTGCCCTCGCGTGAGCTCGCCCCGCTGCAGATCGAACAGCCGGACGGAGTGTCGTTCACGCTTGAGGGAAACCTGCTCAGCTGGCAGAACTGGCAACTGCGCATCGGCTTCAACTACCGCGAAGGCCTGGTCCTGCACACCGTGGGCTATCAGGACCCACACTCGGTGGACGGACCGCGGCTACGCCCGATAGCCCACCGGCTGTCGTTCGCCGAGATGGTCGTGCCGTATCGCGATCCGACACCGGATCACTACCGCCGGACCGCCTTCGATATCGGCGAGTGGGGGCTGGGTTTCATGACCACCTCGCTGAAGCTGGGGTGTGACTGCCTTGGTGAAATCCGTTATCTGGATGCTGTTCTGCATGATTCACATGGGACGCCGTATCCGATCGAGAACGCCATCTGCATCCATGAGGAGGACAACGCCGTCCTCTGGAAGCACGTCGATTCGGTCAGCGGCGCCGAGGTTCGGCGGATGCGCCGGCTGGTGGTGTCGTTCCACGTCACCGTGGCCAACTACGAATACCTGGTCTACTGGCGGTTTTACCAGGATGGCTCGATCGAGTCCGAGGTTCGGGCCACCGGGATCATGGTCACCACTCGGTTCGCCGCCGGGGATCCGGCGCCGCCGTACGGGACCGTTGTCGATCATCAGACGTACGCGCCCTTTCACCAGCATTTCATCATCGCCCGTCTCGACCTGGATGTGGACGGCGAATCAAACACGGTCTACGAATCCCACACCGAGGCCCTGCCGATTGCCGCCGACAACCCGCACGGCCTTGCCCTCGTTGCTCGAAACACCCCACTGCGCAGCGAGATCGAAGGAATTCAGGACCACGACTGGGCCAGCCAGCGGTCGTGGAAAGTGCTCAACGACCGGGTTCGCAACGGCCTTGGCACCCCGGTCGGATACAAGTTGGTGCCGGGCGCCAGCATTCCGGCGATGTTTGATCCCACGTCACCGGTGCTGGCCCGAGCCGGCGCGATCGCGCACTCGGTGTGGGTGACGCCGTTCTCCGATCAGGAACGCTGGCCGTGCGGTGAGTTTCCGACACTGGGGCTCGGTGCAGGCAGCCCGGGTGGGCAGGGACTGCCCGATTGGACGGCGGCTGACCGGTCGATTGAGGACGTCGATATCGTGCTCTGGTATGTCTTCGGCATCCATCACGTCACCCGACCGGAGGACTGGCCGGTGATGCCGGCCGACACGGTGTCCTTCTGGCTCAAGCCTTTTGGCTTCTTCGACCGCAACCCCGCGCTCGATGTACCTGCCTCGGCCAGCCGACCCACCGCCGCCCAGGACGGCAGCTGCCACTGAATTGCCGTCCTACCGCAGTCGCGGCTGGTCCGGGCGCCTTTGGACACCCGGACCAGGTGCGGCTCCTGCCACCTACTGGCGGCTCACCGACGTGACAGCAACCGGTCTTTGATTCCCCGAGCCGTCTCTGCGGGGCGGTAAGACTGCACCAGGTAGGAGTCGAGCACGATGTTGGCGCCGGCGAGTGCCGGAACGGCAACCTGCGCGATCCGCTGACGGCGCTGCCAATTGGCGATCTCCGGTGGCGTCGTCTCGGTCGGTACGGTGGCGTCCTTCACATCGACGGTTTCGCCCCGGGCCACTGCCGCCTCGGCCAGTTTCCCGATCTTGGCACCACTGTAGGCGGCATAGGCGGTCGCTCCCGCGCCGACCGTGGCCACCACTGCTTTAGCGACGCCGGCCAGAGCGAAACCCGGCTGCAGCTCCAGTCGCCGCTCGCTCACCTGGGTCAGCCGAATACCGGCCAGCAGCGTCGAGGCCACCCCTGCCCACTCCACGGGTCCGAACCGGCTCCAGGCCGAGTTCGCGACCCGGATCCGGTCGATCCCCTGGCTGAGGTCGCGCCCGGACTTGTTGACTCCTGCGACCCCCATCACGGCCCCGCCGAACCACAGCGCGGAGCCAAGGTCGTGCACCGCCTGCGCGACGGCATGGTTGTCGGTCGTGGTCCGGTTCTTGGTTGCGGTGCTCACAAAAGACCTCCAAGGTCTGATCGACAGCTGCGCCTCGTGAAGCGCACAGGACCAGAGCAACAGGTTTCGCCACTATGCGCAGTTTGATCTGGCGTTCAGTCCACCATGCCGAACTGCTCGCGTAGGTCCTCTCTGGTCAACTGGGCAATGTCGACGCCGTCCAGCCTGATCTGGCCATCGGTCAGTCTGCGGGGTGGTGGACCAGTTGCCTCCTTAGTACTACAGCGACACTTTGTGATGTCAGGTTTCGCTGGCTGCCTGTCGCCGGAAGTGGCTCCTTTGGCGATGGCTTGGTGGGTTCGTGCGGCCCAGATCGCACAGCAGGTGGTAGTCGCTCAGACCCGCGATCCCGGCATCGGCCGCGGCCAGCGCGATCCGTGAGGACACCACCGACATCGCCGACATCGCCGACGCGCCCGCCCGGTAACTGCCCTGGCTCGGGCCCCGGAATCGACGTCGATGTCCGACTCGATCATGCGTTCGATCCTACTAGACATGCGAGACCATCTACCTATTCAGTTCAGATCTGTGGATAAATCGAAAATGGTTGCACTGCAATGGTTAGAAGCATCAAGGAGACAGGCGGAACAATAGACAAGCCCTATCACCTGGACCAGACCCATGCTGCGCTCCGCGCACCGATGGATGCACGCGAGCGCCATCCGGGCAAGGCCCTTGGCATTTCAAGCAGCCCCATGGCTGATCTTGCTCACATTCGGCTCAAGTCATGGGCCGGAGCTGCACACGCGGACTTCATCGACCAAGCAGACAATCGGGACTCCGAACGGCAATCAGGACTCCGGAAAGCCCCAGAAGTAGCGTATATTCGCGTGACCGGGCGCACAGCCACCAAACGTTCGATCTTTGACAGAGCAAGATCAGCTTTGTACCGTTCGCTCAAAACCGCGTGATACGCGACGCCTTTCTCGACGTGGAGTACTGATACTGATGCCTGACGTGCCCGGCAACACCAAGCTGTCCCGGCGTCCTTTTCTTGCCGGCCTGAGCGCTCTCGCCCTGGGTGCACTGGCCGGCTGCGGATCGGACGACGCCGAGCGACCCGCCTCGGAGGGCACTATCGTCTCGCTCGGAATCATTCCCATCGTTGATATCGCTCCGGTCTATCTTGGCCTCAAGCATGGATTCTTCCTCGCCGAAGGGCTGCTCCTGCAACTGGAGGCGCTCCAGAGTGGTGCGGCGATCGTGACCAGCGTGGCCGGGGGTCAGTACCACTTCGGTTTCAGCAACACGACCTCGCTGCTACTTGCCGCTTCCGAGGGATTGCCGATCAAGGCAGTCAGCCCCGGGGTGGCCTCCACCGGGAGGGTCGGCAAGGACTTCGGTGCGGTGGTGGTGAAGAAATCCAGCTCGATCAAGAATGCGGCGGACCTGGCCGGTCGGCGGATCGCAGTAAACACGCTGAAAAACATCAACACCACGACGATCAACCAGGTGGTCTCCGAGGCCGGTGGCGACCCGTCCCAAATAACCTATGTCGAGTACGCGTTTCCCGCCATCGCCGACGCCGTGGCCAGTGGTGACGTGGACGCCGGCCAGGTCGTCGAACCGTACCTGACCGAAGCCACCCGGCAGAAATTCCGGCAGGTGGCGTCCAATTACGCCAGCACCGACCCGAACCTGTCCGTCGGCCTCTACTTTACCTCGACCAGATACGCACAGGAGAATGCCGGACTGGTCACGAAATTCAGTACGGCCATAACGAAATCCCTGCGATACGCGAACGACAACCCGGACGAGGCCCGGCAGGTTCTCGGGGAGTACAGCAAGATCGACGCTCCAGTGCAGAAGGCGCTGACCCTGCCGCGGTGGTCGGACCAGTTCGATCGCAGCTCGATCGAACTCCTGGCTGATCTAGCCATCCGTGACGGGCTTTTCGACCAGAAGCCGGATCTGAACGCGCTACTGCCGTGAGCCGCGGCGGTCCCCGCCGGGCATCACAGACGTCGTCCTAGAGCCTGCGCAAACGGGTCGCGGCTACCGTAGATGATCTTGGTTGTGGACTCAAGAGGATCTGGCGGTAGCCGCGGCTCATAGCGTAAGCCCTGAGCGGTGGTTGGCGGGACTGGATGAGGTGTTGGGTCGTCTCGGTGCTCGGGTTGCCCGGGTGGAACCGCGTAAACGGTTGCGGCAGTTCGTGGTCGGGATGATGGCGGGGTTGCCGAGGGTGAACTGCTGGACCCTGGCCGAGCACGCGGGCGAGAAGGGTCCTCGGGGGATGCAGCGGTTTCTGTCGGAGGCGGTCTGGGACGAGGACGGTCTCCTGGAGGATGCGCGGGACGTCACGATCAGCAATCTTGGTGAACGTGATGCGGTGCTGGTGATCGATGAGACCGGGGACCTGAAGAAGGGGTCATTCACGGTGGGATCGCAGCGGCAGTACACCGGTACAGCTGGGCGGATCGAGAACGCCCAGGTTGCGGTCTATCTGACCTACGCCTCCCGGTTCGGGCACGCGCTGATGGATCGGGTGCTGCACTGAGATCCTTAAACCCACCCACGACCCCGTCCACATCCTGAACTGGTCCCTCTGGCGACGAACCCACCAAGCCATCGCCCAAAGGAGCCAATTCCGGCGACAGGCAGCCAGCGAAACCTGACATCACAAAGTGTCGCTGTAGTATTAGGGCCAGGAGATCGTGGCCTGAAGGTCGGTGAGGGTCGTGCCCAGGACCAAACTACTCTCGCCCTCAAGATAGGACGACGACGAACCGTCGTATCGCCAGAGCCGGATCGACCGTTGCTCGAGGTCCGCGACCAGGATCTCGTCCACCCCATTGCGGCCGTAGAAGTCGAACTTTTCGAAGGTTTTATCGTGCGGTGAAAGGATCTCGACGATCATGGCCGCCGTCGAGACATACAGCCCATCCGGCAACCCACGGTGTACCCCGAAGTCCGGCACTCGATAATCATTCGCCTCACCCAGATTGAACTCCGCGCTGACCCGCAATCCACGAGGCGCGGCGAAGATCTTGAGCGAGCCGCCAAGCTCGATCTGCAGCAGGCCATGGTGGACATGCGCGCGCGGCGTCATGTAGTAGACCCCTTCCCAAACCTCGTCGCTGCCGTCCTGACCGAGGGCGCGACGCCGCTCGATGATCATCTGTATGTCGGGATGCTCCCCGAGGATCACAGTCGTCATGCGTTCCATGGTAACGAGCGCCACAGGGAGTCAGTACTAATCCACCTCGGTGACGGCTTCGGCGAACTGGGCCGCGTACAACCGGGCGTACGCACCGCCAGCGGTGAGCAGTTCCTCGTGATTGCCCTGCTCGACGATGCGCCCGGACTCCATCACCAGAATCAGGTCGGCGTCCCGGATCGTGGAGAGCCGGTGCGCGATCACGAAACTGGTCCGACCCTGGCGGAGCGAGTTCATCGCCCGCTGGATCAGTACTTCGGTGCGGGTGTCCACCGAACTGGTCGCCTCGTCGAGGATCAGGATCGCCGGCTCGGCAAGGAACGCCCGGGCGATCGTGATCAATTGCCGCTCACCCACGCTGACGTCACCGCTCTCGCCGCCGATGACCGTGTCGTATCCGTCCGGAAGCGTGCGGACGAAGCGGTCGACGTGGGTCGCTCGGGCCGCCTCGATGATCTTCTCCCGAGACGGCTGGTCGGCACCGTAGGCGATGTTCTCCGCGATCGTGCCGCCGAACAGCCAGGCATCCTGCAGCACCATGCCGAACTGCTCGCGTAGGTCCTCTCTGGTCAACTCGGCGATGTCGACGCCGTCCAGCCTGATCTGCCCATCGGTCAGCTCGTAGAACCGCATCAGTAGGTTCACCAGCGTGGTCTTACCTGCCCCGGTCGGGCCGACGATGGCTACCGTCCGGCCCGGCTCGACATCCAACGACAGGTTGTCGATCAGCGGCACCTCCGGGTCGTACCTGAACGACACGTTCTCGAACTCCACCCGGCCCCGCGACCGACCGACGCGGACCGGCTCAGCCGGGTCGGGTGCCTGCTCCTGAGCGTCGAGCAAGGCGAACACCCGCTCGGCCGAGGCGACTCCGGACTGCAACAGGTTCGCCATGCTCGCGACCTGGGTAAGCGGCTGGCTGAACTGCCGGGTGTACTGGATGAATGCCTGAACATCGCCGAGCGACAGATTGCCGGAGGCGACCCGCAGGCCACCGACCACTGCCACCAGCACGTAATTGATGTTGCCGATGAACATCATCGCCGGCTGGATCAGGCCGGAGATGAACTGCGCCTTGAAGCTGGAGGCGTACAGCCGCTCGTTCTGCACCTCGAAGGTGGCCGCGGATTCTTCCTGCCGACCGAACACCTTGACCAGTGAGTGCCCGGAGTACATCTCCTCGATGTGCCCGTTCAACTGGCCGGTCGTCTTCCACTGCTGGACGAACTGTGGCTGTGCCCGTTTACCGATCATGGCCGCCATCCAGATCGACAACGGCACGGTGACGAGCGCGATGAGGGCCAGTAGCGGGGAGATCACGACCATCATCACCAGCACCCCAACGATCGTCAGCAACGACGTGACGATTTGGCTGAGGGTCTGCTGCAGCGACTGCTGCAGGTTGTCGATGTCGTTTGTTACCCGGCTGAGCGTTTCACCGCGGGGCTGCTTGTCGAAATAGCTCAGCGGCAGTCGCGACAGCTTGGCCTGGGACTCGTCCCGCAGGTCAAAGACGGCGCGCTGAACCAGAATCGCTACCAGCCGACCCTGCCACCAGCTCAGGACCGACGCCAGAACATACGTGGCGAGGGCAAACAGGAGGATCCGACCGACATGATCGAAGTCGATGCCCAGGCTCGGGTTCAGTACCCCGGCGAAAATCACGTCGGTGGCTCGGCCGAGGATTTTCGGCCCTATCACAGCGAGTATGACGCTGACGATGGCAAGCAGCAGGGTGCCAATAATCAGATGCTGCTGTGGACGAAGGGTGCGCAGCAGTCGCAGGCCCGAGCCACGGAAATCCAGTGACTTCTCCACCGACTGGCCGGCCAGGAAAGCCCCCGGCCCGCGAGCGGCACCTGGAGCGGGACCGGGTGCGCGAGCCGGCGTGGCACGTTCTCCGGGCGCGGTGGTCGTCTCGCTCATACTGCTGCCTCTTGCTCGGTGAGCTGGGAAAGCACGATCTCTCGATAGGTCACGTTGGTTTCCATCAGCTGCTCGTGGGTACCGGTGCCGACGACGCGGCCCTCGTCCAGGACGACGATTCGGTCGGCGTGCCGGATCGTGCTCACCCGCTGAGCGACGATCACCACTGTCGCGTCACGGGTCTCCCGGGCCAAGGCCGCCCGCAGGGCGGCATCGGTGGCGTAATCCAGGGCGGAGAACGAGTCGTCGAAAAGGTAGATCTCGGGACGGCGGATCAGTGCCCGGGCAATCGCTATGCGTTGCCGCTGCCCGCCGGAGAGGTTGGTCCCGCCCTGCGAGATCGGCGCGTCCAGACCCGAGGCGAGCTGTTCGACGAAATCCTTGGCCTGGGCGACCTCTAGCGCATGCCAGAGTTCCTCGTCGGTGGCATCGGGCTTGCCGTATTTCAGGTTGCTCCCGATGGTCCCGTTGAACAGGTAGGGCTTCTGCGGCACCAGCGCGACGGCGTCGGACAGCAGGATCGGGTCGAGATCGCGGACCGAGACGCCGTCCACCAGCACCGTGCCGCCGGTGGCATCGAACAGCCGGGGAATCAGGTTCAGCAACGTGGTCTTGCCGCTGCCGGTGCTGCCGATGACCGCGGTGATCTCGCCGGGCTCGGCCTCCAGGTTGACGTCGCAGATCACCGGCTGCTCGGCACCCGGATACCGGAACTCCACGCCCTGCAACTGCAGCCGCCCGTGGCCGATCGTGGTCCGCACCGGGTTCTTCGGCGGCACCACGCTGGAATCCGTGTCCAGCACCTCCTGGATCCGCTCGGCGCAGACCTCGGCCCGAGGCACCAGCATGAACATGAACGTGGCCATCATGACCGCCATCAAGATCTGCATCAGGTAGCTGAGGAACGCGGTCAGCTCCCCCACCAGCAGATCTCCGCTGGCGACCTGGCGGCCACCGAACCAGAGCACGGCCACGCTTGATGCGTTGAGCACCAGCATCACGGCCGGGAACAACAGCGCAAGCAGTCGACCGATGCCGAGCGACACGTCGAAGAGTTCGGTGTTCGCCTGGGCGAACCGCTGCCGCTCTACGGTGTCCCGGACGAACGCGCGGATCACGCGGATACCGGCGATCTGCTCGCGGAGCACCTGGTTGATCCGGTCCAGGCGTTCCTGGGTGAGCCGGAACAGCGGCCGCATCCGGGCGATGATCAAGGTGACGATGACGCCGAGCGTCGGGATCGCCACCAGCACGATGCCGGAGAGCGGGACGTCCAGCCGGATCGCGAGCGCGATCCCACCGATGCACATGATCGGCGCCGAGACCATCATCGTGAGCGTCATCAGCACCAGCATCTGCACCTGGGTGACGTCGTTCGTGGTTCTGGTGATCAGTGATGGGACGCCGAAATGGCCGACCTCGCGAGCGGAGAACGACTGCACCCGATGGAACAACGCCGAGCGCACGTCACGACCGAGCGCGTTGGCTGTCCGGGCGCCGTAGAACACGGCTCCGCCCTGGCAGAGGACCTGGATCAGGCTGACCGCGAGCATCAGTTGACCGACCCGAAGGATGTAGCCGGTGTCGCCGTTCACCACACCTTTGTCGATGATGTCTGCATTGAGCGTCGGCAGGTACAGCGTGGCCACTGTCTGCAGCAGCTGCAGCACGACAACGATCATGATCGGGGTCCGGTAGCCGCGCAGATGTCCACGCAGAAGTCGAACCAGCATCGGGCGCCTCATTCATCATGCTCGTTGGTCTTTGTGCTCGTCGGTCGTTGTGTGCTCGTCGGTCGTTGGGCTGCCACAACCCTCAGCCACCGACAACTGTTCCGTCACGCGGGAGCAAGAGCCTCCAGCACCGCGTGCGCTCGGCGCATCGACGCGCTCGGGTCGGCGTTGACGTGGCCGATCGTGGGATCGAAGTTCAGATCGATGAACAGGTCGGTAATGCCCTGCTTCGCCAGGCCCGGCAGGTCGTCCCTGATCTCCGCCAGCGTGCCGGTGAGAGGCCGGGTGCGAGGCTCGTCCAGCAGCACCCCACGGCAGACGAACCGCAGCCGGTCCGGATCCCGCCCGGCGGCTTCGGCCGCCGCCTTGACGACGTCCACCCGCTGACCGAACTCGTCCGGCGGCACCCGGCTACTGCTGATCCAGCCGTCACCGACGCGACCGATCCGTTCCAGCGCCGCCCTGGCGTCACCACCCATCAGGATCGGTGGCCGTGCCGCCGTCGGCCGCGGCACCGGCTTGGGCAGCGCAATCGACGACGGGACCTGGTAGAACTCGCCGTCGAACTGAACCGGGTCCGGGCCCCACAGCGCCTCCAAGCACCGCAGGTACTCCTCCATCCGGGCTCCGCGGCGCTCGAAGGGCACCCCACTGGCGATGAACTCCGCCGGCAACCAGCCGAGGCCCAGACCGGCGATCAGTCGACCGCGAGAGAGCACATCGAGAGTGGCGAGTTGCTTCGCCAGCAGCGCCGGACTTTCGAAGGGCGCGTTGATGATGGCAATCCCGAGATCGACTCGCTCGGTCACCGCGGCCGCATACCCAAGCACCACGCTTGGGTCCAGCACGCTGGTATAGACCGGGGCGATCGTGTTGTTCGGCGGGGCCAGTAACCGCTGAAAGGTCCACAGGCTGGCGTAGCCGAGGTGTTCGGCCCGCCGAGCAACGGTCAGGACGTTGTCCGGGGTGGCCCACGACCCGGATACCGGAAGCGCGAATCCGATCTGCATCTTCCGAGGATAGGCAACGGTCCCGACGGATCATCCCGTGGTCTGATTCTGACAGCGCGGGAGCGGATTAGAGTCACTGACTATGGACCGCCCGTCACGACTGGAAGCCGCTTACCAGTGGTCCCGGGAGAACCCGGTCAGGTTCGACGTCCTGGTCATTGCTCCCATCGGGCTGATCGTCATCTTGCTCACTCAAATCAGTCTTGGTGATGGTCCGGCGCTGCTCAGCCTCGGGCTGATCGCCCCGCTGGCCTGGCGCCGATCCCGGCCGGTGGCGATGACCGCCGTAGTCGCCGTCGTCAGCTTTATTCAACTCCTCGCCCTCGACACCTTGGTCATCGGCGATGCAGCGATCCCGGTGGTGATCTATGCGGTGACCGCCTACGGTCCCCGCTGGGCCAGCCGGCTGGCTCTCGGCGTGGCCTTCGTCGGCATCATGCTGGCCGGCTTCAGTTACTACACCGTCGGTTTCAATCTCGCGGAAGCGTTGTTCTTCGCCGTCTTCGTCGGTGCGTTGCTGCTGGCCAGTTGGGCATTGGGGACGATGCGGCGGTTACGTCAGCGCGAGCAGAATCAGCTCCTGGAGCGTGCCCGGCTGCTGGAGCAGGAACGGGCACAGGAGATCAGGCTCGCGGCCACCACGGAACGGGCCCGGATCGCCCGGGAGATGCATGATGTCGTGGCGCATTCGCTGTCGGTGACGATCTCGCAGGCGGACGGTGGGCGATACGCCGCCCGAACGGATCCGCAGGCGGCGATCGAGGCACTGGAGACGATCTCCGTGACCGGTCGGCAGGCGCTGAACGACATGCGCGCCCTGCTCGGCGTCCTGCGTCAGGACGACGATCAGCCGCTGGCCCCGCAGCCGGACGCCGATATCATCCCTGACCTGGTCGAACAGGTCCGGTCCGGCGGGTCGGATGTGACCCTGGAAATCCATGGCCGGGCTCGCAAGCTGGCGCCCGGCCCGGCGCTGGCGGCCTACCGGATTGTTCAGGAGTCGCTGACCAACGTGATCAAGCACGCCGGGCCGACCTCCAAGGCGTGGGTTCGACTGAACTGGGAACCGCACGGGCTGGAGATCGAGGTGACCGACGACGGTCGGGGGGCCGGTGCCGGGCTGGACGGGATCGAGACCCGAGGCGGACACGGCATCCGCGGCATGACCGAGCGAGCCACGCTGTATGGCGGCCGACTCGACGCCAGGCCACGCCCCGGCGGTGGGTTCACCGTTCACGCAGTCCTGCCTTACGGTGGTGGCTCGTGATCAGAGTGGCATTGGTAGACGATCAGCAACTGGTCCGGGCCGGCTTTCGGATGGTGATCGATTCCCAGGACGACCTTCAGGTCGTGGCCCAGGCGTCGGACGGCGCAGAGGCGGTCCGGGTGCTGGCCGAGGTGCAGGTGGACGTCGTCCTGATGGACGTTCGGATGCCACGAATGGATGGGATCGAGGCCACCCGGCAGATCACCGCCCTGCCGTCGTCTCCCCGGGTGATCGTGCTGACCACCTTCGACCTGGACGAGTACGTCGTCTCCGCGATCGGCGCCGGTGCCAGTGGCTTCCTGCTCAAGGACGCTCCTCCGGAGGAGATGCTGGCCGCGGTCCGGACCGTCCATGCCGGTGACGCCGTGATCGGCGCCAGTTCCACTCGTCGGCTGCTGCGGCATATCGGACCGATCCTGGCAGGTTCGCCGGCGGCGGATCGCTCGGCCACCACCGCCGTCGCGGGCTCGCCGGTCCCGTCGGTGCCCCGGCCGTCCCCGAATGTGCTTGCCGAACTGACCCCGCGTGAGCACGAGGTGTTCGCGCTGATGGCACGTGGGATGAGCAACTCCGAGATCGCTGCGCACTTCGTGGTCTCCGAGGCCACCGTTAAAACCCATGTGGGCCGGGTACTGACGAAGACCGGGGCGCGGGATCGGGTGCAGGTCGTCGTCCTCGGCTACCAACTGGGCATCGTCGAACCCTGATTGGTCATCCCCGGGGATGATGCCGTCGACGGCGGCGGTCCGCAGATCATCCCGCCGCCCGATGTGTCCTGATCCACCCTCCTCGTAGCGTCGGCCCCGACGATAGTGGCTGCGAGCAGGAGAAAACCATGAGCAGGAACGCGCCAACCTACGATCCGCCGATCGGGAAGCACAGCGCTGTCAGCAACGGCCATGGCGCCATCCGGGCGACCGGGCTGGCGAAGGTCTACGGCAAAGGTGAAGCCGCTGTCACTGCCCTGAACGGTGTTGAAGTTCATTTCGACAGGGGTGGTTTCACCGCGATCATGGGACCGTCCGGGTCGGGAAAATCGACGCTGATGCATTGCCTGGCCGGTCTGGACAGCGTGACCGCCGGTCAGGTCTGGCTCGGTGACACCGAACTGACCAGCCTCAACGACACCGAGCTGACCCGGTTGCGGCGGGAGCGAATCGGTTTCGTCTTCCAATCATTCAACCTGCTGCCGACCCTCGATGCCCGAGCGAACATCCTGCTGCCGCTGAACCTGGCCGGTACGAAGCCGGACCAGGCGTGGTTCACCGACGTCGTCTCCCGGCTCGGCCTGGCCGATCGGCTCAGCCACCGCCCGTCCGAGCTCTCCGGTGGCCAGCAGCAGCGAGTTGCCATCGCCCGTGCGCTACTTCCGCGCCCCGACGTCATTTTCGCCGACGAACCCACGGGAAATCTTGATTCCCGCAGTGGGGCAGAGGTACTCAGCCTGTTGCGCAGCAGCGTCCGAGAGACCGGCCAGACCGTGGTGATGGTCACCCACGACCCGGTGGCGGCCTCCTACGCAGACCGGGTGATCCTGCTCGCCGACGGCAACCTGGCCGGCGAGATCACCGCACCGACCACCGACACCGTCCTCGATGCGTTGCGCCGCCTGGGGGCCTGAGCCATGTTCGCCCTCAGCCTCGCACAATTGCGCGCCCACACCGCGCGCCTGGTCGCCACCGCCCTGGCCATCATCATCGCCGTCGGATTCGTCGTCGCCACCCTGGTGCTGAATCAGACCTCCAAGGCCACGGTGCTGGACTCGGTCGGCGCCCAATACCGCAACACCGACGCTGTGATCACCGCAAACCAGGAGGCCGAAGGGGACGCCTCCCTGAGTTCTCGTAAACACGTGCTGCAGACCATTCAGGCCGTTCCGGGAGTCGGCGCGGTCGCCGTCGACCGCAGCACCTACAGCCAGGTGCGCCTGCCGGGCAGCAAGGGGTACCGGTTCGCGCAGGTAGCCGATGTGTCCACCGACAAGAGCCTGCAATGGCAGCGGATGACCGCCGGCCGACTGCCTCGCGCCACGGGCGAGGTGGCAATTGGCGAGCGCAAGGGCGTGAGCCTCGGCTCAACCCTGAGCATCCTGGTCAGCCCACCGGACGCCGAGAGCACCGGCAACACACCCGCCGCCCCAGCACCTGAGCCAAAGGTTATCCAGGTCACGGTTGTTGGCCTGGTCAACCTGCGTGGTTCGGTCGGGCTCGCCGGGGACCAGATCTTCGCCGTCCCAGCCCAAACCGCCGCCATCGGCCCGCTCGAGACGGTCGCCATCAGGGTGGCCAGCGCCTCCGGCGTCGACTCGCGGGCCTTGGCCCCGCGGCTGCGGGACGCGCTCACCGCAGCCGGCGAACGTAACCTGTTCGTCCGCACCGGCGATCAGCAGGCCCAGGAGATCGCCGACGAATACACCCGCGATGCCGCAGGTCTCACGCAGGTCTTGCTGGTGTTCGCCACCGTTGCGGTACTGGTCTGCGGGCTGGTGATCGCCAACACGTTCGCGGTTCTGCTGGCCCAACGCACCCGGGAACTAGCGCTGCTGCGCTGCGTCGGTGCCACCGGCAAGCAATTGCGCCGCGGCGTCCTGATCGAGTCGCTGCTGATCGGTGCGGTCGCCTCCCTGATCGGCGTCGGTGCCGGAATTGGCCTGGCTGCAACGATTTCCGCGATTTCCGCGCAGTTCGACTCGCCCATTCCACTGTCCGGAGTTTCGGTCCCACCGTCGGCCGTGGCGATCGGGATGACGGTCGGAATCATCGTCACCGCAGTAGCGGCGTTCGCTCCTGCTCGCCGGGCCACCCGGGTGGCACCGCTGGCGGCGTTGCGGCCGATGGACCCGGCCCCGGCTCGCAGCCGGGCGGGCCTGGTGCGCCGGGCGTCCGGCCTGCTCCTGCTGATCCCGAGCGCGGCGGCGCTCGGCTACGGATCGCTGGAAGGAATGCTGCCGATCGCGCTCGGCGGTGGCGTGTTCAGCTTCCTTGCCGTGGTGCTGCTGGCCCAGTGGCTGGTGCCACCGGTGGTCGCCTTCGTGGGCCGGCTGTTCGGGGCGGCCGGAGGGGTTCCCGGACGGCTCGCGGCCTCCAACGCGGTCCGCAACCCGCAGCGGACCGCGACCACAGCGACCGCACTGATCATCGGAGTGACGCTGACCACGACCATGGTGGTCGGTGCCGCCACCACCCGGGCGAGCACGGCCACGATGCTGGACCGCGCCTTTCCGACCGACGTCTCGGTGGAGGGATACAGCCAGCCTCTGCCTGCCAAACTGCAACAGGCCATCGCCACGATCCCGGAGGTGCGGGCCGTGACCGCACTGACCAGCACCACCGTGACAGTGAACGGAAAGCCGGACAGCGAGGACCTCTTGTTCGGGATTGACCCGGTCCGGGCCGCTCCGGTGGTGCGCTCCGCGGCGGGGGCCGGCGTCCCGACGCCTGGGACAGTCAACGTCCCGGAATCCCTGACCGAAATCTGGGGCACGGAGGGGAAAACCGCTCGGATCGTCGCTGCCGGACGGTCGATTGACCTCACGGTGCATGTCGTCTCCGCCGACACCCCGCTGGCCGTTACCAGCAGCGAAATGGCCCGGATTGCACCGAAAGCGCCCGTCACGAAACTCTGGGTCCGGCTGGCCGACGGCCTGGACGCCGACGGTCGCTCCGAGGTCATTGACGGAATTAGTTCAACCGCAGCAGATTACGCTCCGAACAGCGGAGTGCAGAGCTCGACCGAGCAACGGGACAGCTTCGACAAGCTGGTCAACATCCTGCTGCTGATCGTCACCGGCCTGCTCGGCGTGGCCGTGGTGATCGCGGTGATCGGGGTCGGCAACACCATCGCCTTGTCAGTGGTAGAACGCCGACAGGAGGCGGGCCTGCTGCGGGCGCTCGGCCTGACTCGGGCCCAGCTGCGCTGGATGCTGCTCTGGGAGGCCGCGCTGATCGCCGGGGTCGCCTCGGCACTGGGAATGGCATTGGGTACGGCGTACGGAGTGCTTGGGACGTCCGCCGTCCTCGCCGGTGAGGCCAACCTCAAGGTCGACATCCCCTGGCAGCAGATGGCACTGATCCTCGTGGTGGCCACCTCGGCCGGAGCGCTGGCTTCGGTGCTGCCATCGCGGCGAGCGGCCCGGATCTCCCCTGTCGCTGCCATCGCAGCCTGATCAGGCTGACACAGCTTACGGACGGCGGCCCTTCGGAGGGGAGGGCCGCCGTCCGCCGATCGCCGTCCGGGTGAATTTCACTCAAGCCGATGAACCGCTGCGTCGACCATGAACGGATGAGCGCCAGCGTTCCTCGAGTGTGGCTGGATCCGGTTCGGCTGCTGGCCGGGCACGAGTTGATCCTGGCCGCCACCCGAGAGCTCGCACTCGCCCCGGACGTTCCTGCTCTGATGTCGATCGCACAGGCCACCGCGCGCCGGTTGAGCGGAGCGGATGGTGTGGACGCCGATGCCACCGAGCTCCGCTTGCTGCAAGCCCTGGCGGACAGCACCACCGTCGCACTGGACAGTTTGCGCCTCCGGCAGAACCTGGAAGCTCGCGCCTGTGCCCAGACCAACGAACTCGCGAGCTTGATGTACGCGATCTCCCACGACCTGCGCGCGCCAATCCGGCACCTGGAGGGATTCTCCCGGATCCTGGTCCAGGACCTTGCGGACGTCAGCGATGACACCCGGCATGGAGCCGAGCGGATTCAGCAAGCCGCCGCTCACCTGCGCGAGATGGTGAACGGGATGCTGACGCTGTCTCGGATCGGGCAGACCGAAGTCCACCCACAACCGGTCGATCTGGCCCAACTGGGCCGGGAGGTGGCACAGTCGCTGACTAACACGCCCGTCCCGGCCAATCAGCCGAGTCGAGCCGGTGTCGTCGAGTTCGTCGTACCGGAGCAGCTTCCGGTGATCGCAGACCCCCGGCTGCTCCTGACTGTGCTTCAGGCCCTGCTGGACAATGCCTGGAAATTCACCGCTCGGGTCCCGCATCCCCGGGTGGAGCTGGGTGTGGGATCAGCCGAGGACATGGCCAGTCCGGTGTACTTCATCCAGGACAACGGTGCGGGATTCGAACCAGCTGCGGCCGGTCGGCTCTTCGGGATGTTTCAGCGGCTGCACAGCGGTGTCGACTTTCCCGGCACCGGCGTCGGACTGGCCGCAGTGAAGAAGATCATCGACAAGCATGGTGGGGCGGTCAGCGCCACCGGCCTACCGGACGAAGGCGCCACCTTTTCCTTCACCCTGCCCAATCCCACCCTCCCCTGAACGTCCCAGGACTGTCGGACACCGTTACCCGGCGTTGCTGGGTGAGCTGGGCGAACGCGGCCCGCACGGACACCGACCTGCGGCATAGGGCACGATAGAAGAATCATGAATCTTTTCGAAAGGCTGCCTAGCGATCCGGACCCGGACAGCATCTACGAGGTGTTCGTCCTGTGGGCCGAGGATCAGGGGCTCGAGCTGTACCCGGCTCAGCAGGATGCGTTGATCGAGGTCGTCTCCGGCTCCAACGTCATCCTGGCCACCCCGACGGGATCCGGGAAGAGTCTGGTGGCGGCCGGTGCCCACTTCACCGCCCTGGCCCGCGGCGAGCGATCGTTCTACACCGCTCCGATCAAGGCGTTGGTCTCGGAGAAGTTCTTTGCGTTGATCGAGACCTTCGGTGCGCAGAATGTCGGGATGATGACCGGGGACGCCGCCGTCAACGCCGACGCCCCGATCATCTGCTGCACCGCCGAGGTACTGGCCAACCTCGCCCTCCGGCTCGGTTCCGAAGCCGAGATCGGCCTGGTGGTGATGGACGAGTTCCACTTCTACGCCGATCCGGACCGCGGCTGGGCCTGGCAGGTGCCGTTGCTTGAACTGCCCAAGGCGCAGTTCCTGCTGATGTCCGCCACCCTGGGCGACGTCACCCGGTTCGAGAAGGACCTGACCGATCGGACCGGCCGCTCGTCCACCACGGTCAGTTCCACCGAGCGTCCGGTGCCACTGTTCTTCTCCTACGCCACCACGCCGCTGCACGAGACCCTGGAGGAACTGCTCGTCACCAAGCAGGCGCCGATCTACGTCGTGCACTTCACCCAAGCAGCCGCATTGGAGCGAGCTCAGGCGTTGATGAGCGTGAACGTGTGCAGCCGGGACGAGAAGGACAAGATCGCGGAGGCGATCGGTGCGTTCCGGTTCAGCGCTGGCTTCGGCAAGACCCTGTCCCGGCTGGTCCGGCACGGGATCGGCGTCCACCACGCCGGGATGCTGCCGCGCTACCGCCGACTGGTCGAGCAATTGGCCCAAGCGGGCCTGCTCAAGGTGATCTGCGGAACCGACACGCTCGGTGTCGGGATCAACGTGCCGATCCGCACGGTGGTGTTCACCGGCCTCTCGAAGTACGACGGGGTTCGGCAGCGACACCTGAAGGTGCGCGAGTTCCTGCAGATCGCCGGGCGGGCGGGACGGGCCGGGTTCGACACCGCCGGAACAGTGATCATCCAGGCGCCGGATCACGAGGTGGAGAACGAGCGGCTGCTCAAGCGGGCCGGGGACGACGAGAAGAAGAAGAAACGGATCGTCCGGAAGAAGCCACCGGAGGGTTCGGTCTCCTGGAGCACCTCGACTTATCAGCGGCTGAGCACCTCCCCGCCGGAACCCCTGACGTCGAGTTTCGCCGTCACCCACTCGATGGTGCTGAACGTGATCGCCCGGCCCGGCGACGCCTACGCCGCCATGACCAGGCTGCTGGAGGAGAACGACGAGGACCCGGCCGCCCGGCAACGTCACCTTGACCAGGCCGAGGCGATCTGGGATGCGCTGCTCACTTCCGGCGTGGTGGAGAAGCTCGACACCCCTGATGAATTCGGTCGGACCGTCCGGCTGACCGTCGACCTGCAGGCCAACTTCGCCCTCAACCAACCGCTTTCGCCGTTCGCGCTGGCTGCGTTCGAGATTCTGGACAAGGAGTCGGAGACCTACGCGCTCGACGTCCTCTCGGTGGTCGAGGCGACCATCGACGACCCGCGTCAGGTGCTCGGTGCCCAGCAGCACAAGGCCCGCGGCGAGGCCGTGGCGCAGATGAAGGCCGACGGCATCGAGTACGAGGAGCGAATGGAGCTGCTCGAATCGGTCACCTGGCCGAAGCCGCTCGAGGAACTGCTGGACGCCGCTTTCGAGATCTACCGCGCCGGTCACCCCTGGGTGGCCGATCATGAGCTGTCTCCGAAATCGGTGGCCCGGGACATGTACGAGCGGGCCATGACGTTCGGTGAGTACGTCAACTTCTACGCCCTGACCCGGTCCGAAGGCCTTCTGCTGCGCTACCTTTCGGATGCGTTCAAGGCGCTGCGGCAGACCGTTCCGGATTCGGTCCGGACCGAGGAGATCGTCGACCTCACCGAGTGGCTCGGTGAACTGGTACGCCAGGTGGACTCCAGCCTGCTCGACGAGTGGGAGGCCTTGCGCAACCCGGAGGACGACGAAGGAGTGGACCCGCTCAACAAACGGCCGCCGACACCGACCGGCCCACCTCCGGTGACCGCGAACAAGCGCGCCTTCAAAGTCCTGGTCCGCAACGCGATGTTCCGCCGGGTCGAGCTTTTCGCCAAGCGACTGTGGAACGACCTGGCCGCGCTGGATGCCGAGCGCAACGCCTGGGACGCCGACCGCCCGCTCGGGGAGGTGCGCGATGTCTCCGAGATCTGGGACGCCGACCGCTGGGCCGACGCGATCGAGGACTACTACGAGGAATTCGACACGCTGAGCACCGGCCCGGACGCTCGTGGCCCCAAGATGCTGATCATCGAGGAACTCGCCGATCGCTGGCGAGTCCGGCAGATCTTCGACGACCCGGCCGGTGACCATGACTGGGGAATCAGCGCCGAGGTGGACTTCGAGGCCAGCAATGAGGCCGGCACCGCCGTCATCAAGATCACCGACGTCGGCCCGCTCTGACCGGACATCCCTCGTGATCATGCATGACGTGACATTGAGCCGGCTCGGTCATGTCGCTTCGTCCATGATCACGGGTTTGGGTCCGGATCAGGGAAGAGTTGCTTCGGGTTGGCCGGGATCAACGCGACGGCGATCAGCAGCAGCCCGCTGACCACGGCACCGGCGATGAACACGTGGTGCGCGGCATCGAACAGCGCGCTGCCGCCCTCCCCTGCCGCGCTCGCCGAAATGCTGGTGACCTGCCCGCCCAAGGCGACGTTCGCAATCGCACCGAAAACTGCTACCCCGACCGCACTACCGATCGAGCGGCTGAACAGGTTCGTCGAGGTGACGACGCCGCGCCGGTCCCAGTCGACCACGGATTGGACGACGACCAGGGTCGGCGAGTTCATGAAACCCATGCCGAGACCGATGATGAAGCAGATCGCGCCGATCTGCCAGACCGCCACCTCGCTGCTCGCCACCGCCAGCAGCACCGATCCGGCGAGCGCGATCACCGCACCGATCAGGGCGGTGTTGCGGAACCCGATCCGCAGGTAGACCCCGCCGGCCAGGGACGCCGCGATCGGCCAGCCGACGGTCAGCGCGGCGAGGGCGAACCCGGCCACCAGCGCGCTGGTGCCGAGCACTCCCTGGACGAAGGTGGGCACGTAGGTGGTCAGACCGAAAAGCACTGCCCCGATACAGAACGACACCAGGTTGCCGGCCGCGAGGACCCGCCGGCTGACCGCCCAGCCCGGCAGTACCGGTTCGGCGGCGCGGCGCTCGATCAGGACGAAGGCCAGGATCAGGATCAGTCCGGTCGCGAAGACCACGATGCTGGTGGTCGACATCCACGCCCAGGCGACGCCGCCTTCCAGCAGGGCCAGCATGAGCAGCGAGCACCCGGCCGCCAGCGTTGCTGCCCCGGCGTAGTCGATGGAGTGCTCGCTGCGCGTCACCTTCTCCTTGAAGCCGCGCAGAAGCAGCCAGATCGCTAGCGCACCGAGCGGGATGTTGATGAAGAAGATCCACCGCCAGGACGCGTAGTCCGAGAAGATACCGCCCAGCGTGGGGCCAACCACCGCCGAGGCTCCCCAGACGCTGGCCATGTAACCGGTGACCCGAGCCCGCTCGGCCACCGAGTACAGGTCGCCGAGAATGGTCAGACCCATCGGAATGATCGCCCCGGCGCCAAGGCCCTGCACTGCCCGGAAGACGATCAACGCCGGCAGGCTCCAGGCCAGGCCGCAGAGCACCGAGCCGACGACGAACATGCCGACGCCGAAAAGCATCATCGGCTTGCGGCCGATCTGGTCGGCGAGCTTGCCGTAGATCGGTACCGAGACCGCCTGGGCCAGCAGGTAGAGCGAGAACAGCCAGGGAAACTGGGAAAAACCCCCGAGATCGGCGACCAGCGAGGGCACCGCGGTCGCCAGGATCGTGGCATCGATCGCGACCAGCGAGGTGCTGAGCATCAACGCGATCAGCACCGGGCCGCGCTCGCTGCGCAGACCGACGGCGGAGGGCGCGGTATCGGCAGTCATCCTACGATCCCACCATGTTGCACCCGAGCCTGCGCAATCGTTTTCCGCCCTCCTCTGCACGGCTGCTCGGGCGGTGCCTCGAGTTAGTCGCGCGGTTTGACCCCCGCAAAGGGTCATAACGCGCGACTAACTCGATGAAAGACAGCCACATAGACAGCTCAGTCCGGGTCAGTCGCGGACTTCGATCTCTTCACGCAGTCGCGGCTCGGTCTTCGCCTCGGGATAGAAACCGCGCTTATCGGCATAGAAGGCCCGGATCAGGTCCATGTCTGCCTTGACATCACCGGACGGCGTCAAGCTGGGTCCGACTCCGGCGGTCTTGGTCGGGCCGTCCACGAAACCCAGCAGGATCGGCAGCCCGGTCTGCTGGGACAGCCGGTAGAAACCGGACTTCCAGTACTCGGCCTTCGACCGGGTGCCCTCGGCGGCCAGCACCAGCACGAACGATTCGCCGCTACGCGCTTGCCGGACGAGTTCGTCGACGACGCCGGCCGGGTTCGTGCGGTCGACCGGGATGCTGCCGGTGAGCTTCAGCAGCCAGCCCAGCGGGCCGCGGATGAATTCCTTCTTCACCATGATCCGCGGCGACAGCCCAGCCTGCCAGGTAACCATCAGGGTGACGACGTAATCCCAGTTGGAGGTGTGCGGAGCACCGACGAAGATCCCGGTCCGGGGAAGCTCCCCGACCATGGTCCACCCGGTCAACCGGAAAACTCCCCGGGCCAGCCGGCGACGGATCATTGATCCTCCATGATCAGAATGAAAACGTAGAACCGGGCTCGCCACGTAGAGCCGAACTTTCAGCGACCGACACGCAGGTCGACACGACCCTATCCCGCTGCTGCGGGTTGGCTAGTGCCAGGTGGAGAAGGTGGTGGCTGCCGCCGTGAACTCGGTCGCAAACCGGAGCTTCGTCGCCCATCGCTGCGGGATCTGGCTGGCACCGTTCCGGGCTCCGAGCAGGCCACCGGCGATTGCCGCATCGGTGTCCGAGTCGCCGGACACCCGGACGACGTCGATCAGCACCTCTTCCAGCGACCGCGGGTCGAGCACGGCCCCGACCGCGAGGCTCAGCGAGTGCAGCACCTCGCCCCCCGGGCTGACGTGATGATCCGCCGGCCCGAGTGCATCCTGGGCAACGCCGTCCGGCAGGGACATGGTGGTGCCGAGCCGGACCGCCTGCACGACGAGGGCACCGCCGTGAGCGTTCGCGGTGGACAACCCGATCGCCACCGCTTGGATCGGGGACTGCCCGGCCACCAAGGCAGCCACGATCTCGTTGTAGGCGGCGCAGGCGCCGGTACAGCGCGGATCGGGATGAGTCAGCGCGGACAGTTCCATCGACTCCCGGATCCGGCGTGCGGGGTCGGAGACCGCGAGCGCGGTGGGAATACAGCGCATCAGCGACCCGTTGCCGGCCGGCCCTTGACCGAGTCCGCTGGCGTTCGGATCGCTGCTGAACCAGGCGAGCAGGTGACCCGCCGCGGCCCGGACGACGTCCCGACCGGGATCGAGGTATCCCAGCAGGACGGCGCGGGTCAGGTCGGTGCCCTCGTTGGCGTCCCCGGTGCCGAGCAGGTCCCCGGCGTGCAGCCCCAGCAGCGCGCCGGAGATCCGGTCCAGCCGGGATGTGGTCGGGTACTTCAGGAGCTCGCTCACCCGAGTAAGGGTATTGACACCACCGGTGCCGGAGCCCTTCATCGGGGCTCCGGCACCAACTAATCACCCGCGCTCAGTACCTTTCGCGACCGGGACCCGGACCGAGTTGCCCCACTCGGTCCAGGAACCGTCGTAGTTGCGCACCTTCTCGAAACCGAGCAGGTGGGTCAGGACGAACCAGGTATGGCTGGACCGCTCACCGATCCGGCAGTAGGCAATGACGTCGTCCGAAGGCGACAGACCCTGCTCCACCTGATAGATCGCCTCGAGTTCGGCGCGGGGCTTGAACCGGCCGTCCTCGGCCGCTGCCCGCGCCCACGGGATGCTGGCCGCTCCCGGGATGTGCCCGCCGCGCAGCACACCTTCCTGCGGGTAGTCGGCCATGTGCGTGGTTTCACCGGAGTACTCCGCGGGCGAACGAACGTCGACCAGCGGCTGACCCAGATGGGCGAGCGTCTGCTCCTTGAACGCCCGAATGGTGACGTCGTCCCGCTCGATCACCGGGTACTGGGTCGGCTCCGGCGTGGGCACATCGGTGGACAGTTCCCGGTCCTCGGCGATCCAGGCCGCGCGGCCGCCGTCGAGCAGCCGTACGTCCGGGTGGCCGAACAGGGAAAACACCCACAGGGCGTAGGCCGCCCACCAGTTGTTCCGGTCGCCGTAGATCACCACGGTGTCCGCACGCGAGATCCCCTTGGCGGACATCAACGCAGCGAACTTCTCGCCGTCCAGATAATCGCGGGTGACCTGGTCGTTCAGCTCGGTGTGCCAGTCGACCTTGATCGATCCCGGGATGTGCCCGCTGTCGTACAGAAGCACGTCCTCGTCGCTCTCGACGACGATGAGGCCGGGTGCACCGAGGTTCTTGGCCAGCCAGTCGGTACTGACCAGTCGCTCCGAGTGGGCGTATTCCGCGAGCTTCGGGTCGTCGTCATGGGGCAGTGCCATCGTGATGGTCTCCTCGTTCATGGGTTTGCCACTTCATGGTTTCCACGCAGCTTCATGGCTTCTACGCAGACCGCGAGTCACGGAAACCGTAATAGCGCCGTGACTAGATCGTCAATCTAGAGTGTTTTAGTCTACATTTCATTCCTTCGATGCTTTCGCTCCTTCGATCGATGGGAGACTCTGAATGGCTTGTGTCACGCCGCTCCGGCTGGCTGCGGCGCTGCACGGCGCCGGCTGGCATCCCGCAGCCCGGCATCCGGGCCGGCTGGCGGGTTGACGTCGGTTCGATCGACCTCCGCGACAGGTCCGCCGATCCCGACGAAGCCGCCGA
>JANNPJ010000184.1:0-9756 GCA_031400005.1 Kineosporiaceae bacterium | reverse complement strand
CCGCGCGCATCGGCGACATCCAGGCCTACCTGTCCTGGAAGCTGACCGGCCGATGGGTTACCAGCCACGTCAGTGCGGACACCCTGGGGTTGCTGGACCTGCGCCGGCTGACCTGGTCGCCGCAGCTACTGGCGATGGCGGGGGTTCGGGTGGAGCAGTTGCCGCAACTGTGTACCGCCGGGGAGGAGTCAGGGCGCCTCGGCAGCACGGTCGCCGCTGCGCTGGGCCTGCGAATCCTCCCCGGCGGTACCGGGCCGCCGCTGATCGCCGGGATCGGTGACGGACAGGCGGCCGGAATCGGCGCCAACGTGACCGCACCCGGCATCGGGTACCTCAACCTCGGTACCTCGATGGTGCTCGGCGTCCAGACAGACAGTTATCAGTGCGATCCCGCGTTCCGGACGCTGGCCGGTGCGGTGCCGGGCACCTATGTGCTGGAGACGATCCTCAACTCCGCGGCCTACCTGGCCGACTGGTTCCGCCAGCAGTTCGGCGACCCGGCGCTGGCCGGTGCCCCGGACCCGGCGCTGGAAGCCGCGGCCGCCGCGCTTGCGCCGGGGGCCGACGGCCTCTTGACGTTGCCGTACTGGAACGCCGCGCAGACGCCGTACTGGGATGCCGCTGCCCGTGGCGCAACGGTTGGCTGGCACGGCGGGCACACCCGGGCGCACCTGTACCGCTCCATCCTGGAAGCTGTCGGGTTCGAGCTACGGCTGCATCTGGAGGGCCTGGAAAAGGCTACCGGACAGAGGGTTTCACTACTGCGAGCGATGGGCGGTGGCTCGCGTAGCCGGCTCTGGATCCAGGTGGTCGCGGATATCAGCCAGCTCCCGGTGCAGATCGGCGCGCAGCAGGAGGTGAGTGCCCTCGGCGCCGCGGTGATCGCCCGAGCCTGGGCCGGTGGGCAGGGCGCCGCGGGCATCCCGGCGGCGGCCGCGGCGATGACCGGAACGAGCCGGGTGGTGCAGCCGCGCCCCGAGGTGGCCTCGACCTACGAGCGGCTGTTCGCCGCCTACCGCCGGCTCTACCCGGCCCTGAAACCGGTGTTCGCCGACCTGGCCGCCGTTTCGGATCGCTAGGGTCCACTCTGTGCCGTCCTTGATGCGCCGACCTTCCGCGTCGACACCGTCCGCAGCAGGTTCCGGCCCTCGTCCATCGGTCGGGTTTCTCGTCCTGGTCGGCCTGGTGATCGTGGCCGCGGTGATCGTCCGGTTGGTGATGCTCGGGCGGCAGAGCTACTGGATCGACGAACTGTTCTCGGTCAACCAGTCATCCGGCAGCTTTCGACAGCTGCTGCGAATCGGCTCGACCGAGGTCCACACGCCGTTCTATGCGGGGTTGCTCTGGGTCTGGACGAAGCTCGGCAGCACTCAGGACGTGTGGACCCGGCTGCTGAGCACGCTCTGCGCGGTGATCGCGGTGCCGATCACCTACCGGGGTCTGGCCGCCCTTCGGTTCGGCGATCACCTCCGGTGGGCGCTCACCGCCGCGATGGCGGCCAGCGGCACCTCGATTGTGTACTCGGTGGAGACGCGAAGCTACGCACTTCTGCTGCTGGGTTCGGTCGGGCTCACGATGGTGACGCTTCGCGCGGCGCTGCTGCTTTCTGGTGATTCTGGTGATGGCGTACCCCGCAGGATCTACCTGGCCTGGACCGGATGGGTCGCGCTGGCGGCGACGGCACACCTTTTCGGCGCCGTCCTCACGGTCAGCGCGGTGATCGTGCTCGCCGTCATCACTCTGGTTCGCACGCCGGGCGCACCTGCGGCCATCCGCGGCCGCCGGATTCTGGCCTGGGTGGCGCTCGCGGCGCTCGGGTGCGCCCTGCAGGGTGCCTGGCTACTGCGGGGTCTCAGCCAGCCGGGGTTCGCCTCGGGAACCGACTGGATTCAGGCACCCGACGGCGAGGACGTCTGGGATCTGGCCACCACGACCTTCAGCTCCGGCGGCATGACGACCTACAGCGACGGGTTCGCCTGGACCTCCCCGATCGGCCTGCTCGCCGTTGTGGTGCTCGGCCTGGTGGCGGCCGGATTCGGGTATCGAGCTCGACGGCAGGCATCTCAGCACGACGAGGCGCGGGAGGCGCTGGTCGACTCGCCGGGAAAAGCGCGGGCCGACTCGCCGGGGGAGTTGCAAGACGGCGGGACGCGGGACGGCGGGACGAGGGAGGCGCAGGCCGCCGCCGTTCTGCTGGCGCTCGCGCTGATCGTGATTGTGCTGGTGTTCGGGGTCTCGCAGTGGCAGCATCTCTGGACCCTGCGCAACATGGTGATTGTGACGCCGGCCCTGATCTGGGGTGTGATCTTCCTCGCCGCCGCGGTGGTCGGGACTGCGGCCGGACGGCGTCAGGTCGCCGTCGCGACCGTCGTGCTCCTCGGTCTGAGCCTGGTCCCCACCACGCTCGGTCTGTCCCACCCCTACAAGACCGACTTTCGCGGGCTTCTCGACTACCTGATCACCGTGCAGGCCGAGCGGCCCGATGCCACGTTCGTCGTCCTCGGCAGCAACCCGCCGGAGAAGTGGAAGGCCGCCAGCGGCCGGGCGGACAACGATCCGGCCTTGACCTCCGTGTACCGCCAGATAGTTCGGTTCCGGAGCGTAGGCTCTTACCTGAAGGCGGCTCAGGGCGGCGCTGCCAGGACGGGTACCGAGGTCGTGATCTACTACCCGAGTGTGACCCATCCTCGTGTGGAGGAGCAGGCGTCCAGCATGGTCACTCGGCTAGGACCGAGCAATTGCCGCAGAATTCCGGTCTACGGCTTTGCTGTCGCCCGGTGTCATTGATCACCTGACCTGAGGGCGGTCGACTGGCGTATGCCGAATGGGGCTCACCCCACCGACGGAAAGGACCATCGAGGTTGTCGATCTTCGCTGGTCACCGTCGGGCATCGGCCCAGAACGAGCCGATGATGACCGACGACTCGACCCCGCGAAAGGACGACGTCCCTGCTCCTGCTGCCATTTCCGATTCGGACAGCGGTGATCTCCGAACGGACGGCGGGCGCCGGGGGATGCGTCGGGTTGCGGGGTGGCTAACCACCGGGGTGGCCTGCCTACTCGTGTTTTTTGCCCTGGTCGCTCCGAACCAGGTGGACCACCTGTCGCCGGAGGCATTCATCCGGCTCCCGGTTGAGGGGTTGCTCGGCGCCGCCCTGGTTCTGCTCCTGCCGACGAGGGCGAGGCAGGTGGTGGCGGTTCTGGCCGGGACGATCCTCGGTCTGCTCACCATTGTGAAGATCGCCGACATGGGGTTTTACGCGGTTCTCGTCCGGCCGTCCGATCCAGTTCTCGACTGGGCCTACCTCTCGGACGGCGCGGCGTTCCTGACGTCGTCCATGGGTCGGGGCCAGGCGATGGCGGTGGTGATCGCGGTCGGCGTGCTCGCCGTCGCCATACCCGTCCTGATGGTGTTCTCGGTCCTGCGGCTGGCCGACCGGGTGGCCCGGCGCGGCCGCAGAGCGACAGGTGTGGTGGCGGCGCTCGGGGTGGTCTGGGTCGCCTGCTCCGTGCTGGGGATCCAGGTCGACGGCGCGCCGCTCGCCGCCAGTAGCGCGGCTACCCTCGCCCGGGACAAGGCAGTTCAGATCAACAAAGGACTGCGCGATCAGCGGACGTTCGCCGCCGAAGCGTCCGTCGATGCCTTCCGCAACACCCCAGGTGATCAGTTGCTGACCGGTCTGCGGGGCAAGGACGTGATGATCGCTCTGGTCGAGAGTTATGGGCGCTCGGCAATCGAGGACCCGGCGATGGCCCCCCAGGTGGATGCGGTGCTCGACGCCGGAACCGAACGGCTGAACGCCGCCGGGTACGCCGCGCGTAGTGGTTTTCTCACGTCGCCGACGGCCGGTGGCGGTAGTTGGCTGGCCCACTCCACGCTGCTCTCCGGGCTGTGGATCAACAACCAGCAGCGCTACAACAACCTTGTCACCACCGACCGCTTCACCCTCAATGGCGCCTTCCAGCGCGCGGATTGGCGAGCCGTCGGGGTGATGCCCGGCGTCACCCGGGCCTGGCCGGAAGGCCTGTTCTACGGCTTGGACACGATCTACGCCAAGAAGGACCTCGGATATCGCGGCCCGTCCTTCTCCTGGGCCCCGATGCCGGACCAGTTCGCGCTGTCGGTCTTCCAGCGCAGGGAGCGGGCGAAGTCGGATCATGCCCCGGTGATGGCCGTGATCCCGCTCGTCTCCAGTCATGCGCCCTGGGCGCCGATTCCGCAACTGGTCGACTGGCAGGACGTTGGCAACGGCTCGATCTTCGACGGGATGCCCGCGGCGGGAGAGAAGCCGGGCGTCGTCTGGCGCGATCCCAGCCGAGTACGCACCGAGTACCGCCGGTCGATCGAGTACACGCTGAATATGCTGATCTCGTATGTCGAGACGTACGGTGACAAGAACCTCGTGCTGGTCTTCCTGGGCGACCACCAGCCCGCCCCGATCGTCACCGGTACGGGTGTCAGCCGGGATGTGCCGATCGCGATCGTCGCCCAGGACCCCGCCGTCCTGGATCGGGTCTCCAGCTGGGGTTGGACGGACGGGCTCAACCCCGATCCGAAAGCCCCGGTCTGGCCGATGAACTCGTTCCGCGACCGGTTCCTGACTGCCTTCGGCCCGTAGAACCCTTGATTCTTAGGGCATTTGCGCCGCGCGGGTGTAGCGCTCGGCGAGAAGGCGCAATTCGGCGGTCAATTCGGGGGAGTCGAGGACCTCGAAGTCGGCGCCGAGGAAGCCGAGCCAGGGCGCCATCGCACTGGCCGAGGCGGCGCCGAGGCTGACCAGGCAGCGGTCGTCGTCCAAAATTTCCACGGATTCTGCCGCTGGGCCGAGCTTTTCGGTGATTTCCGCGGCCGGGGCGTGAATCAGTAGCCGGGCCATGAACTTCCATCGCGCCGTCCGTGATCCCTGGCGAACGTAGGCGGCGGCGTCTCCGCCTGGCGACTCCCGCTCGGCGAACCGCAGTCCGACGGCCCTCGGTGCCTCGATCCGGTCCACCCGGAAGATCCGCCAATCGTCGCGATCGACGTCCCAAGCCACCAGGTACCAGCGCCGTCCCCAGTTGACCAACCGGTGTGGCTCAACCGCCCGCGAGGTCGCTGTCCCGGCATGGTCGAGATATCCGAACCGCAGCCGCTCGCGATCTCGGCAGCCGGCCGCGAGCAGGGCCAAGGTCGCGCCGTCCACCGTCGGTCCACGGTGGCTCCCGGCGCTGACGGTGTAACTCTGTAGCGCGTCCACCCGTCGGCTGAGCCGGCTTGGCAACACCTGCTGCAGCTTGGTCAGGGCCCGCAGCGCGGTCTCCTCAATCCCGGCGATGGCACCGCCGGCGGCGGTCCGCAGGCTGATCGCGATCGCCACAGCTTCGTCGTCGTCCAGCAACAACGGCGGCATCGCCGCGCCGGCCCCCAGTCGGTAGCCGCCGATCGCGCCCCGGGTGGCGTCGACCGGGTAGCCCAGCGAGCGCAGTCGCTCAACGTCGTTGCGGATGGTGCGGGTGCTGACGCCGAGGCGATCGGCCAGTTCCGGGCCGGGCCACTCGCGCGGCGTCTGCAACAGCGAGAGCAGCCGCAACAGGCGTGCGGAGGTCTCTAACATGCCCGCGACTCTAATCCGCAATCAGGCAGACTTCGTTCCTGATGCCGCGCCTTGGCGGGCAATCGTGCATGATCGCGGTTGGTCGGTACGGTTTCGAGGTGGACCTCGCGCGCAATCCCCTTGACGGTGTGCAGATCGCTTACCGCAGGGCCGGCTCCGGTCCGCCGATCGTCCTGGTGCACGGGACGGCGCTGTCGCAGGTGATCTGGCGGGGATTCGGCTATGTCCGGGATCTGGCCATCGATCACACCGTGATCACTCTCGACCTGCGCGGCCACGGCCGCAGCGGGAAGCCGCACGATGCGTCCGCCTACAGCATGGACCTGTTCGTCGCCGATGTACTGGCCGTGCTCGACCTGCTCGGCGTCGAGCGTGCCCACTACCTCGGGTACTCCCTCGGCGGTCGGGTCGGGTTCTCGGTGGCCGACGCCCACCCGGCGCGCGTGGGTAGCTTCATCAGCGTGGCCGGTGCTCTGGGAAACCAGGTAGGCGCCTTCGATCGGGTCTTCTTCCCCGGGTGCATCGAGGTCCTCGAGACCACGGGGATGAAAGGCTTCCTGGAAAGCTGGCAGGCGCATTCCGGTAGCCCTCTCGATGCGGCGACCCGGGCGGCGTTTACCGCCAACGATGCGACGGCGCTGGCCGCCTACATGCGCCGGGCCGAGCAGGACACCGGTGTGCCGGAGCACCGACTGGCTACCTTCGCCGTGCCGACGCTGATGATCGTCGGGTCTGAGGACGGCGAGCGCCTGGCCGCTGCCAGGCACGTGCACGCGAGTGCCCCGCAGGCGAGCCTGCAGGTGATCGACGGCGCCACCCACGGCGACGTGCTGCGGCATCCGGATGCCCGGCAGGCCGTCCGCGCCTTCCTGTCGTCTGCTCCCCACTAGCTGGTCAGTCCACTAACTGGTCAGCTCACTAGCTGGTCGGCTCAAGAGCCGGTCAACTCAATAGCTAGTCGGTCAGCCATCAGGAACGAATCTTTCCTGATGGCCTCCTAGATTCGTGGTGTGACAAAGCCACTCACTCGAACCGAGGAGCTTCTCGTGACTGCAACCGTTGACCATGGCCTCGAATCGCCGTCCGAAAATCTGCTCCAGAAAACCATTTTCGACGACGAAGCGGGTGGTCGGCGATGGTTGGGGCTGGCAGCCATCCTGTCGGCGATGATCATGAACTTGCTGGACTCCACGGTGGTCAACATCGGTGCCCCGGCGATCCGGGCCGACCTGGGTGGCTCACTCGCCAGCCTGCAGTGGATCGCCGCGGCATACACCCTCGCGCTCGCGGTCGGGTTGCTGACCGGGGGTCGACTCGGGGACATGTTCGGTCGTCGGCGGATGATGATGATCGGGTTGGTCGGTTTCGTCGCGGCGTCCGTCGGTTGTGCGCTGGCCTGGTCTCCGGAGTCGCTGATCGGTGCCCGGATCCTGCAGGGCCTGTTCGCCGCGGCTCTGGTCCCGCAGGCGTTCGGGCTGATCCGGGACCTCTTCCCGCCCGCCGAGATCGGCAAGGCGTTCGCCGCGCTCGGGCCGGTGATCGGGCTCTCCACGGTCGCCGGTCCGGTGGTTGCCGGATCCCTGATCCAGCTTGACGCGTTCGGTACCGGATGGCGCTCGGTCTTCCTGATCAACCTGCCGATCGGGGCGTTCGCTCTGGTCGCAGGGCTGAAGGCGCTGCCTGCCCGGGCCGCGGATCAGCCTCGTCACGGCCGGCTCGACCTGCTCGGCACCCTGATCGCCGGTACCGGGATGTTCCTGTTGGTTTACCCCCTGGTCCAGGGCCGTGAGCTGGGATGGCCCCAGTGGACCTTCGGGATGCTCGGCGGGTCTGTCGTGGTGCTGGCGCTCTTCGTGGCGCAGCAGTTGCGGCGCTCCCGGACCGGCCGCATGCCGCTGGTCGAACTCAGTGTGCTGGCCAAGCGGTCGTATGCCTCCGGCGTCGTCTTCGTCATCGTGTTCTTCGGCACGATCGTCGGGTTCTCCCTTGCTGTTGGACTGTTCCTCCAGGTCGGGCTCGGGTTCACGGCAATGCGAGCGAGCCTTTTCATGGCCGCGATGGCGGTCGGTGCCTTCCTCGGTTCCGGGATCGGTGCGGTCGCGGTAGGCAAGGTCGGGCGTCCCATCCTGCATCTCGGGCTGGCGATCATGGCGATCGGTTCGGTCATCCTGCTGTTCGTGCTGGCCTCGCTGGAGCCGGGCCGGGCTCCCGGATTCCTGACCCTGGCGCCGGCGCTGCTGGTCTTCGGCTTTGGGATGGGCATGATCTTCGTCCCACTCTTCGACATCATCATGGGCGACATCGAGGACGGTGAGGTGGGCTCCGCGGCCGGACTGCTGGAATCCCTGCAGCAACTCGGTGCCTCACTCGGAGTCGCCATCCTGGCAACGCTTTTCTTCAGCAAGCTCGGATTCGACCAGGTCGGGCCGCAGGCCGCCCTGGTAGCCGGTCGGCACCTGGACGCTGTTCAGGCAACCGTGCTGCTGACGCTCGGCCTGATCGGGCTCGCCTTCGCCGTCGGGTTCCTGCTCCCGAAGCATGCCCGCCAAACGGCCACAAATTGAGCGGCGGTCGGTGCCCGGACGACGATAGCGTCGGCGTCGTGACTCATGACATTCGGGAGCTGACCGAAGAAAAAGAACTGACCACGGCGTTCAAGGTGTTCTTCACCAGCATGGTCGGTTTTCCGATGCCCGAGGGTGAGCCGGGGATTCTGGAGTTCGTCGAGGCGGGTCGCCCGCTCGGGGTCTTTCTGCCCGGACCGGACGGCGAACCCGAGTTGGTCGGCACCGCCGGATCGTTCACCAGTCGGCTGACCGTCCCCGGCGGTGCCACGGTGCCGATGGCTGCGGTGACGGATATCGGGGTGCTGCCTACGCACAAACGGCGCGGCCTGGCCAGTGCCTTGATCCGGCGTCAGCTCCAGCAGACCGCCGAGCGCGGCGAGATCGTGGCGACGCTGCGAGCCAGCGAGGCGACGATCTACGAGCGGTTCGGTTACGCCATCGCGTCCACCTCGACGGCGGTCGAGGTGGACGTCGCCCGGGCCCGGATGCGGCCGACCGTTCCGGTCGACGACTCCGGGCCCTGGCGTGGTGCAGACGGTGGTGCGAGCAACGGTGCTGGCGCCGGCCGGGTCCGATTCGTTGATGCGAAGACCGCCTGGCCATTGCTGGCCGAGATTTACGCCAAGGCCGGCGGTGTCGGCTGCATCGAGCGTCCGCAACTGTGGTGGAACGGTCACCAGTGGGCGGCGAATCGGAGCAAGGACCCGCTCTACGTGGTGGTGCACGGACGCTCGGGCGCCGAGGACGGCTACGTCCGCTATCACGCCACCAGCACCGGCCCGTGGATGACCAGTTCGGACCGCACGATCGTGGTGGACGACCTGGTGGCCCACACCCCGCAGGCGTACCTGGCGCTGCTGCGCTTCCTGCTCTCCATCGACCTGGTGCCTCGGATCGTGTTCGGCAAGCTTGCGGTGGACCATTCGCTGGAGAAGCTGTTCCTGGACGAGCGGGCGGTGCGAACCACTGGGGTCGCCGACGAGACCTGGCTGCGGCTGATCGACGTTCGGGCGGCGCTGTCCGCGCGGACCTACCGGGGGCCGGAGGCGGTGACGATCGCGGTGATCGACGACCTGCTGCCGGCGAATACCGGTAGCTACCGGATCTCGGCGTCCGCAGTCGAACGCACGGACGCCGTCCCGGAACTCACGCTGGATGTCGCCGCACTGGCCAGCCTCTACCTGGGCGGCACCCGGTGGTGGCAACTCGGGTATGTCGGCCGGGCGGTGGAGCACCGGCCGGGCGCTCTTGCCGTCGCCGATGGACTTTTCGGCACCGACCGGGCACCGTTCGCCGGGACCATGTTCTGACCGGATGGGCGGGGCCGATGGTCCCGCCCAGAGCAGTGATCCGTTACAGCGCGGACGCGGCCTTCCAGGTTGAGCTGGGCACGTTCCAGTCGTACAGCCCCGGGTCCTGGGTCTTGATCCGCTCCTCCGGGCCGCGTCCAGAGTTGGTGACGATGACGACGTCGCCGGGGACAGCGTGCTTGTAGAACGTCTCGGCGTTGTCCAGGAGCCGCATTTTTAATCAACACTTGTGACAGAGAGTTGAGCATGCCGTACTCGGCAATCTGCTGCTGAAATGACTTGAAC
>JANNPJ010000166.1:0-6339 GCA_031400005.1 Kineosporiaceae bacterium | reverse complement strand
CGCCGATGCCCATACTTGTCCGAGCGAAGACTAGATGCCCTGGCTGTGAACCGTCAGCAAACTTCGGCGACGTTCTGCGCCTCAGCCGGATCAACTGGGGGTTTGGTTGTCTTCTTTGTCGCCTTCTTCGTCGGAGAGACGGATGAACCGGCGCTCGGATCGACACTTGGTGTTTCCTTCACCACGGGCTGTAGTGCTTTCTCCACCAGCTGGTGAATCTCGTCATAGTCTGGATTCGCCCGATCAGTGATCACCTGATCGGTGAACGGCAAGCTTCGGACGCTGCCGCGCTTCACCCGCTGGCTGAGCTCGACCCAGGCCGGCAGGTCGCGCTGGGGGATGCCGGTGGAGAGGTTGTCCTGGGCGGCCTTGGCGATCGCCGGGAAGGCCCGCGCCAGCTTGACCGGATCAGACTGGCTGACCACTGCCCCGATCACGCAGCGCTGCCGACGCATCCGGTCGAAGTCGTTGGTGCTCCACCGAGAGCGGGCGAACCAGAGCGTCTGGTACCCATCGAGCTTCTGGTTCCTTCCCTTCTCGATGTAGCTGGTGGTCCGCTCAGGGTGCTCGGAGTTGCCGCCGACCGGTAGTCGCTCGTCGACGTTCACCCGCAGGCCGCCGATGGCATCGATGAACCGGGCGAAACCCTGCAGGTTGAGCATCACGTAGGTGTCGATCGTCAACCCGGTGACACCCTCGACCGCGTCCTTGGTGGCCCGCAGCCCGGGGTTTTTGGGCGCCACCTGCTTGTAACCCGGGTCGTTTGCGCCCCACGTCCAGACCGCGTTGAGCAGACATTCATCGCCGCAGTTGAACCCGTTCGGCCACGCCTCATTGCCCGGGGTGCCTTCCGGGAAGGGCGCCCGTTCCAGGCTGCGAGGCAAGCTGAACAGGACGGCGTCACCGGCCTTGGTATCGATGCTGGCCACGATCATTGTGTCCGGCCGGACCCCGATCCGGCCCTGGCCTGCGTCGCTGCCGATCAGCAGCACGTTGACCCGTGGCTTGTTGGCCCACGGGTCGGCGTTCTCGGCTCTCGGGCCGGTACCGGCAGCCCCACCCTCGGCGTCGCCGTTCTCCGAGAACACGGCGTTGATCAGGCCGCGCTGGATCAGCGCGCTGTGTCCCACTGTGTAGGCAGGGATGCTCACACCCACGATCAGCGCCAGGACGACGAAGCCGCTGAACGTGCGCTGGACGGCGTCGAGAGTGGCGTAGCGAAGTAACTCCCAATGGGTCAGCACGATGAGGCCGGCCCAGAGCAGCGCGACCCCGCCGGCAGCCACCGCGACCAGCAGCAGCTGTTGCGGGTCAACAGCCAGCGAGACGGCGCCCTGGAGGGCGTTGCCCTGGAGGTACAGCACCACCAGTGCCGCTGCGCCGAGACCGATCAGGAACAGGATGGCGCCGCCTGCCCGGCGCAGGCCGGCGGCGATCAACCCGGTACCGGGGATCAGCGCGCCGAGGATTGTCCAGGTCAGTACCCAGGCGAAGCCCTGACCCTCCGAGGTGGCGTGACCTCCCCGCAATGGGGTCTGGCGTCGGGAAGCTGGCCCCGGGTCCGGTCCCGGTCCATTTGTTGGTATCACGGTCCGACGCCGAGGCGAGGAGGACTCGAGCTGGGTCACGACTCCTCCTCGTTTTCGCTCGTTCTCGGACTGGACTCGGTCGACATCAGCTACCCGAGACTGGCATCAATCGATGCCAGCTTTGAGCGGTTCATCCTCCCACGAGCAAACGGTCTGTGCCTTTCGTTGGTTCATCGTTCGGGTGGTGTTTCGCAGTCGGCATCCCCCAGGACGTCACTCCGAAGTCATCAGTTGACCCTCGGTAGAGAATTAGCGTCTCTGCTACTATCTGTGAGCGATGTTCAGGCTCGCCGGGCGCCTGCTTTGCTGCAGCGCTGGCTTGACCGGTAGCCTTTCGGACGTCACGGGGAGGCGTCGCCTAGTCCGGTCTATGGCGCCCGCCTGCTAAGCGGGTTTGGGTCTTAAAGCCCATCGCGAGTTCAAATCTCGCCGCCTCCGCGGCATGTACGGCACGATCTGAACGGCACGATCTGAACGGCACGATCGCAGGCTCCGGCACAGGTTCCGAGAGGGATTCGGCTGGGGCCTGCGTTGTGTTATCGGCGATTTACTGGGAGTGAGGGTGTGCCCCGGCGCGGATCGTGGTCGGATGGTCTTCGATGCTGACACCGCGACGAATACCAGGAGCCCTATCCAGGAGGGCCGCGGTCGCCGCTGTCCTCACCTCCGTGAGCCTCGCGCTGGCCGGATGTGCGTCGTCCTCGGCTCAACCCCCCAGACCAGCGACTCCCACCGCCGGCGCCGCGCAGTCCGCGTCGCCGTCCGGCTCGTCGTCCAGCCCGCCGCCTACCCCGTCGTCCGGCTCGGCGTCCACCCCGCAGTCCACGCCGTCGTCCGGCTCGGCTGCTGTCCAAGGCAGCCAGTTGCCGCGCGGTGGCACCGACTTGTTTCCGCGCTATCGGTTGGTCGGCTACTCCGGTGGCGAGGCCTCCAAGGCTTTCGGTCGGCTCGGCGTCGGCAACCTGGACGCCCGGATTCGGGAGATCGAGCGCATCGGCCGCGGGTATACCGCCGGTGGCCACCAGGTGCTGCCGGTGCTCGAGCTGATTACGGTGATCGTGCACGCCCGCCCGGGTAAGGACGGCCAGTACCGGTCCCGGATCGACGACGCGCAGATCGGCAGGTACCTGGCTGCCGCGCGTCGGCACAAGGCGCTGCTGCTGCTGAACATCCAGCCGGGCCGAGCCGATTTCCTGACCGAGGTGCAGGCCCTGCAGCGCTGGCTGGCCGAGCCGGACGTCGGGATCGCGCTCGATCCGGAGTGGGCGGTCGGCAACGGCCAGACCCCCGGTCGGGTCTTCGGTCGGACCACGGCCAAGGAGCTGAACTCGATTGCCGCCTACCTGTCGACGTTCACCCGATCGCGCGGTCTGCCGGAGAAGGTGATGGTGGTGCACCAGTTATCGGCGCGGATCATCGACCGAGTGCAGGACGTGCGAAAGCACACGGGGGTCGAGATCGTGCTCAGCGTGGACGGGATCGGTGGACGCGCCGATAAGGAGTCGACCTGGCGCACGCTGGTCAAGCCGTTGCCGGCCGCCGTCCGTCCGGGCTTCAAACTCTTCTTCGAGGAGGACACTGAGCACGGCAAGCTGATGACCCCACGCCAGGTCCTCCGGCTGAAACCCACCCCCGACTACGTCCTCTACGAGTGAGCGGGTACGCCGGCGCTAGCGCGCCTCCCAAGTGCATGATCACCGCAATTCAGAGCCGCGATCATGCACGGTTACCCGCAGCCCGGTTCGCGAAGCGAGCAACCGTGCATGATCACCAGAGGCTTGGAGGTGCGCGGAAGTGGGTCAGCCCAGGCGGGCGCGTAGGCCGTCGAGCTCGGTGAGCAGGGTGGTGGGAACCTTGTCGCCGATCTTGTCGAACCACTCCTGGATCAGCGGTAGCTCGGCCTTCCACTCCTCGACGTCCACTGCGAGCGCACGGGCGAGCTGCTCCGGCGTCACGTCCAGGCCCTCGACGTCGAGGCCGTCCAGGGTGGGAACCCGACCGATCGGGGTTTCGACGGCGGCGGCGCGGCCTTCGAGCCGTTCCACCACCCACTTGAGCACTCGGCCGTTCTCGCCGAAGCCGGGCCAGAGGAAGCCGCCGTCGTCGTCCCGGCGGAACCAGTTCACGTAGAAGATCTTCGGCAGTTTGGCAGCGTCGGCGTCCTTACCCACGTCGATCCAGTGCTGGAAGTAGTCACCGGCGTGGTAGCCGATGAACGGCAGCATTGCCATCGGGTCCCGGCGGACGACGCCGACCGCGCCGGTGGCCGCGGCGGTCGTCTCGCTGGACAGGGTGGCGCCCATGAACGTGCCGTGGATCCGGTCCCGCGACTCGGTGACCAACGGGATCGTGGTCTTGCGCCGTCCGCCGAACAGGATCGCCGAGATCGGCACCCCCTGCGGGTCGTCGTACTCGTCGGCGAGGATCGGGCAGTTCCGGATTGGGGTGCAGAACCGGGAGTTCGGGTGCGAGGAGAGCTGATCGCTGTCCGGCGTCCAGTCGTTGCCGTGCCAGTCGATCAAGTGGGCCGGCGGCTCCTTGGTCATCCCCTCCCACCAGACATCACCGTCGTCGGTGAGGGCGACGTTGGTGAAGACCGAACCGCCCTTCTCGATCGCCCGCATCGCGTTCGGGTTGGTGTCCCAGCCGGTTCCGGGGGCGACGCCGAACAACCCGTTCTCCGGGTTCGTGGCGTACAGCCGGCCGTCCTTGCCGAATCGCATCCAGGCGATGTCATCGCCGAGCGTCTCGACCTTCCAGCCACCGATCGTGGGCTCGAGCATGGCCAGGTTGGTCTTGCCGCAGGCGCTCGGGAACGCGGCAGCGATGTAGTTGACCTCCTGCTGCGGGCTGGTCAGCTTGAGGATCAGCATGTGCTCGGCCAGCCAGCCCTCGTCGCGGGCCATCACCGAGGCGATCCGCAGCGAGTAGCACTTCTTACCCAGCAACGCGTTTCCGCCGTAACCGGAGCCGAAAGACTGGATTTCGCGGGCTTCGGGGAATTGCACGATGTACTTCGTGTCGTTGCAGGGCCACGCGGCGTCGACCTGGCCAGGTGCGAGCGGGGCGCCGATCGAGTGCATCGCCGGAATGTAGTCCGCGTCCACGCCCATCTTTTCCAGCACCTTGGTGCCGGTCTTGGCCATCACGTTCATCGAGACGACGACATACGGCGAGTCGGTGATCTCGACTCCGAACATCGGTTTCTCGGCTTCGAGATGCCCCATCACGAAAGGAATCACGTACATTGTGCGGCCGGTCATGCAGCCGCGATAGAGGTCCTTCATGATGGCCCGCATCGCGCCCGGATCCATCCAGTTGTTGGTCGGGCCACAGTCGGCCTCGTCGACCGAACAGATGAAGGTGCGATCCTCCACTCGAGCGACGTCCGTGGGGTCGGACGCACACCAGTAAGAGTTCTTCTTTTTATCCAACTTGACGAAAGTGCCTGCTGCGACGAGATCGTCGATCAGTGCCTGATGCTGCTCGGCCGAACCGTCGACCCAGACCACCCTGTCGGGAGTGGTCAGTGCGGCTGTCTCGGACACCCAGGCAATCAGTTTTGGGTGCTTGGTCGGTGCTGTCAGCTTGTACTCAATTGTGGTCACGGCGGCTGCCCTTCCTCGTGGAGGTAGGTGGTGGCGAGGCACGGTCGTTCGGTCATCGAACGGACCGGCAGCCAACGGGCGGATATGCCGATCACGGTTCGTAACCGGAACGTCATTGTCCGCGGGGTTTTCCCCACCGTAAGGTGTCCGGACAGGTTATGGAACCTGTCCGGACACCTTTGTTAGTGACGCATCCCACAACGCCCTGACCTGGTGAAAGACTTATGCAACAGATTCCATTGGCGTGGAAAGTCTTTGCAAAGTCCTGCTTTGTCACGTCAGGACAAGAGTCGTGTCATCACCACAAAGCGATGCTTAATTCCTCAGCCAGGCAGTGCGCAGCGAGGTCCGCTGTGAGGTCCGCAACAGCGCCCCCTCGTACAACCGGGTCGCGATCAGCACCAGGACGGCACCGGTCGCCGCCACCCCGAGCGCGGCCACCACCGGCTCCCACCAGGCGGCATCTCCCAGCATCAACCGGCGGGGCATGCTCAGCGGCGCGGTGAACGGGAGGTAAGACAACGCCGTCAACCAGCGTCCGGGTTCGGTGAGGTAGACGCTGAGGAAGAACGGGATCGCGATCAGGAACTGCAACGGTGCCGTGGTCGCCTGCAAGTCCTCCTGCCGCGCGCTCAGTGCGCCGGCTGCTGCCCAGAGGCACGCCAGCATGGAGAACCCGAGCACGAAGAACCCCAGAAACCAGCCGCCGGAATGGAGCAGCAAGGTCACGGCGGCACCCTGACCGGCGATGCTGGCACCGGCCAGACCGACGGCGAGCAGCACGGCCACCTGTCCGAAAGCGAGCAGCGTGGATCCGATCACCTGGCCGAGCAGCAGTAATCGCACTGGGATCGCGGCGACGAGCAGTTCGACCACCCGGCTCTGTTTCTCCTCCACCACACTCTGCGCGATCGCCAAGCCGAAGCTGATGCTGGTCATGAAGAACAAGAACGCGAAGGCCACTCCCAGTAGGAGGGACACGTCCGCATTCGGCGGCGGCGGGTCGAGCAGTCGTTCGGCCAGCGGCGGTGCGTTGAGCTGGCGCTGCGCCGCAGGTCCGGTCGTGCCGCTGGCCTCCAGCGCAGCCGACAGGTCCGCGGACCGCACCGAGAGGGAAATCACCTGACCGAGTTCTTCGTCCA
>JANNPJ010000162.1:0-6772 GCA_031400005.1 Kineosporiaceae bacterium | reverse complement strand
GGGGGGGGTTTGGTGTTCCTTCCCCACCATCTTTTCCCCCCCCCTAAATTACTGGGGGTTTTTCAACCCCCCCCTGGGTTTTCCCCCCACGTCGCTCAGCCTGCAGGACCTCGAAGACGGCTTTCCCACCGCCACCACGCTCGGCGGCGGCCAGCGCATACTTCGAGCGCCCATCCGCTTCGCCGATCACCCCACCGGGCCACCAACAGTCACCCCGGGCGATGAAGATGCCGGTATCGGGTTCATAGATCTCGACCTGCCATTCCGGGGTAGGGACGCCGGTATGGGCGAAGGCCCAGGCAGACCAGGATTCCAAGGGTGACTCCCGGCGTTGATCGGCCAGCGCCAATACCTGACGGGCAATGGCCACCCCGGGCCAGCCGGCCTGGGCCTGCAGTGCGCTAGCCACCGATGCAGTGGTGACGAGATGACGGTGCAGTGCGGCGTCCAGAATGGCCAGGCCATCGCGGCCGGGCAGCGTGCGGAGGCAGTCGGCCACCGTCCTGTCCGGTGACGTCAGGTAAATCCCTTGGTATTCAACGACTTCCACTGTCGGCAGAGCAGCGACCCGGATCTGGACACCACCTCGGCGCCGGGTCGGGCCGCTGGTCGCCGTGAAATGCGGCTGCGGCCAGCCAGCCAGCGGGCGAGGCAACCCGAGCAATTGTGCCGCCGTAGCGTGGCTGACTACTAGATCGCGGTTGGGGCTGGCCAGCAGAGCAGCTCTCACCGCAACCGGAATGTCGAGATGTGGTGCGACCAGGTCAGTCCCGGACTCCGGAACCGGGTACAAGATGCCTCGCCGAACGGCGAGCCAGGTGCCCGCTGCCAGTTGGGCATCTACCTGGTGATTCGTCAGCCCGGCAGCCCGTGCCTGAGCTCTTGTGAAGGGGATCTGCGGTTCGCCCATTGCCCCACTCTGCCGACTTCGCTCACCTGCTGCGCCCAGCGTCGGGTGTGCTGGGGATAAACGCCGACCGGGCCGCTGAGCTGGGGAAAACCCTGTGGATAGGCACTGGCAAGGCGGCTTTGCTCCAACGATGCTCCCGTTATCCCCTAACCGATCAGCTAAGAACCCTCTGACGAGGGGAACAGGCCTCGATCGGGCCGCCTGACCGGGACAACGGGAGTATTGACGGAGCAAAGGCGCCGCCCATACCGAAGGGCGCGGCGGAAGGGCGCGGCGGAAGGGCGCGGCGGAAGGGCGGAGTGGAAGGGCGGAGTGGAACGGCGCGGCGGAGGGGGGAGTGGAAGGGCGCGGCGGAAGGGCGGAGTGGGGGATCGGGGTCAGGCGGAGCGCTTGGCGGGGGTCTTCTTCGCGGTGGTCTTCTTCGCGGGGGCCTTCTTGGCGGCGGTCTTCTTGGCGGTTGACGCGGAGGCGGGGGCCTTGGCCGCGCTCTTCCGGGCCGGTGCCTTCTCGGCAGTGGCCTTCGCAGTCGACTTGGATGCCGACTTGGACGCCGACTTGGCGGCGGGCTTCGTCGTCCGTTCGCTGGTTTTAGCGTCGGCCGGAGTTTCGCCGCGGGTGGCCCGGGCCCGGTCGACGCTGGCTTGCAGCGCGGAAAGCAGGTCCACTACCTCGGTGCTGGCGGCCTCGGCGGCCTGCACCGGGGCTGGCGCAGCGCCTTCCAGTTTGGCGTCGACCAGTTCGGACAGGGCCTTCTGGTAATCGTCCTCGAAGGAATCCGGGTCGAAGTCGGTGGCCATGCTGTCCACCAGTGAAGCCGCCATCCGCAGCTCCTGCGGACGCAGGTCGACGTCCTCGTCAAGAATGGGGAAGTCGGCCTCGCGGACCTCGTCCGGCCAGAGCAGGGTCTGCAGCATGATCACCCGGTCCCGAACCCGCAGCACCGCGAGGGACTCCCGCTGCCGCAGGGCCACCTTGACGACGGCTACCCGCTCGGTGGTCTCCAGCGCCTCACGCAGCAGCGCGTACGGCTTGGCTGCTCGAGAGTCCGGTTCCAGGTAGTACGAGCGGCCGTACAGCACCGGGTCGACCTGTTCAGTCGGGACGAACTCCACGACGTCAATCTCATGCCCGGTAGCCAGCGGCAGCGACTCGAAGTCCTCATCGGTCAGGACGACGAGCCGCCCATCTTCGGCCTCGAAGCCTTTGGCCAATTGGTCGTAGGTGACCTCTTCGCTGCAGACGCTGCAGACACGCTTCATTCGGATTCGTCCGCCATCAGCGCGGTGCACCTGATGGAAGCGGATGTCGTGTTCCTGGGTGGCGGCGAACAGCCGTACCGGGACATTGACGAGGCCAAAGGAGACCGCGCCCTTCCAGATCGCTCGCATCGGATTGTCCTCCTCGATAGCTCGTCGACCCTGGCCCCCCGGAGCTGCCTCGAGCACAGGCCTGTAGATATCTTGACTCGTTCGATCCACGATCGCTAGGCCAGACGGCCGTCAAGCGCAGGGCCGGGCGTGTCACGCCGGGTGGCCGCCAGCCCTGGATGTCGGTCAGCATGGCGCTATGCGTCCCATGCTTGCCGTCGCCGCCGATTCGGCGAAAGCGCTCCCGAGGGACGGCGCGCGCTGGGCGTATGAGGTCAAATGGGACGGCATGCGGGTGCTGGCAGACATCCACGACGGATCCATCCGGCTGCACAGCCGAACCGAGCGGGACATCACGGTGTCCTTCCCCGAACTGGCGGCGCTGGCCGCCGCACATCCCGACGTCCTTTTGGACGGCGAGATCGTGGTCCTCGCGGAGGGCATCCCGTCGTTTGCGGCGCTCGCGGATCGCATCCACGTCCGAGAGCCGCGCCGGGCCGCTGCGCTGGCGGTCAGGGCCCCGGCCACCCTGATCGCCTTCGATGCGCTCAGGCTGTACGGCGTCGACCTGACCGGGCGGCCCTGGCAAGAACGCCGGGAACTGCTCGAACGGCTCACCCCCTCCGGTGGTCAGTGGCAACTCTCGCCGGTGCACGCGGACCTCGAAGCCCTGCTCGGTGCCACCGTCGAGCACGGGTTGGAGGGCGTGGTCGCCAAGCGCCGCACCTCGCGGTACCGGCCCGGCGCGCGCAGCAGCGACTGGCTGAAACTGGCGCACCGTCGGAATCAGGTGTGTGTGATCGGCGGTTGGCGCCCGGAGACCAGCGCGGCGAACCGGATTGGTGCGCTGCTGCTCGGGATCTGGGTGGATGATCTGGCCGGGGCGGACGGCGAAGCCGACAGCGCGACCGGGACCAAGCGGTTGCGGTTCGCGGGCCGGGTCGGTAGTGGCCTGGTCGCCGAGGGACCGCAAGCCGACCTGCACCGATTGCTGCGGCCGCTGAAACTGAGCGGGTCGCCATTTGACGACGTCGTCCCGCGCGAGGACACGGTCGGCGCGACCTGGGTCGAACCGAGGATTGTCGTCGAGGTTCGGCACCTGGGCCGGACCGAGGGTGGCAGGCTGCGCCAGCCGGTCTTTCGTGGGATCCGCACGGACGTCGATCCGGACGACGTCCGTGATGAGTAGCGCTCGAATGAGCTGTGCTCGTTCAAGGCAAGGCAAGTGTGCAGGGCAGTGCAGTCGAGTAGGGGTGGGTGGGGCGAGTGGCTGAGCAGGAGCAGTTCGTCGAGGTCGAAGGCCGCACGCTCAGGCTGCGCAACCTGGACAAGGTGCTGTACCCGTCGACCGGGACCACCAAAGGTGAGGTGCTGCACTACCTGACCGGAGTCTCGCAGCTGCTGTTGCCGCATTTGAAGGACCGCCCGGTCACCCGCAAACGGTGGCCCGACGGCGTCTCTGGGGGCACTTTCTTCGAGAAGAATGTGCCCCAAGGCGCCCCGGAATGGCTGCGCCGGGTGACGCTGCCGGCGCCGGGCAGCACGAAAGATCGCGAGGAGGTTACCTATCCGCTGATCAGTGATCTGGCCGGGCTGATCTGGGCCGCCAACCTGGCCTCGCTGGAATTTCACGTGCCGCAGTGGCGGGTCGGCCCGCGCGGAGCGGTCCGCGACCCGGACCTGCTGGTGATCGACCTGGACCCGGGCCCGCCGGCCGGGCTGGCCGAGTGCGCCGAGGTGGCGCTCGCCGTCCGGGAACGGCTGAGTGCCGATGGATTGGAAAGCTTCCCGGTGACCAGCGGCGGGAAGGGCATGCAGCTGTACGCGGCGGTGTCCGGCCGGCAGGATGCCACCACGGTCCGGGAGTACGCGCGTCGGCTGGCCGAGGAGCTCGAGCGCGAACTGCCCAAGCTCGTCGTCTCCCGGATGACCAAGACCCTCCGCCGCGACAAGGTGCTGCTCGACTGGAGCCAGAACCACTCAGCCAAGACCACGATCTCCCCGTTTTCACCGCGCGGCCGGGAGCGGCCGACGGTGGCCGCGCCGCGCGATTGGTCCGAGCTGGCCGACCCGGCCCGGTTGCGGCAGTTGGAATTCGGCGACGTCCTGGAACGGATTCAGGACGACGGCGACCCGCTCGCAGACCTGCTCCCGACCGGTTCGAAGCTCGGCGCCGGCCCCCGCGTCCGCTCCGCCTGACTCCAATCATCAGGGCAGGGGGACGGCGGTCCGTCGTCCGTTCTTAGCCGTCATCTCGAGGGCGGTGGCGGTCGCCGGAACGACGCCGAGGTCCTCTGCGTCGTTCCAGAGGCCCGTCCCGGAGCGCCATCTGAACTCTCCGTCGCCGGCAACGAACCAGCCGTTGTCCAACGGCAACCGCAACGCGATCGAACGCCCTTCCTCGAACTCGAACACACCTCCATCGACCACCGAGGTGATGCCTCCGGAGCGCAGAGCAACGGCGTACAGGTGAGCCGTCGATTTCTTCGATTCCATCCCCTTCACCTCCATCTCACCGATCAGTATCTCGTCGCCGCCCACTCGGCCGGCAGCGACCAACGGGTCTTCGCCGGGGTCGACGGTGATCCCGGCGTCGAGCAGCGCACGCCGCAACTCCTGGTGTGGCTGGGCGACCCGGCTCGGGATGACGCCCTCCAAGGCCAACACCGGTTTCGGGTCCTCGTCGCTGGGCGGATTGAGCAGCGGTCTCGCGACCTGGGCGTCGGCCGAGTTGGAGGCACCGTCCTCGAACCGGCGTACCTGCACGTCGGCGGGGTCCGAGCCCTTCGGCACCCCGACTATTGCCGCACCTCGGTGAAAAGTCAGTTTCTGTAGTTCGCGGCCGGGCTCGGCCAGATTCCAGCCCAGCTTCCGCCCGACGTCCCGAACCACCAGCGTGTTCCTGCCGGGGTCGACGAACCAACCGACGGTTCCGTCACCCTCGGTTCCCGGACCCCAGTAGTCGTAGCCGACCAGGGTCGGCTCGTCGGCGGCATCGACCCCGATGAACCCGACGAGCGTGCTCATCCGGTCAGCCGGATCGAGACCAAGGTGGTCGGGCAGGTGGGTGCGCTGGACGACGAGGGCGGCCGGGCCGGCCTCGGTGCGGCCGGCCCAGGCCAGCACCGGATCACCGCGAAGATCCCCGCCCACCCCCTGTGGCAGGCTTCGGGTCCGCTCCTGCCACAGGGTGAACACGGACTGGCGGTAGGCCTCATCGCCAGCCAGGTCACCAGCCAGGTCACCATCGGTGGATTCGTGTAGCAGCGGTGCGTACCGGTCACCCCCGCCGAGCCCGGCTGCCGTGAGGTCCTGCCGAAGCAGCGCGCCAGCCGAGGTGAATGGCAGCGCCACCGCCAGGACGAGCGCGGCGGCCATCCCGGCGAAGGCCGACTGCCGAACCCGGAGCCGCCGTCGTCCACCCCGGGCAGCCTGCGCCGCGGTGTCCGGTCGGGCCACCAGGGCGGCGGTGCTGTCTGTCAGGCGTTCGCGCAGGAGCAGTCCGGTGCGGTCATCGGCGTTCATCGAGAGCTCCCGGGGGCAGTGACGGGCGGAGATTCCAGCAGAGTGCGCAGCTTGGCCAAGCCGCGAGAGGTCTGGCTCTTGACCGTGCCGACTGAGCAGCGCAGGACGGCGGCCGTCTCGGCTTCGGAGAGCTCTTCGAGATAGCGCAGGACGACGGCGGCGCGCTGGCGGTCGGGTAGTTCGGCCAAACCTCGCATCAACTCGTCGCGGTCGTCGGTGCGGGCGGCTTCGTCCGGGTTCCACGGATGGTCGGCGTCCACCAACGACACCTGGGGACGTCGGGCCCGCGTCCGCCATCGGTTCGCGGCGTGCCGGGCCAGCGCGGTGCGGGCATACGCGAACGGGTTGTCCACTCGTGGCCAGGCGACGTACATCCGCTCCAGGACGTCCTGGAGCAGGTCTTCGGCCGCGGTCACGTCACCGGTCAGCAGGTAGGCGATCCGGAGTAATCGAGTGGCGTCGGCGGCGACGAAGCCGGCGAACTCGTCGCGAGAGCGTCTCATCGGCAGCGGGTCCGTTCTGCCTCGGTGAGGCGGGCGTCGAGCGGTTGGCTCGGCAGGTCGCCGGCCACCTGCTCAGACACCGAGACGCACCATATGGTTGCACCTCGTCCTAAACCCACCGTGATCAAACCTTGTTGGCGAATTCGGAGCCCTGGATGCCAGCGCCCCAAACTTTCCCGTGATCATGCTGTGAGAGTGCCCGCAGCCTGACCCGCGAAGCGAGCAACTGTGCATGATCACGAAGGTAAAGCTGCGTGCATGATCGGCCGGACCGCGCCACGTCCGAGGCCCCGCGCTCGTCAGCCCGACGAGATCGCGCCCATCACCTCGGGAATGCCGTTGCACCGCATGGAGAGCCCGCAGGTCCGGATCGGCCTGGGCGTCCTGCGACCGGCCATGGCACGGCTCGCCGGCGAGGTCGCGGACGTCGCCGTCACCTGGCTCGCCCCGGCGGAGTACGTCCGGTC
>JANNPJ010000148.1:0-10458 GCA_031400005.1 Kineosporiaceae bacterium | reverse complement strand
AGCGACGTCCACCGGGCGGGGTCGTTCGGGCACCGCGTCGGTGTCCCGCAGTATGTCAATAACACCCCGGACTTCCGATAGGGCCGAACGCGCGGTACGCCCGATCGTTGCGAGCACCTCTCTGGCGTCCTGGCGATCCCACGGGTTGGCATGCTCAGCGACATATTCCGCGCCGTCAGCCTGCACTATAACCACCGTGAGCGAGTGCGCGACGATGTCATGGATCTCTCGGGCTGCGGCGACACGCTGTTGCTGCGCAGCGAATTTCTCATGTTCCAGCCGACTTTCGTCCAGATGCATCCTGGCTGCTTGTAGCGCCCGCAGGTTTGCGTCGCGTCCCCGCACGAGATTCCCGATGACCCAGATCAGCGTAGCGAGGAGCGCAAGGAACGAGGCAGTGCCCAGGGCGTTCTGCAGGTACCCCGGCGGCGTGCTCCAACGGAACCCTCCGAGCAGGGTGCCAATAATTGCTGCCCCAAGCGTGAACAAGCGCACCGGCAGCGACGCCACCTGCACCGCAACTGTGTAAATCATGATTGCCTGGGCAATGTTGGCCGGCAGCGGCAACCGCAACACGACTAGTTGCACCGCGAAAACCCCGACCGAGTAGTACATGGCCTCGACCGGATGCTTGTGTCGAACCGCAAGCGGAAGGATCGTCAAGGTCACCACGACCAAGCCCACTGGACCGGCGACCACTGCGCTTCCGAGCCCGCACACCAGCCAGATCGCACCGGTGACGGACAGGTTCAGTCGCCAAGGATGCGCACGCGCCCAATGGTCAATTCGGGCAGCCAGGGACCTACGTTGCTCCAACGTCTCAGACACCCTGTCTCCTGGCGAGAGCGACGCTCAGCTAACGCGACCTGGCCTGCCACACTATCCGAGGCAACTGACGCCTCCTACGGGAGCCCTTGCCTTGCGTGGGCGAAGATCACCTCGCCGCCGTCCGACGACGGCGATCAGGCCGCGCGCAGGCTGGTCAAGAGTCGGCGTAGGCCTTCGTCGATCCGCTCCGGCTGAATTCCGCCGTATCCCAGTACCAGCCCGTCCCATCGAGGCGGGGCGGTACTGAAGGAACCGACCGTCCGCACGATCACGCCGGAGCGGCGCACTGCCGCGTCGAGGTCGATTCCGGGTGCGACCAGTCGGGTGCTCAGGTGCAGGCCGGCAGCGGACGGCACGGGCTCGAGCAGGTCCACGAAGTCCCGGCGCAGTGCACTGCCGATCTGTTCGTGGCGTGCGGCGTACGCGCGCGTCGCCTTGCGGATGTGCCGGGCGAGCAGGCCCTCATCGATGAGGCTGGCAAGGGCTGCCTGAGCGGTCCGATCACCGTTCCAGTCAGTGACCTGCTTGGCGGCCACCAGGGCCGGCTGCAGGGACGCTGGGGCGATCATGAAGCCCAGGCGCAGCATGGGGAGCAGCGTCTTGGAGAACGAGCCGACGTAGATGACCCGACCCTGCCGATCCAGGCTCTGCAAGGGTTCGAGTGGGCGGTCGGAGAAGCGGAACTCGCTGTCGTAGTCGTCCTCGATGATGACCACCTCATGCCGCTCAGCCCAGGCCAGCAGAGCGCAGCGGCGGGCTAGTGACATCGGGGTGCCGAGCGGGAACTGGTGGGAGGGTGTGACGTAGATCAGTTGGGTGCTGTGCGGGAGTGCGGTGACGTCCAGGCCTTCGCCATCGACAGGGACGCCGACGACCCGGGCGCCGAGAGTCTGAAAGACTCTGCGTGCGGGCCGATAGCCAGGCTCCTCGACGGCCACACAGGTGCCCGGTTCGATCAGCACCCTTCCGATGAGATCGAGGGCCTGCTGGGCACCTTGGGTGATGAGTACGTCCTGCGGACCGGCCTGTACCGACCGGGAGACCCCGACGTGACGAGCGATGGCCGCACGTGCCGAAGGATGCCCGGCCGGGTCACCGTAGTCCGCCGGGCGCAGTGCCGCCGGGCGCAACTCCTGGGAGATGAGACGGCGCCAGGTCGCCAGCGGGAAGAGCTGCGGATCGGGGACGCCGATCCGGAACTCGTACTCGGCCGGGCCGGGCGGCGTGAGCAAGGGAAGTTCCCAGACCGAGCGCGGCTGGACTCCACCGGAGGGTGCGCGGCGGGTGCGGAGCACCGGCGGAGCGCAGACGAAAGTGCCGGCACCGGCCCGGCCGGACACGAACCCTTCGGCGGCGAGTCGCTCGTACGCGGCGGCGACGGTGTTGCGGGACACGTCAAGGCGCCTGGCCAATTCACGGCTGGCCGGTAGGCGTTCATCGGTCGTCAGGCGCCCATCGAGGATGGCGGCGAGAAGCTGATGGTAGATGCGTGCGGTCAGGTCACCGCGCCCGTCCAGACTGACGTGGAAGTCCACCTTGGCACCCTCACTTGGCCCAATACGATCGGCAGGAATTGGAGCTTACAGCGGGCTAATGCGGCTTTTAGCATTTGTGTCGTGACAGCGGCCATTTGATCCATGGTTAGACCGATCTGGACGACCTATCTTGACGACCGAGAAAGTTGGTATCCGCCAGATGAAATTGATCATGGGTACGGTCGTCGCCGACGTGGCGGACAACCGCGACATGTGATCCTTTCCGGTAGCCGGTAGGGCGGGCGAACGGAGGGGAGCGCCCGCCCCGTTCTGGCTGACCGGCCAACGGCTCCCAGGGCGCGGGCTGGGCCGTGGCCGACGCCGTCACCACCCAGCAACAGATCGCGGCGAGCGGCTCCTGCTGGTCTGTCTAGAAGTGAATAGATCAGCAGGGAAAGCTTTTTGGCGATGAGCCAGGACATGGATAGGTATCGAGACGCATCGACGCGTATCGATGCGAAAGGGGGATGGACGACTTATACATCGTTCGGCCGTTCGCCCTCCGGGTGTACGGACGCAAACGTGACGAATGAGAAAGTTGGTAGCGGAACATGAAACAGATCCTGGGTACGATCCTCGCGACGGGCGCGGCCGTCGTCGCGTTCGGGCTACCCGCCAGCGCTGCGCCGAGCGACTCGCCTGACTCGGTGCGAATCACCAATGACTCCGTGCGGATCACGAACGACTCCGTGCGAATCACGAACGACGTGGCGGACAACCGCGAATGGTGACAATTTCGGTGGCGACTGGACCAATCCGAGCCAGTCGCCACTGAAAGTGGCTAGATAGAGCGGGTTATCGACGGTCAGGCGCTCGAACCGCTTCTTCCTCCTGGTTCGGCCAGTAGACAGCGAAGATGTCATACGTCCGCTGGCCAAGCAGGAGTAGGTCCGTGCCCTCGTACGCGGCACCGACCTGCGCCCCGGCGACCTCGTCCATGAGGGGCGCCTGCCAGCCGCCGAACGGGGGGTAGACCTGCGGGCGAGGGCAGATTCATCGCTGTGACGGGGGCCAGCCCAACCGTCCGAGTGGATCAACTCCGGTCGGCCGCAGCGGGCATCGTCTTCGCCAACGCTCGGGTCATAAGCCACTTAACGATTGACATAAGACATCATACGACTTATGTTAGCGCGAATCGAGGACCGTCGCGCCACGCATCCCTCTACAGGAGTGAGCCGTAATGATGCAGCGATCTCTGTTGTCTGCCGTTGTCGTATCGATGCTGGCCTTGGCGGCGTGTGGGGGCTCTGGCAGCGACTCCGAAAGCGGGCCAAGCTCTGCGCCGACGTTGTCCGAAGGCGCTAAAGCCTCCGGCACGCTGACCATCTGGGTTGACGCGGTGCGCCTGCCCGCGGCGAAGGCTTACGCCAAGGAGCATCCGGAAGTGCAAGCTGACATCGTCACCTACGACGGCGATGGCAACGGCGCAACGACGATGCAAACGAAGATCCAGCTCTGGAACCGCACCGGCAAGGGCTGGCCGGATGTCGTCTTCAGCCAGCAGGTCAACGACCCGGTATGGATGGCCAAGAAGCCGTTTGAGTTCGCCGCGCCACTGGAAGGCCTCATCTCGAAGGATCTGCTCAGCCAATGGCCGGCGGCGTCGACTGCCCAGTGCACGATCGACGGCAAGCAGTACTGCGTCCAGGACAACGTCGCCCCGGTGGTGACCTGGTACAACAAGAAGCTGATGGACAAGTTCGGCTATCCGGTCCCGAAGACCTGGCAGGAGTGGGCGGCCCTCGGCCAGAAGGTCGCTACCGAGCACCCCGGCTACATCGTCGGGAACATCGGGGACTCGTTCGGCCACTGGATCTACCTGTGGGGCAACCAGTGCCCGCTTGAGCAGCTGCAGGGCGACAAACTGCGGATCAATTCCACGGATACGCATTGCACGCGAGTGGCCAGCATGCTCGATCCGCTGATCAAGAACGGGACGGTTCCTCCGCTCAGCGTGTTCACGCCCGACTTCGCCAAGAAGTACGGCGGCAAGGACGACAAGATCCTGATGATGCCGGGACCGAACTGGTACGCCCAGGCCTTGTTCGACGAGACTCTGCACATCCCGGCGGGAGAGATGACCGCTGCGGCGCCGTTGCAATGGGAGAGCGAGACACCGATCACGACCGGCCAGGTCGGCGGCGGCCCGTGGATCATCTCGAGGCATTCCAAGAACCTGGCGGCCGCTGCGGACTTCGTCACCTTTGCCACGACAGAGTTCAACCCGACCGGCGCAGATGCCCGGCCTGGTTACCCGGCCTACGCGCCTCTGGCCGCCAAATGGCTGGAGATACAAGCCACGAACCCGTACTTTGCAGCCGATCCGACGCCGGCCCTCAAGGCCAGCGCCGACCAGGTCTGGCCGGGCTGGCACCTGGTTACCTATCCGGATCAGCCGGTCTGGTCCAACACCGTCGTCAATCAGCTGGTCGCCGGCAAGGATCTGAGCTCGCTGATGAAACCATTCGGTGACGCCCTCGCACAGGCAGCACAGGCATCTGGATATGCGGTCACCAGGAACTGATGAGGTGAGCGCACCGCTGCCGATGTCGGCAGGTGCCAGGGTCACGCAGCCGCGTGGCCCTCGCACCGCGCGCTCCGCCGCCTGGTTCGTCGTGCCCTACCTTCCGTTCCTTATCCTGTTCGGGATTCTCCCGATGATCTACGCCGCCACCCTCGCTTTCACGAACGCCAGCGGAGACTGGGCGGGCCTCAGCAACTTCACCCGGACGGTCACGGACTACCGCTTCGTCCCCGCCTTCGTGCATGTTGTCCTCTACACGACCATGTGGCTGGGCGCGCTCCTGATTCTCGTTGTCGGGCTGGCCCTGCTACTGCACGGCCGGGCGAGCCGGGCCTCGTCGATGTTCCGCTTCCTCTTCTACCTGCCAGGTGCGCTGGCCGGTGCGGCTTCCGTCCTGGTCTGGCTGTTCATGCTTGACCCGTCGGTCAGCCCGGGTTCCCTTCTGCTGCGCCACAGGCTCGGGTCGGATCTCTTCGTCGAGTCGATCGCGCCTGGGAACCTGCCCTTCATCTTTGCCATGATCGCTTTCTGGACGGGGGCCGGTGGCTGGATCGTCGTCATGTACGGCGCGCTGAACACGATCCCGCACGATCTGGAAGAGGCCGCGACTATCGATGGAGCCGGGCCGGTGACGATTGCTCTGCGCCTCAAGCTGCCACTTATCCGCAGATGGATCGCCTACATGGCGATCCTCTCCTTCGCGACCGGGACGCAGCTCTTCGTCGAGCCGCAGTTGGTGAACCAGGCGAGCCTCGGATTGGTTCCCGATACCTGGTCATCGAACCAACTCGCTTACCAGATGGCCTTTCGGTATGGGGATTTCAATGCCGCGGCCGCCATTTCTGTCGACCTGCTCTTGATCGGACTGATCGCCGCGATCCTGGTTATTACCCGAACCGGTCTATTCAGGACGGAGGACTGATGCGGCGCGCAACGCATGACTCACACCGGTCTATTCAGTACGGAGGGCTAAAGCGGCGCACAGCACGTGGCTTCCGGTTCATGATCCTCACCGTATTCGCCGTCTTTTTCATCGCCCCCATACTCTGGTTGACTTTCGCGCCGACAAAGCCCGATGAGGAGCTTGTGACGAGGGGACCCTTCGCCTTCGGGAGCTTCGACCAGGTTGGGCAGGCCTGGGCTCACCTGGACGCCTACAGCGACCACATTTACCGCGCGTGGATCGGCAACTCGCTGCTGTACGCGTTCAGCGCAACCGCGATCGTGCTGGTAACGGCGATCCCGGCCGGTTACGGCCTCGCCCTCGGTAGGTTCCCGGGCCGGAGGCTCGTGCTGACGCTAACGCTGGTTGTGATGATCATGCCAGCGGCAGCGTTGGTGCTCCCGATCTTCCTCGAGCTGAATGCGGTGGGCCTGATCGGGAGCTCGCTGTCGGTGATCCTGCCATTCTCGTTCTTCCCGTTCGGGGTCTACCTCGCGTACATCTACTACACGACCGCGATTCCGCGCGACCTGCTCGACGCCGCCCGCGTCGATGGCTGCGGAGAATGGTCAACGTTCCGCCACATCGCCCTTCCGCTGGGAAAGCCAGTGGTCGCGCTCGTATTCTTCTTCAGCTTTGTCGCTGACTGGAACAACTTCTTCCTGCCTTACGCCGTCCTGGCCGACTCGAAGCAGTACCCGATCCAGGTCGGTCTGTCGAACCTGCTCTCGTCAACGCCGTCGTTCAACCCCGCGGTTGGTGGTGGCGGGCAGCAGGTGAACATCTTCCGGCCGGAACTGGCTCTCGCCACGCTGCTCGCCGTCGTCCCCGTCGCGATCGTGTTCATGCTTTCGCAGCGCGCGCTGGTCCGCGGGCTGGTCGGGGGCGGTGTGAAGGAATGACTGATGGCTGAGGAGGCCCAGGCGGATTGCCGCGCATTATGACCTGAGAACACTCACGGGAGCGCGTCCGGGACGAGCCGCTGGCCGGCGCGAGCAGGGCGCACGTGTGGCCCAGTCACCCGCACACCGGGACGCCGGTCGACCAGCGCGATCGCCGCCTCGTCGACGGTGACGCCCAGACCGGGACTGTCCCCGAGGATGAAGGCTCCGTCCTCGACGGTCAGATCGAGCCGCAGTCCGACGGGCGGCACGAGGTCCTGCAGCTCACTGGCGATGTGGTTGGGCACGCAGGTAGCGGCGTGCAGAAGCCCCACGGGGGTCGTGCCGATCGGGCTGACCGGCAGATCGTGCGCGTGCGCGAGCGCGGCCACGCGAAGGAAGTGGGTGATGCCCCAGACCGCGGCGGTCTGCACGATGTCGACAGCCCCAGCGGCCAGCAGGGGGCGGAACTGCTCCAAGCCGGTGAGGTTCTCGCCCGTCGCGACCGACGCCCGGATGCCCCGCCCGACGGCCGCGAGCCCTTCGGCGTCCCAGCGCCGAACCGGCTCCTCCACCCAGATCAGGTCGAGGGACTGTTCCAGCGCGTGGACGTGCCGGACCGCCTGTTTGCGCGTCCACGACTCGTTCGCGTCGAGCATCAGCCCGGGGCGCGTCCCGCCGCCAGCGTCGGCAAGGACGTCTCGCACGATCAGTAGCCGGCGGCGGTCCTCCTCGACGTCCAGGCCGCCCTTGAGCTTGGCCGCCCGGACGCCGTGCTCGGCATATGCCCGGTACACCTCGGCGAGTTTGTCGTCCGTCAGGCCTAGGTCCAGCCCGGACGCGTACGCCACCACTGTCCGGTCACGACCACCGAGCAGGCGCCACAGCGGCTCTCCCGCGAGTTGTGCCTTGATGTCCCAGAGCGCGGTGTCGATGGCCCCGATCGTGCCGAAGACGGCTCCGGCGTGCCCGGCTTTGAAGGTACGCCGGAGCATCCGGTCGTACAGTGCGGTCACGCCGCGCGGGTCCTCCCCGCTGACGGCCGCGAAGACGCTGTCGAGCCCGACATGCGGGCCGATGCCGACGCCGGTGACACCCTCGTCCGTCTCGACCATGACCAGCGGCACCTCAACGTGCCCGTCGAGGAACGCTCCGTTCGCGTCCCCGACCGGGCGTCCCCAGCTCTGCAAGGTCGTGAGCGCGCGGTACCCGGTGACCCGCACGTCAGCCCTCCCGTTCGGTGCCCGCGCCGTGGTGGGCCGAGGACAGCAGTGGCAGGTACGTCGACCTGCTCCCCAGGGGGACGTGTCCGCGCCGCTGCGCCATCGCTGGCTCACCCTTCAATGAAGGGTCGCCCTACCAGGGCGACCCACAGGAAAGTAACATTAGTCGTATGACGAATGATGTCAAGCATGGCGGGTATACTCCGGGCGTCCGGGCAGGTGGTCCGGCAGGGCGACCGGAGGGGCCATGACGGTTTCTGGCGAGGCCGCCCCCACCGCGGGAGCGGTGCCGGCCTGGACTCGACGGCCGGCAAACCTGGCCAGCGCGGTGGCAGCGGAGCTGGTCTCCCGGATCGTCCGGGGCCAGCATCCCGAGGGAACGGCGCTGCCACCCGAGCCCGTGCTGTGCGAAACGTTCTCGGTGAGTCGGACCGTGGTCCGCGAAGCCGTGAAGATGTTGCAGGAGAAGGGGCTAGTCCAGGTCCGCCAGGGCTCGGGCACCACCGTGACTCCGCACACGACGTGGAACCTCCTCGACGAGCTCGTGCTCGCCGCAACCATCGCCGAGGAGGACGGGCCAGACGTCCTCGATGACCTCGTGGTCACCCGCCGGCTGCTCGAGTCGGACATGGCCAACATGGCGGCCCGCCTCGTCACGGACGACGTCGTGGCGCAGCTGCGGGACCTGGTGGACCGGATGGACGAACACGTCGACGACCACGTCACGTACGCGCCGCACGACCGGGCCTTCCACGACATCGTCATGCTTACGTCCGGCAACCGGATCGCCCGGGCCGTGGTCCGGGCGCTGGAGAGCCAGGTGGTCAACTCGGTGCGGTACATGGGCCATCCCCATCGCGAGCAGAACATCGCCTCGAACCAGGGCCATCGCCGGGTCTACGAACGGATCGCCGCACGGGACCCGGCCGCTGCCGCCGAGGCAATGTTCGCCCACATCACCGAGGCCTGGCTGGTGCGCCGTCCCGGGCCCGGCGAGCCGGTGCGCCTGCACCGCTGACCCGGCAAGCATGACTGGGTGTTCTGGCGTGCGACCCGTGAGGCTTTTGATTGTCTGGTGGTGCGGCTCAGGTTGCGGTGTAGCCGCCGTCGACGTTGAGGATCGAGCCGGTGACGTAGCCGGCGGCTGAGGAGGCGAGGAAGGCGTACGGGGCGGCGATTTCATCGAGGGTTGCGCGTCGGCCGAGCGGGGTGAATGTGGTGATGCGGAGGTCGGACGCGGGGTCGTCGTGTGCCGTGATGTCCTCCATGACATTAGCTACGTAGCCGGGGGCCACGGCGTTGACTCGGATGTGGTGTGGTGCCCATTCCGCGGCGAGGGTGCGGGTGAGTTGGTTGACTCCACCCTTGCTGGCCGCGTAGGGCGCGAGGGTGGGGATGCCGATCTGGCCGGCGATGGAGGAGGTCATGGTGATCGATCCGGGGCTGCGCTGGTCGATCCAGTGGCGGGCGGCGGCCTGCGCGGGCAGGAAGGCGCCACGCAGGTTGATGGCAAGGATGCGGTCCCACTCGTCCGGGCGATAGTCGATCGCCGGCTTGATGATGTCGATGCCGGCGTTGCACACCAGATGATCCAGCCGGCCGAAGGTGGTCACGGTGCGATCGATTAGCTGTTGGGCGACGGTGGCATCGGCGATGTCACCGGCCAGATGCGCCACGTGGGGCTGCCGGTCGCCGGTGGCCGGGAACTCTTGCCCGAGAACCTGGGCCGTGTGTCGGGTCTCTTCGGGGTCGTAGCCGTTGATGAGCACGCGCGCCCCTTGGCTCAGCAGGGTGCGGGCGATGGCGAGTCCGATACCGCGGCTGGACCCGGTGACGACGGCGGTCGTTGCGGTCAGGTCGAACAGGGAATTCATGTGTCTCCTCGAGGCGGACTTGGCTGCTGCGGGGGCACCGGTCGGCGGCTTGCCATTATCAGTGGATGGGATACATCTGGTCCTTGTCGCCATGGACGATGCGGCACGAGCGCGTCCCGCGCGGACGGCGGCGAATCAGTCTGGGCGAACGGGATCCGACGATCTGTCAGCATCGAGCTATGGCGAACGTGTGGTCCAGCGTGACGATCGACTGCCTCGACCCCGAACGAGTAGCTCGATTCTGGAGCGTCTTGCTCGGCCGGCAGCCCGGACCCTCGCAAGAGGGTTGGGTTTACCTCGGCGAGCGAGGCGACTCCCAGCCGCGACTGGTGTTCCAGCCGGTCTCCGAGCCTGCAACGGGCAAGGTGCGGATCCACCTCGATATCACCGTCGACGACATCGACAGCGCCGTGGCGGAGGTCATCAGGCTCGGCGGTCGGGAGACCGGTGAGCGACACGACTACGACGAAGGCGTGGTCGTCGTCATGGCAGATCCGGAAAACCACGAGTTCTGCCTGGTTCAGTACACTATGGGCTGAGCCGGCAGAAGAACGAGGCCGGTCGATACGAGAAGGTCACCCCACTGCACAGTTGGAACAGCAACCGGTTGACCACCAACATCTTCCTGTACGAGTTGCAGCGGCACAGCG
>JANNPJ010000135.1:0-18372 GCA_031400005.1 Kineosporiaceae bacterium | reverse complement strand
TGCAAACCTTCTTGCCGATTGGCAAAATCGGTGGTGGATGACGCGACGGACCGCACCCTCGACGCCGTGGGAGCGCGGCTGAAGCAGCTGCGACAGCGCCGCGACATCACCTTGAGTGACCGCGCGGCGGAAACCGGCATCTCGACAAGCGCGCTGTCCACGCTCGAGGCCGGTTTGCGGCGGTCTACCCTGGAACAGTTGCTACCGCTGGCCCGCGCGTACGGCGTCACCCTGGACGAGCTCGTCGACGCGCCGCCGCCGCCGCCGAAGACGGCCCACGGGTGGGGTTCTGTGCGAATCGCTGCTGTGCCCCTCAAAAACCGGTGATCAGGCTCATTTCTTACCTCGATCACCGGTTCTTCAGGGGCACAGCAACCAACGGCAACGTTTGGGGCGCCGAGGTGAGGGTTGCGAATTCACCACCGGGTCTGAGGGGGGTGAGTGACTGGGCGGGGAGAGCGCTTGCCGCAGTGGATGGCGCCAGGAGTTGGGGGCCCTCGGTAACTTGGAGCCATGCTGGATCCCGAACGGACGTCGGACCCTGAGTGGATGCCGGACCCCGAGTGGATGCCGGACGCTCAGCGAGCGTCGGAGCCTGGGTGGACGCCGGTCGGGCAGGGGACGTCGGACGGGCAGGGGACGTCGGGCGGGCAGGGGACATCGGACGGGCAGCGGATGCCGGAGGCTGGAGCGGGCGCGCAGTCCTGGGTTGGATTCGGCAGAGGGGTGCTCCGTCGGCTGGTGGTGGTCGGGGTCTGTGTCGCGGTATCGCTGGCTATGGTCGTTGCCGTCCAGCGGCCGGATCGCCCAGGCGGATCCGCTCAGGGTTCAATGTCACAGGCGGACGGTGGAACGGTGCGATCCAGCAGTCGGACGCAGACCTTGGCCCAATCGAAATCCGTTGAAGAGAAAGGAGAGTCGGAATCTGAGGGCAGTATCGCCAGCGGTAACCAGGTGCCTGCCCGGCCGGAGGCAGCCATCGGCGGGTTGCTCGAGGCCCGGGCGACAGCGATCAGGCACGGCGATCGCGCGGCCTGGTTAGCCACCGTGGCCCCGGCGTCCGACGCCCGGGTGACGCGCTTCCGGGCGGCCCAGGGCCGGGTGTTCGATCAGGTGCGATCGTTGCGTCCCGCCTCGTGGGCCTACCAGGTGGCCGGGGGATACCCGGTCGCCCCCGACCGTCGCGCCGAACTGGGCGGGGTCGCCTGGCTGGCCGAGGTCCACCTCGACTACCAATTGACGCCGGGCGGCCCGACGGTGGGCAGGCAGCAGTTCCTCACCATCGTGCGGCGCGCGGGTGCCTGGTTGATCGCCGACGACACGGACGGCGCGACCTCGCGCGACATTTGGGACCTCGGTCCGATTGCGCACGCCGTTTCCGCGCGCTGCCTGGTGATCGGTGCCAGCGCCAGGCGCGCTCAGGTCGAGCAGTTCGCGGCGGAGTGTGGTCGGTCGGCCGAGGTCGTCGACCGTGCCTGGGGTCAGTCCTGGCCGCGACGCACCGTGCTCACAGTGCCAGGGAATCTGGCGCAACTGGGCTTCCTGCTGGGCCGTTCCGGCGCCGGCTCAGGTATCGGGGCCGACGCTCAGTCCGACAGTGGGGCAGACGCCGGATCGGGTACCGGAGGAGATGCCGGGTCAAGCGGTGGTTCGGTCGATACCGCCGGGTTGGAGAAGACGGCTGCCGTCACGATCGGGCCGGCGGAGGGCCCGTCGGACACGGTGCTGATCAATGGGGCTGCTTTCGATGAGCTCAGTGATGTCGGGCGACGCGTCGTCCTCACGCATGAACTGGTACATGTGGCGACCAGGGCTACCGGGTCCCGATCCGCACCGACCTGGCTGGCGGAGGGGTACGCGGACGACATCGCCTACGCCGGCACCGGGCTGTCGCCCAAGCAGGTGGCCGGAGCGGCGCTGGAGGCCGTCGAGGCCGGTGCGATGCCGAGTGCGCTGCCGGCTCCGGACGACTTCAACGCCGCCGGTGATCAGGCGGCGGCCGCGTACGGGCTCGCCTGGGTGGCCGCCGGGCTGATCGCGGACCAGGCCGGGGACACGCAGCGGATGCAAGCGTTCTACCAGCAGGCCGCCGCTCCGGATGCCGGCCCCGCGCAGCTCGATGCCGCGCTGGCAAAGATCGGCCTGGGCGGTACGTCGTCCTTCATCAAGATCTGGCAAGCTCGCTTGCGCCAGCTGACCAGCTAGACCAAGCACCAGCTCTGCCCAAGCACCAGCTCTGGCCGAGCACGAGCCACTCCCTAGCGCTGGCGAGATTCGAGCATCGGCGAGAGCAGGGCAACCAATGAGACCGAACGCTGTCTTCACGAAGGAAATTCATGGGTCGCACCCTGATCGTCACCAATGACTTCCCACCGCGGACCGGTGGCATCGAGTCGTTCGTGTTGGCGATGGCGCAGCGGATGCCCACGGACGAGGTCATCGTGCATACCGCCCGCCAGTCCGGCGACCGCGAGTTCGACGCGACACTCGACTTTCCGGTGATCCGGGATCGTTCGCGGCTGATGGTGCCGACCCCGGCGATCTCCCGGCGGGCTGCCGAGATCGCTCGGGCCGAGGGTTGCGATCGGGTCTGGTTCGGGGCGGCCGCCCCGCTCGGCCTGATGGCTGGGCGGCTGCGCGCGGCTGGCGTGCAGCAGTTGGTCGCCACCACGCACGGCCACGAGATCTGGTGGGCGAACGTCCCCGGCACCCGGCAGTTGATCCGCCGGATCGGCCGTCAGGTGGACGTCGTCACCTACCTCGGCGAATACTGCCGGGCCAGGATTGCTCCCGCCCTGGACCCGGCCGCTCAAGCTCGAATGGTGCAGCTCACCCCCGGAGTGGACGACGTCGTCTTCCATCCTGGGGCGGACGGAGCCCGAGTTCGCGAACTGCACCGGCTCGGTGACCGTCCGGTGGTCGTGTGCATCTCCCGGATGGTCGCGCGCAAAGGCCAGGACGTCCTGGTTCGGGCACTGCCCCGGATCCGCCAGTCGGTGCCGGATGCCGCGCTGCTGCTGGTCGGGGACGGCCCGCATCGAGCCGAGGTGGAGCGCGAGGTCGATCGGCTGGGGCTACGTCAGTACGTTGTCTTCGCCGGCCGGGTGCCGTGGGCGCAGACGCCCGATTATTACGCTGCTGGAACGGTTTTCTGCATGCCGACGCGGACCCGGCTGGCGGGGCTGGAGCCGGAGGCGCTCGGCATTTGCTACCTGGAGGCGGCGGCCGTCGGGCTGCCGGTGGTGGCAGGCGACTCCGGTGGTGCGCCGGACGCCGTCCTGGACGGCGAGAACGGGTTCGTTGTGGACGGCCGGAATGCCGACGCCGTCGCCGCCCGGTGCGCACAGTTGCTCCTCGACCCGGAGCTGGCTGAGCGGTTCGGCCGGCGCGGTCGCGAATGGGTTGCGCAGCAGTGGCGTTGGGACGACCTCGCGGTCAGGCTTCAGCAGCTACTGGCGGGTGAACCGGTTCCTGGTCGCTGACCGCAACCAGCTGCCGGTCGATCGCCAGCGAGATCACCACCAGGGCGGCCACCAGCCAGTACTGGTTGTAGAACGCCTGCTTGTTCACCAGGTTGGCGACGAAGAGGAACAACGCTGCCCAGCGCAGCACGATGCTCAGGCTCGGGTTGCGGCGATGCACCTGGACCACAGCTGCCCCGAGGGTGATCAGCACCGCCGCCCCGGTGAGCCAGAACGGCGGCGTCCAGGAAAGATCGTTGATCGCCGCGATGTACAACGTGTCGGCGAAGATCAACGGCTGGAAGTTCACCAGGGTGGTCACCGTGTCGTGCCAGATGTCGGCCGGCGAGGCTATGATCCAGGGCAGCACGAACAGCCCGGCCAGGCCGGCGCTGGCCATCGCCTTTCGCGGGCCGAACTGCGGCCACGAGGCCAGGATCGGCAGCAACACCACCAGATGCTGTTTGCTCGCCACCCCCAGCGCCAGGCAGACCACCGCGAGCAGAGTCTGCTTGCGGTGTACCCCGAGCGCCCAGCCGGCCAGGCACGCCATCAGCAACGGCTCGGTCCAGGCCTGCTCCACCTGGGTCGGGGTGCCTGGCAACAGCAGCAGCAGCGCAGCTGCACCGGCTGCTGCCAGCGTGACCGTCTCGCGCGAATCCGCGGACCCCGGCGAACCCGCCGTCCCCGCTCGCCCCGGCGAGTCCGATCGCTCGGCTGGACGGGACCGACCGAGGAGTCGGACGGCGAGGACCCCGAGCAGGGTCACCAGCACCAGCATCCACCGCACGTCACCGGCCAGCCAGCGCCCCGGCGCCAGCAGCAGCCCGGTGAATGGCAGGTACGTGAAGGCATCCTGGACGCCGGGCGAGCCGGTCCAGTTCTGCGCGTACATGTTGTCACCGCGAGCGATCCCGTCGGCCGCCTGCTGCAGCGTGACCCAGACGTCGATCTTCGGCGTCGGGTCGAGATGGATCAGCAGCGCCGCGGCGATCAGGTAACCGATGACGGCCGCCCCCAGGCCGGCGTCCGCGAGCCGCCGGCGCCCGGTCAGCACGGATCCGAGCAGGGCGAGCGCGACCAGAGCCGCGCTCGCGGCGAGGACGGAGCGGACCAGCCAGCCCTCACCCGGGGTCAGGTAGGTGTACGGACGGACCGTCAGGTGCAGCACCGCGACCAAGGCAAAGGTGGCAGCCAGTCCGCCGCCGACGACCGACACGCTGACCACCGGAGCGCTTGGCGCCGAGGCGGTTGACCCGGCCGGACCGGTGCCCGCAACGTTGGCTGGGCCGCTACGACCTGATCTGAGCACCCAGAACACCAGCATCGTGGCCAGCACGGTGTAGACGATGACGATCCACAGTTGGTAACGCACCACACTGTGGGTGGCCACCGCCATTCCCAGGACCAGAAGACAGGGCGGGACGAGGGTGGCCGCGAGAGAGCGAGCGGCGGGCGGGCGCATTCCAGTCAGCTTAGGGCCTATCCCAGCCCTTCAGCCTAGGCCACCCGATCCCGGCCGTCCGTGCCCGAACGTCCCCACCGGGTCAGCCGCAAACCAGTGGCCGGTTACCGCGAGCGAGCGCAGCGGCGGGACGCTGGCTGGACCGAGGAGACGCCCGCGTCCCTCACCTGGTGACAGGCGAGATCAACTCTCACCGCACTCGAGCGGACGCCCGTGAGCGAGCCCGGAGGCGCGTCGCGGTCTGGACTGAGGAGACGCAACCCCAGCGAAGCTGCCGTGAGCGAGCCCGGAGGCGCGACGTCGTCTGGAGTGAGGAGACGCAGCCCCACCGAAGGTGCGGAACGGTCGACGAGGGAAGACGACGTCATCAGCGCCGCTACGCTCGCGAGCAAATTCAACACAGGGCTCGCGAGCAAATAAACACAGCTTCTATGGCTCGGGTGCGTTGCCGCAGTTCGGGCCGTTCTCGATGGCGACGATGCAATCCGCGGTCTGCTGAAACGTCGAGCCGACAATGCTGCCCAGACCAAAAACTATGCCCACAATGACGGCGGAAATAGCCGCAATGAGCAGGCCGTATTCGACGGCGGAAGCGCCTCGATCGCTGCCTCGAATATGTGAGGGTTGCCGTTCTCGGATGGTCCGAGTTCTCATCTGGTTCCTTCCTATGGCCGGTGTTGCTGCGGTGCTCAGCCGGCCCTTGGTCCCCCGATGAGTTTCACCTTGGCACAGCTTGCTCAGTCGATCATGTGGTTAGAGGAATGATCAGGAGAACAGGCGAGTTTGCGAGCCGCTGTGCGGCCGGAGAATGGCAAAGGCCCGAGGACGCACATTGCGGCGTCCCCGGGCCTTGCGGTTAGCGAAGCGAAAAGCTTGTTCTACAGGGCTGGCTACAGGCGGATTGTGCTGATCTCGGCGCCGGTGGCGATGGCTGCGACCATCAAGCCAGATTCGACGTCCGAATGCGCCACGGTTTTCACTGCACGCCTGATCATCATGGAGCTGGTGCTGGAGCTGGTGCGCCAGCGCAATTTCCATTGACGGCGGCGCTCTGACTTATTTCATCGCAGGTCTCGGTGAAGACCGATTGGACGATTCCGCCCAACCCAAACACGATTCCGACGATCACGGCGGCAATGGCGGCGACCATCAGGCCATATTCGACGGCCGATGCGCCACGGTCCTTTGTGTCGCGCATCGCCGTGCGGATGTAGCTGAGCATGCGGTTCCCTTTCATGGTGCCCGGGTGGGTAGTCCCCTCTCCGAAGACATCTATAGCGTGTCACTTGAACTGCTCTCGTCGGCTATGCCGGAGCTGTGTATCAGGCAAAGAGAGAGCCCCCTCCCTCGTCCGAACGGACGAGAGCGGGGGCCTCAAGATCAAGTCAGAGATAAGCCAAAGATCAGCGAGTCTTTACGTCATCGACAAGTCCGAGTCGGACGGCAGCCATCACTGCTTGAGCGCGGTTTCCGGCGCCGAGCTTCTCGTAGATATTCGCGACGTGCGTCTTTGCCGTGGATTCGCTGATGTAAAGCCGGCGGGCGATCTGGGCGATAGCGAGACCGTCCACGAGGAGGTCGAGGACTTCGCGCTCGCGTGGGGACAGTTTGGGTCCGGCAGGTGCGCTCATCCGCCGCTGCATGGCGCCGGCGAGGTCTCGGGCGGTGAAGGCGCGCGGATTGGCCGCGGCGTGCCGGGCCGCGGCGACGACCTCCTCGGCGGGCGCGTCCTTGCCGACGAAGCCCGAGGCGCCGGCGTCGAGTGCAGCGAAGACCTGGTCGTCCCCGGCATACATGGTGAGCACCACGATGCCCATGGTCGGGTTGCCGGAGCGGACCTGGGTGGTGAGGGAGATGCCATCGCCGTCCGGTAGCCGGACGTCGGTGACGAGGACGTCGGGTTTGAGGCGGTCAAGGGTGCTGAGCGCCTCGGCGATCGACGCCGCCTCGCCGACCACCTCGATGTCACCGGCTCGGTCGAAGGCTCTTCGGAGGCCCTCTCTGATGAGTTGATGGTCGTCGACAAGCACTACACGGAGGGTCGCTGTACTGGTCACGTGGTCACCTCCTGGTCGGCCAAGGGGGCAGCCCCGTGCCGTGTTGTCTGCGGATCTTGCTGCGGGACGATGGCGGGAATGCCGTGCGGATCGGTCAATGCGCCCCGGGTGACCGTCGTCCGGGGGAGTGGGCGCTGTCCGAGCGTGGTGGTCGTCGGTTCGGTTCCGAGCCCCACCTCGACCAGGGTTCCAGTCCGGTCGGGTCCTGGTCCAACGTGCAGGTTGGCACCGATCCGCCGGGCGCGCTCGTGCATCCCGGTGATCCCGAAACTGTCCGGCCGGCCGGGTTTCAGTCCCATCCCGTCGTCGGTGACGGAGATCAGAGCGCGCGGCGGTTCGACGGTGACGCTGAGCCAGAGGTTGTCGGCGTACGCATGCCGGCGCACGTTGGTGATCGCTTCCTGGGCGATCCGGAGCAGTTCCACCTCGACGGTGATCGGCAGTCGCTTGGGTGACTCGTCCATCGAGACGTGCACGACCAGGTCGGACTGGGCGGCGATCCGCTGGGCATGCTCGCTCAGCGCGGTACCGAGGCCGATCGAGTCGTTGATCCCGGTGCGCAGGTCGAAGATGCTCATCCGAAGGTCGGCCACCATGACCCGAAGTTGCTCGCGCAGTGACTTCACTCGTTCACCGATGACCGGGTCGGAGTCGCGGTGGATGTCGTCCAGCGCATATCCCACCGAGGCGAGGTCCTGGGCTATCCCGTCGTGGATCTCGCGGGCCAGTCGCATCCGTTCATCGGTGGTGGCCAGGCGGCGGACGTCGTCGAACAGCATGGCCGATGCCAGCCTCGGCCCGGATTGCTCGATCACTGCCCGGCAGCGGCGGATGGAGGCGTCGTCCAGGGCGACGGATGTCGTCACCACGACCAGGGCCACCACCCGCTCACCCATCAGCACGGGAATCGCGGTGAAGTGCTGGCCGTCGGCCTCGCGTTTGACCGGATGCGCTCCCACCCAGGCGTCCTCAATCGCGTTCTCCGCCTCGTCCGGCGTCTCATCACCGGCCAGCGCCACGAATCGGCCGCCGGGGGAGCGCGCCAGGATGACGGCTTTGGCCTGCGGGACAACGGCACTGATGTCCTCGCCGAGCGCACCGGCCAAGGTGCGCGGATCAAGGCCGAGGCTGAGCTGGCGGGCGACGACGTGCAGCTCGGAGAGCAATCGGTGGGCATCTGCATACGCCGGTTCGCTGTCTGGAGCCACCTCATGGCGAATCCGCCGGATCCAGGCACCGACGGTGGGCACGGCGAGGAAGATGAACACCCAGGCGATCAAAGTGTCGTTGCTGCTCAGAGCGGGGTTATCCGATTTGTTCGTCGCCGCGATCGTTGCGATCAACGTGACGCTGGCCAGGCCGGCGCAGGCCAGACCGGCGGGAAGGCCCGCATACAGTCCGGCGATGAAGAGCGGGATAGTCAGGTAGGGCATGAAGAGCAGCCCGCTGGTCAGCCCGGCGATGATCACTGCCGCGGTCAGGGTCTCGGCGAGTGCCGGGATCACTGGCGGGACGGAACGCGGCAGCGGCAGCGAGGCCAGCGCCGCGACACAGAGCAGCAGCAACGCCGTCAGAAGGATGTTGGTGTTGTTGACCCCCTCGAACGGAGTCACCCCGGTGGGCGCGGATGAACTGGCGCTCGTGCTCTTCAGAATCACCCCGACGCACGCGAAGTTCAGAATGATCCCCGCCCGCAAGACAAGCGGGACAAAAACGCTCTTAACTCTCAGTCCCAGGACAGCCACGGTGACAATCTGCCACACCAGCGCTACTCCTGGCTTGGGATCGTCCGATACGCGCACTAGATCCTCGGGGGTTTGGTCGATTCGACCTTCGGGTCTGGTCAATTAGTCGGGTGATGGACGATTTTGTCAGCGACCCTCCAGTCCATGGTTCTGTGCCTACCTCGCGGCCGATCAGGTCGTGGGGTGAGAGGGGACGTCGTCGTTCGCCTCGCGCAGCGGGTCGAGCATCCGGGCCAGCCGTCGAGCCTGCACCGCCTGGCTCAGCAAGCCGGCGGCCTCTCGCACCGGCGCGATCACCGCGGACAGATCGCCGTCGGTGAACGGTCCGGCTTCCTTGCTCCGGGCGAGCACGACGATTCCCCGGACATCCGGGACCGGGACCGCCAACAGGTGCCGCCACGGCGCCAGCGGGGCACCGGACAGCTGCTCCCGGATGATGTCGGTGTCCTCGATCAGCACTGCCCGACCGGCCGCGCCGATCTCGCTGATCAGCCAGTGCGATTCCTGCAGCTCTAGCCTGCGTTCAAGCGGCCGCAGGCCGACCCCTCCGCTGACCCGCCAGATCGGCCCGTCCGGGACCAGGATCGCGGCCGCATCGGCTGACGCCCGTTCGATCACGTCTTCCGCCAGTACCTGCGCGGTGTCGCTGACGCTGTACAGCTCACTCGCCCGCTCGTGCAGCATCCGAACCAGTTCGGCGGTCCGGAAGGCGAAACCGCTTTCCCCGCGGGTTCCCAGCGATGCGGCGTCGGCGTCCAGTCGGCGATCGAGGGCGCTGGCAGGGAAACCGTAGGGGTCGGTTCGCGGTCCCAGCGGATCCGTGACCAGACCCATCCCGGTCGAGGGACGGGCGTCGGTGATCTCCGGCAGGCCGGGGCGGCGTTGCAGCTTACGTGGCCGGTTGCCGAGCCGCTGCAGTCGCCTGGCCATCGCGTTGCCGCCGACGGAACCGGGAAATTGCTTGATATCGGCGGGTTTCGCTTCGGTAGCGTCGTCGATGCTCGGGACTGCGCCGCGGCCTTGACCATGACGGGCCCATCGCGCCGACCCGGTCGGAGTCTGCGGCTCGGGCATCTGGAACTGGCCGGTGCGCGGATACTCGTCGAACGGCCGGGTGATGGACGTCGAGTACGACACCCCCGCGACCTCGTCGGACTGAGTTACCGCCGGAATCGCGCCGGTTCGGGGCAGGCCCCGATCGGGCGGGTTCGACGTCCCTTGGTTCGCCACGTCTACGGACTTCGCCGGGGCGTTTGGTGGGTGCTGTGGGTGCTGTGGGTTCGCCCGGCCGGCGGGCGATGTCTGGGTCGAGCCCGCTGACGCCGCGTCTCGGGCAGCCTTCGCGCGGTTCGCGCGGTCGGTCGCCGCGGCGTCGGCCGCGGCTTTCGCCGCTGCGACCTTGGCTGCCACTGCTTTCGTCGCGGCCGCTCTGGCAGCCACTGCTTTCGCCGCCGCCGTCTTGGCCGCCGCGGACGGCGCCGGCGAATCGATCGGCTGCTGCGTCGTCCGCACCCCGGGCACCGGCCTCGTGGTCTGCGCCGGCGCCGGTGCCGGTGTGGAGGCTCTTGCCGGGGCGGGCGCAGGTGCCCGTGCAGGTGCAGGTGCAGGTGCGGGGGTGGCAGGTGGGGTTTCGGCGGCGCGGTCACGGACGTCGGCGTCCTCAGAGGCATCGACGTCGAGCCCCGAATCTTCGCTGAGCAGTGCGGTTATGCCATGCAACAGGGCAACTCGGGTGATCGGCAGGGGGACCACGTGGACGCCGTCCACCTGCTGGGCCTCGACCTGCTCCCATTCCGGTTGGTAACCGGACACCAGCAGGACCGGGATGATTTGCTCAGCCTCCCGCAGCACATTCACGGTATTCACCGCGAGTACCGGATCGCCGAGGTCCAGGACGAGGACGTCGGCGTCGTCCAGGCGGGGGAGCAGGGTGTCCAGGTCCTTGACGGAGTGCTCCACCACGTCGTGCTGGTCGGCAAGCCGCATTGCAAGCGCCATCGAGCGCGAGACGATCAACAGTCGCGCCATCCCACCTCACAACCCTTGGAACTGCTGGAAGACCTTGATCCCTGCTGGACCCATGACCACAATGAACAGCGCGGGCAAAATACAGAAGATGAGTGGGAACAAAATCTTCACCGGCACCTGCTGCGCCTTTTCCTCCGCCCGTTGACTCCTCTTGATCCGCATCTCCTTGGACTGTACGCGTAGCACGTTGGCGATGGGGATGCCAAAGGTATCGGCTTGAACCATAGCGCCCACAAAGATCCGGAGCTCCTCAACACCGGTTCGATCGGCCAGTGCTCGTAATGCATCGGCCCGACCAGTGCCAATCTGCATCTCCTGCAACACCCGAAACAATTCTTTGGCCAACGGTCCGTCGCTGTTGCGCGCGACCTGTGACACGGCGGCGTCGAAGGCCAGCCCGGCTTCCACCGAGATGGTCAGCAGGTCAAGGGCATCGGGCAGTTCGCGCTGGATGTGCTCGGTGCGGTCGTATCCGACCTGATAGATCCACATCGTTGGGCCGAACCAGCCGAGCAGGGCCAGCGCCAATGTGGTCAACATGATGCCGCGGGCACCAGCCCCCACCAGCGGTGGCCCGGCGATCCCGATCAGGACACCGACCAGCAGGCCCAAGGCCTTCAGCCCGAGGATCCGGTCGACGTCCCAACCCGGTGGATTGCCGGCCAGGTCCAGCCGGGCACGGATGGTATCCATTCGCTGGTCCGGGGTGAGCCTGCGACCGGCTCCGGCGAAGCGTTGAACCAGCGGGCCGACAATGCGCTCGGCGAAGGGCATCTGGAGATTCTGCTGGCGCAGCGCTACTGGGTTGGTCCGGAAATTCTCCAGCAACGCCTGCCGCCGGGCCATCTCCTGACGATCACGGTTGGCCAACAGCAGCGTGCTCAGCACCCCGACCAGGCCGAGGAACACCACGGCGAGGCCGATCGCGAACAGCACTTCGGCAGCCATCTCAGACCTCAACCCTGATCACTTTTGCCATCCAGACCCCGCCAATCGCGAGCAAAACGCCACCGATCGCGAGCAGCCCCAGGCCCAAGGGCGTGTCGAACAGCGGGCCGATGTATTCCGGCCGGACCAGGACCAGGTAGACCGCGAGGACCACGGGCATCGCCCCCAGGATCACGCCGGATAGCCGGCCTTCGGCGGAGAGTGAACTGACCTGGCGGCGCAGTCGCTCTCGTTCCCGGAGCGTCCCCGCGACGGTAGCCAGCAGTTCGGCCAGATTGCCACCGGTGTCGCGCTGGATCCGGATCGCCATCACGATCCAGGAGAAATCCCGGCTGCCGGTCCGGCCGGCGATCCCGTCCAGGGCGTCCTCCGGGAGCAGCCCCAGCCGGGTCTCGATCAGCGCCCGGTTGAACTCCACACTGATCGGTGGCCGGGTCTCGCGAGCCACCGAATCCATCGCTTGCGGCAGCGAGTATCCCGAGGCCAGACTGCCGGCCAGCAGTTGCAGGGTGTCCGGCAACTGCCCGAGGAACTGGGACTTGCGGCGGGCCTTCGCCAGCGCGAGGAACAGCCAGGGCAGAGCCAGGCCGAGCAGGAGGCCAAGGATTGCCGCGACAACTGCTCCGCGGGCCGCAACCAGCAGCACCAGTGAGGCGCCGACAGCCGCGCCGATGTGCAGCAGCATCCATTCCGCGGTGCGCAGCGGCAGGCCGGCCGCCTCCAGCCGACTGTCCAGGGCTCGTTCGATCTGACCGGTGCGGGCCAGCCTGGTCATCAGCCCGACGGCGGATCGGGCGAACGCGCTGTCACCCAGTCGGGTGCCCTGTTCGGTGACGGAGATCTGCTGCGGTACGGATCCGGCCACCGTGTAGATGGAGAGCCGGCGGACGACCTCGGACTCCTTCTTGTCCGCCCCGGTCAGCGCACCGGTGGCAATGAAGATCAGCACGCTGAGTGAGATGAACAGCGCGATCAGGGCGGCAACCAGGATCGGCTCGCCGATCGCTGTCGGCTGCGGGTCGATCGCCGTCACCAGCAGATCCGTCGTGTGCACCCCAGGAACCCTGTGCACCGCAGGAGCCGGGCTCACCGCAGGAACCGTTCGAAGGCGAAGGTCCGAGAATCGAGGTGGATCCCGGAATCCTTCAGCTTGTCGAGGAACTGCGGGCGGATACCGGTGGATTTGAGGACGCCGGTGGGTCGGCCCCTTGTCGTCGAGACCGCCGGTGGCGTCGTAGACGAAGATGTCCTGCAAGGTGATGATGTCGACCTCCATGCCGACGACCTCGGTGATGTGCGTGATCCGGCGAGAACCGTCCTTGAACCGGGTCTGCTGGATGATCAGATCGAGGGCGCTGACGAGTTGCTCGCGGATGGCCCGGATCGGTAGATCCAGGCCAGCCATCAGGATCATGGTTTCCACTCGGGACAGGACGTCGCGGGGCGCGTTGGCGTGGACCGTGCAGATACTGCCGTCGTGGCCGGTGTTCATCGCTTGCAGCATGTCCAGGGCGGCGGCGTCCCTGATCTCACCGACGACGATCCGATCGGGTCGCATCCGCAGGGCGTTGCGGACCAGGTCGCGGATCGTGATCTCGCCGCGGCCCTCGATGTTCGGTGGCCGTGACTCCAGTCGGAGTACGTGTTCCTGGTGCAACTGGAGTTCGGCGGCGTCCTCAATGGTGATGACGCGTTCGTCACCGGGGATGAATCCGGACAGGACGTTCAGGGTGGTGGTCTTCCCGGCGCCGGTTCCGCCGCCGACGAGGATGTTGAGCCGCCCTTTGACGCAGGCGGCCAGCACCTCGGCAACCGAGCGAGTCAGCGTGCCGAAGCTGATCAGGTCGTCGACCTCGAAGGGATCGGCGGCGAACTTGCGGATCGTGAGCAGGGAACCGTCGACGGCCAGTGGCGGGATGATCGCGTTGATCCGGGAGCCGTCCGGCAGTCGCGCGTCCACCATCGGTGAGGCTTCGTCGACCCGGCGTCCGACCCGACCGACGATCTTGTCAATGGTGCGCCGCAGGTGCGCCTCGTCGGCGAAGCGGCCGTTGACCGACTGGATCCGGCCACCCCGCTCGACGTAGATCTGGTCGGGTCCGTTGACCATGATTTCGCTGATGTCGGGATCACGCAGGTAGGGCTCAACCGGTCCGTAACCGAGGATGTCATCGGCGATTTCCTGGGCAATGTGTGCCCGGTCGGTGATGGTCAAGGGCTTGTCGCCGGTGGAGAGGACCTCCTGGAGGGTCTGCCGGACGCGTTGCTCGAGTTCGGGCTGGGTCAGGCGGGAGTCGTAAAGCGTGGGGCCGAGGGTGTCGAGCAGCGACTGGTGAACGGTCCGCTTCAGGTCGCCGAAGCGATCGACGGGACTGGCGCGACGGCGGTGAGCAAAGGGTGCCGGGGCGGCGGTGGACTGCGACAACCGGTTGCCTTGCTCCTCGACAGCGCGTCCCTCCCGGGCCTGGGCGAGACGATCGGCAAGACTCACGAGCCCTGCCTGCGCCTTCTCAGGCGGCCGCGGCCGGCACCATTGGCGACCGGGGGGACGCCGAAGCCGATCACTTCGGTCTCGGCGAAGGTCCGGATGCCGAGGCTCACCGGGTGCTTTGGATCATCCTGGACGATCGGAACACCCCGGTTGATCGAGGAAGGAACATCACGCGAACTGGGGATGAAGCCGGTGATCGACATCTGCGCGGTCCGCTCGACCTCGACGTGGCTGATCCCCACCTTGGCGTCCGAGCGGTTCAGGATCAGCCGGAACTTGTCCTGGGAGTATGACAATTCGATAAGCGTTTCCAGGGTGATCTTCAATGTCTTCAGCGCCGGGACGTCGGGGGTGACGATCAACGCGATCAGGTCGGAGACGTCGAGCGCGGCGAGCACCTCATCATCGAACGCGGCCGGGGTGTCCACGACGATGTAGTCGAAATCGTTACGCAGGACGTCGAGCAAGTGCGCGATCAGGGTGGCGTGGATGGTCTCCGACGCGCTCGGTTCGGTGGGTGCGACGATCGCGGACAGCCCGGCCGAGTGATGGGTGAGCATCGCGGCGACCGCGCTCGAATCAATCGCCCCGTTCAACGGAATGGCGTCGGCGATGGTGTGAGCCGGAAAGAGTTGCATGGCGATGGCGACATCACCGAAGGCCAGATCGAGATCCACGATGCAGACCTCGCGGCGGCCGCGGTCGGCCAGGGCAGCGGCCAGGTTGGTGGCGAGAGTGGTCTTGCCGCAGCCGCCTTTCGCGGAGAAGACGGTGACGACGCGGCCACGTCGAGGAGCTTGCTCGATCGATGGGGGAGTGCTGGTGGACTGGTCGGGACCCTGATCGCGACGCGCCGCGGCAAGGTTCGCACTGTGCTTGATCGCTGTTCTCAGGCCCTGGGTTTCGCGGCTCTCGAGAACGTCGCGAAGTCCCGCGCGAAGCGCCTCATGCAGCAGCACAGTGGTGACCTGATTGCGGACCAGGATGACGCCAAGGCTGGGCCGATGCAGGCGAAGATAGTCGGCGACGGCGAAGGCGTCCGCATCGTTGACGGCTGGTCCCAGAACCAGGGTGTCCACGTCGAATGCGATCTCCAGGTGATTCCTGAGCGTGCCGAGATCAGTGAAGACCGTCCCGTGGCCACCGCACGAATTGAGCAAGGCTTCGGCGGTGCCGCGCTCGGGATCGTGAAAGATCGTCAGGTCAGCCATCACAATGCCTTGTGGACGGCGAAATAGAGGTCGCCGAGGGCCTTGGCCGCGACCACCGAATCGGCGTCCGCCTCGGTCAGATCCAGCGTGACGATCGTCCGGGGGACGTCGTCCGTCTGCGTTCCGGTCGTCGTCCGGGTAATGGTCTTGGACTTGGTGCTGCTGTTGCCGATCCGCATCACCAGGGCTTTTGGCAGGATCACCGGCAGCTTCAGCGGGGGGTCGAGTTCTAACTTTCCGGACTTGCTCTTCGAAATGCGCTGGACCCTTTCGATGGTTACTGCCGTGTTCTTGGGGATCAAATAGACCGTGACGAGCGAGCCGGGAACCAGCAGGCCGGCAGCGCGCCCAGGGTCGGTCAGTTCGACGGCAAGCGCACGCTCTTTCGTGATTCCGGTGGCCGCGGCAGCGCCGGCACTGCCGAACATTGAGCCAAGCACGACCTGTTCGGCATAAATTGGTTCCTTTACCACTTGGTCCTTTAATTCTCTGCGGATATTGGTGACCGCCTGGGGATTCGGATAACCGTCCCGGGCCATCCTGATCGGAACCAGCGCCGGCCGCATCAACTTCAAGGCAGTCTCTAAGTCCGTGCCCGCCGGGATCGGTACTTTGGCGACAAGCGCGGACACGGTGCCTTCGGTCTGCCGGGCTCGGTTGTCCGCTCCCCGGACATAGAGACCGATCAATGCCGTGCCGACGGCGGCGATCAGGATCGAAGTGATCAGCAGGAGTGTTCGTCGTCCCATCCCTGTCCTACCTCATTCTCATTGCTGGGCTTGGGAATCCAAGTCATGTGGTGGACTCACCTAAATCAGGTATCAACAGGACCTGCTTGGGCATTTCGCCGCCCAGAAAAGGGCCGACGAGTTGTGACCCCGCGACCACCGCCGGCAGGTATCCCGGGTCGACGACGTAACCGCGGACCGCGTCCACCCGGCCAAGCGTCCGGTGCAGTCCCCGATCCGAGGTCTCGCCGTCATCATCGATCCAGACGTAACTGAACGAGGTGATGTTCTTTCCGCCGATCGTGCCGAGCGCGGAATCGGGGTCGATCACCGGTAGCACCGCCAATCGTGGGCAGCGCAACAGCTTCGACGTCAGCCAGCCGCGGTTCTGCGGCCCGGCGGCGGTTGGCCCGTTCAGTCCGGACAGCCGGGCCTGCAGCGCCGCCGCCGAACCACCTTTGCTGGGGTCGATGAACCCGGGATCGCTGAAGAGCCGACTGTCGTCGATCCCTGAGGCACCCGTCGTCCCGTTGCCGCAATCGCCGATCAGCCGTCCCGGTGGGGTGCCGGCCGCGCCGAGAAACCCGCGGGTGAGTGCGTCACCGAACTCCACTCCGGTGGTCATCGACAGGCAACTGGTGGCCGCGGCGAACGTTGTCGAGACGCAATCCAGGGCGCTGCCCAACGATCCGAACAGACTCGTCGCCGGCAGCAGGTTCGGGGCCGGCCCGGAGCGGATGTTCTGCTCCAGGTCCGCCAGCACGGTGTCGTCGGTGGGCCTGGCCAACTGTGCGAAACCGCGCTCTGCGCCAGGCTGTTGGCAAGGATCGGAGGTTGGCGGCTGGCCCTCAGGGGTGGCCGGCGGGGTGGCGGCAGGCGCGAAAGCCGGGTCGCGGACGCAGAACTGCCCGCTGCTCACGTCGTCCGGCGCAAGTGCGAACGGCAGCATCCCCGACCCGAGCGGGGTGCCGACCCGGCCAGTGGCCGACTTGGTCAGCGTCGCCGAGTCGATGCCGACGGCAGCGGCCAGTCCGAACGTGACGGTGGACGGCGGGAGCCTCACCTGCAGCGCGGTTGCCACCGTGGGGAGTGCGAGGTCGGTGACCGGGTTCGCCAGGCTGTACCTGGCGTCCGCGTCCGGGTCGGAGAAGAAAGCGACCTCGCCGTTGTCCGGGTTTCCGTCGATCATCCACCCTCGGCCGGGAGCTCGGCCAGTTCCATCGGAGCCGATGGTGCAGACGCCGGGGAGGGCAGCGCTGCGGCAGATGCTCGCCAACTCCCGGTCGATCTGGTCCACCGCACCATCGGATTGGCTGACGACAGGTAGACCTCTGGCTCCGGCCAAGGCGAGGCGGTTCGCGATGGACTGCAACTCGGCCTTGCGCACGTAAGCGGAACCGAGATCTACCGCCAGGGCCGCGAATCCGAGCACGAAGGTGGAGACGGACAGCGCAACGACGATCGCGATCACACCGGCGTCCGCCGTGGCGGTGGCTGGGCTGCTTTCGCGACTCGCCCTACAGCGCGACATCACACCCTGGCAGGTTCAGCGACACGATGTTCTGCACGGTGCCGATCTGGCTGCGCGTGATCGTGTCCGGAAACGGCACGAACGGGATTCCGATCGTGAACGGGACGAACGTCGCCGTCACTTTGACCTGACCGCGTGGGTCGGGAGCCGTGGTGACCGTTCCGGATTCTGTCAGCCATTGCACGTCGACCTGGGTTACGGAATCCGGGTCCAGGCCGTTACCGGCGGCCAGTGACGTGAGCGTGGTCGAGAACAGGCCGCAGTCGGTGACGCCGGTGGTTGCCCTCTGGGTAGCCTCACCGACGACCGCGGTGATGGCCTGGAGCTGGAACAGGCCGTAGCCGTACTGGATGATCCCGAACAGAAACACCATCAGCAGGGGCAATACCAGGGCGAACTCGACCGCGACCGCTCCGCCGTCCGGTGCCCGGCTGGGTGTGATCGTGACTGCTCCGCTGGCCGGTGTGCGACTGGAGCTTGGCCGCGACGGTGCCAGCACCAGCCCTCCTCCCGACGCCGTCCTGACTGTATGCAGTCATCCGATCTCGCACAGTCTGCACCACGTCGGCTGGCTTAGGTGTCCAATCTGGCGATCGTGCTCGGCAGATCTGGCGATCGTGCTCGGCAGAACAGCGGACGGATCACCACTGTGCCCCTCAAAACCGGTGAGGAGGGCTCATTCCTACCTCGACGACCGGTTCTTGAGG
>JANNPJ010000111.1:0-3267 GCA_031400005.1 Kineosporiaceae bacterium | reverse complement strand
TCCGTCGGCAGCATCTTTCCCGGCCCCATCATCACCCCCGAGCAAGCCGAAACCCTGCGCCGCAGAGGCGGATCGCCGCACACCTACCCCGACGGTCACACCCGGATCGGATCGAGCTGGCTGCTCCGCGACGCCGGCTACGAACTCGGCCAAGTCATTACGCCCGGCGTGCGCATCTCTACCAAGCACCACACCCTCGTCGCCGACACCGGCGCAACCGCCGCCGGCTTCGCTACCGCGAGCGCGGCCATGCGCGCCCACGTCTACCAGGCCTCCGGCATCGACCTCACCTTCGAACCTGACCTCATCGGTCACGAAGCCGCCTACGAAGGGCTTACCAAAACGCTGACACCCACAACCTGATCAATTGCGTCTGTGACGCTCAGCCGACCGTCGCTCGAAATCCGCTGAAGAGATCCGACACAGCTTGCCGGTGCCCATCACCGACTCTGACGCCCCTCCAACCCGGTCCCCAAACCCGATCGCCGACTCCAACGCCCTGGACCGGCCCACCCGCAACCCAGGAGCGACCCACCCCCGGACCCGCTGTGGTGCAGCCACTTCAACGTGAGGGCCACCGGTTCATCGGCCACGTCTCAGCCCGGATGCACCGACGGTCTTTTCGTGGTGATGGCTGAATTTCGGGTGGGTGGCCTCTGAGCTGGGATGATGTGGTTGCGGTGGGTTTTGAGGGTGCGGATCGGAGTGCACTTGGGAAGTGCAGCGGTTCTTGTTCTTCTGGAAGGGGTTTTGTGGGTTTGGGGCGGTGGGGTTTAGCGGGGTCGCTGCGGTGGGCGCCAGCCTTCGGCGAGGGCGCGTTTCTGCCAGCGGGCGGGGTATTCCTGGGCGAGAATGGCTGCGCGGCGGGCGGCTTGGCGGCAGGTGGGCCCGCAGAAACGGATCCGTCGTCCGGTGTCGGCGGGGGTGAGCACGGTGTGGCAGTGCTCGCAGGTGCGGACCTCGTAGGGCATGCGGGCGGCCTCCTTTGAATCCAGGTTTCGTGACCGATTCGGGTCACGATACGCGATTGCGGATCGGGGCGGTTCCCGCCGAGGACTCCTGACCGGATGCGTCATTCTCTGATCGCGTTTCGTGACCGGTTCAGGTCACGAAACGGATGCGGTTCTGGTGCGTGCCCGGATCCGGGCGCAGACCGGGAAACCCGTGGGGGAAACAGGCCCAAAACGGCACGTGGGTACCCTCTGACCTGGGACGATGGTCTTACCACAGAAACACCGTGACCAGATGAAAGAAGCACCCACGCGATGCGATTGTCTCATGCCACCCGGACGACGTCGGCGGTGTTCGATGATCCTAATCTCCTGCCCGACGGTGGTCTGCTGCCGGTGATGGGCCTGGCCGAGAAGATCAACATCGGGGGCATGGTCGATGACCGGGTCCGGATCCGTGAAGCGGCCAACAGCGGTGGGGCGAACGCCGGCGCGAAGGTGATGAGCGTGCTGGCCGGTATGGTCGCCGGCGCGGACAGCATCGATGACCTGAACCGGTTACGCCTCGGTGCGATGGACCGGGTCTTCACCGGGATGCGGGCTCCTTCGACCCTGGGGACGTTTCTGCGCTCGTTCACCCACGGACATGTCAAGCAGTTGCACGCGGTGCACAAGCAGGTCCTCACCGAACTGGCGGCCGGAGCGGACCTGCTACCCGGTAGCGATGAGATCGCTTTCGTGGATGTCGATTCGATGCACCGCCAGGTCTACGGATACACCAAGCAGGGCGCAGTGAACGGGCGACTGAAGGGACAGAAGACCCTGCACCCCCTGATCGCCTCGATCAGTACCCCGCTCTGCCGCCCGGTGGTGGCCGGGATCCGGATGCGCAAAGGGAACGCCGCGGACGTGCGGGGCGCGACGTCGTTCGTGGCCGAAGCCCTGGGCACCGCCCGCCAGATCGGCTGCTCGGGGAACCTGGTGCTGCGCGCGGACGCGAAGTTCTTCACCGCCGCCATCGTCGCCGCCACCGCCCGAGCCGGGGCCTTCGTCTCGATCACGACCGGGTCGAACCCGGCCGTGAACGCCGCGATCGCCGCGTTCGGGGACACCGGATGGACCCCGATCCACTACCCGCACGCGTTCGTCGACGAGGACACCGGGGAGCTGATCTCCGACGCCGAGGTCGCCCAGATGCCGTTCACCGCGTTCAAGACCAAAGCGAAACGGTGGCATGCTCATGGTCGCCTGATCGTGCGCCGGGTCCGGCGCCTGAACCCGAAAACCGTTGAGGGACAGACGACATTGTTCGACACCTGGCGGTATCACGCGGTGTTCGTCACCAGCGGATACGAGATGCTCCAGGCCGAGGCCCAACACCGCCAGCACGCCGTGCACGAGCAGGTCAACGCCGACGCCAAATCCTCGGCGTTAGCGCACCTGCCGTCCTCCTCATTCCAGGCCAACGCCGCCTGGGCCACCCTCTGGGCGATCGCGCACAACCTGACCCACACCGCCGGCGTCCTCGCCTCCACCTTCCACGCCCGGGCCACGACCGCCACGATCCGCGCCCACCTGATCAGCATCCCGACCCGGATCGCATCCACCGCACGCAAGATCACCGCCCACATGCCCACCAACTGGCCATGGCAGAACGACTTCCACGATCTCCAGACCGCGGTCCACCGCTGGCCACCACCCACCACCTGACCACCGCCCACCCGCCCACCAGGGCCCGACCGGAACACCACAGTGGAAACACCGGGCACACCGGCAGCACACCCCTGCCCAGAACCTCAAACCATCCCGATCATGATCCAACCAATCCCAGAAAATGATCACCAAACCCGATCGGTGGATCCGGGCTGAGGGGTTCGCTGGGATCGTCCAGGAATCTCTTCCGGCGAAGCCACCGGTGCCGGGGGTGTACCAGCGGGCGTGCATGTTGACCCGGTCGGTGGACGGGTCGGTCCACTCGCCTTGGTATCCCAGGCCCGCCACGGTGCCGGTAGAGGTCCGGACCCCGAAGGGGGTGTAGGTCGAGGCCCCGAGGAGGCTGCCCCCGGCGGCGATGCCCAGGAATCCGATCAGGTCTCCGTGGACGCTGTCGGTCAGGGCCAGACCGGTGGTGGTTCCTTCACTGACTCCCAGTGGTGTCCCGCCGGGTAGGCGTGAGTACCTGGAGGTCACCGCGCCCACCGCGTTCAGGATGGCAACCGGGTCGTTCTCCCCGCCGGCGTACGCGAACGAGGTGCTCGCACCGGCGGCGGTGCGTGATCCCAGCCGGCCGAGCCCGTCATACGTGTAGTTCGTCGAC
>JANNPJ010000109.1:0-32961 GCA_031400005.1 Kineosporiaceae bacterium | reverse complement strand
GAACCGGTGAGGCCTCGGCAGACCCTCAGCGAATCCGCATGCCGGAGATGGCCCGGGCGATCACCAGCCGCTGGATCTCGCTGGTGCCCTCGAAAATGGTGTAGATCTTGGCGTCCCGGTGCATGCGCTCGACCGGGTACTCCCGGGTGTAGCCGTTGCCGCCGTGGATCTGGATCGCTTCCTCGGTCACCTTCACCGCGACCTCACCGGCCTTGAGCTTGGCCATCGAGCCTTCGCCGTTCTCATACTTGATCGGCTTGCCTCGCATCAGCCCGGCCGACATCCAGCCGGCTCGCCAGACCAGGAGGCGGGCGGCGTCCAGCTCCATCTTCATGTCGGCGAGCTTGAACGCGATGCCCTGGTTGTCGATGATCGGGCGGCCGAACTGCTCGCGCGTCTTGGCGTACTCCAGCGCCACCTCGTACGCGGCCCGGCCGATCCCGAGCGCCTGGGCGCCGACGATGTGCCGGGACAGTTCGAAGGTCGACATCGAGGCGTTCGCCCCAGCGCTGCCGCCTGAGCGGGCCTTCGCGAGTCGAGCCTCCAGTGCGTCTTTGCCGCCCAGCAGGGCAGACCCGGGGACCCGGACGTCGTCCAGGAACACCTCTGCCGTGTGCGAGGCCCGCAATCCGTGCTTCTTCAGCTTCTTGCCCTGCGACAACCCGGTCACCTCGGTGCGGGGCACCAGGAAAGCGGCCTGGCCCTTGGCCCCCAGGTCCGGGTCGACGGTCGCGACCACGACGTGGACGTCGGCGATTCCGCCGTTGGTCGCCCAGGCCTTCTGTCCGCTGATGACCCAGTCGCCGGTCGCCTCGTCAAACCGAGCCCGGGTACGCATCGCGGAAACGTCGGATCCGGCGTCCGGCTCGGAAGAGCAGAACGCGGCCACCACGGGCTCATCGGCGGAGCCGAAGCACCGGGGCAGCCACTCGGCGACCTGTTCCTGGGTGCCGTTCGCGAAGATCGCCGATACCGCGAGATGGGTTCCGAACAGGGACATTCCGATCCCGGCGTCACCCCAGAACAGTTCCTCGCTGACGATCGGCAGCAGCAGTCCGGAGGGGTCGATGTAGAAGCTGACCGTCGACTCCAGGCTATACAGCCCGGCCCGGGCCGCTTCCTGGATGATCGGCCAAGGTGTCTCTTCGCGCTCGTCCCATTCGTGGGCAGCCGGGCGAACCACCTTGGCCGCGAAGTCGTGGACCCAGTCGCGGATCTCTTTCTGGTCGTCGTTCAGCTCGAGGTTGAAGGTCGCCCATCCGGGCTTGGACCGCTCGGTAGATACCTCCGCGACCAGCCTGGACAGCTCGGATGTCGCATGTTCCGACGTCGCTGGGGCCAGTTGTTCCGGTGCGCTGATGGTGGTGTCGCTCACGGGTGCTCCCATGTCGGCCGTATGCGGCGGTCAATGTTACTGACGAGTATACCTGGTCGGCCCAGTCAAAGAGGAGGCCTTTCCGCTATCTCGCAGCGTCGACCTCAGCCGTGGACCACCCGCCCAGCTCAAGTTGCCTGCCCGGACGCCGATGCAAAGGGCGTCCAGCATCAGTGCACCAGCGTCAGTATTAAGGGGAACGTCGATGGAGGCGATCGATGAGATCGTTGCCGAGTTCCTGGTCGAGTCACATGAGAACCTCGACCAGCTCGACACCGATCTTCTTGCCTTGGAGCAGGACCCCACCTCTCGGGACCTCCTTGGCAGCGTTTTCCGCACGATCCATACCATCAAGGGAACCAGCGGCTTCCTCGCGTTCCATCGACTGGAGCAACTCACGCACGTAGGTGAGAACCTGCTCAGTCGGCTGCGCGACGGCAAGATTCAGCTGACTGAGCAGCGCACCAGCGCCCTGTTGAGCATGGTGGATGCGGTTCGTGGCCTGCTCGGGGAGATCGAGCGGACCGGCGTCGAGGGCGAGGCCGACCACACCGTACTTGCGGAACGACTGGCGACCCTGCTTGACGACGGCGACGCTCAGCCCGCACCGTTGGTCCCTGAACAAACCACCGCCCCGATACCCGAAAGCGCACCCGTTGCGGCTGCGGCGCCACCTACTCCGACGGCGCCACCTACTCCAGCCGAGCCATCTGCTCCAGTTGCGGCACCCGTAAAGGTCAAGACCGCGGCCGTCAAGACCGCCGCCGCCAAGACCGCTGCAGCTAAAACTGCCGCGGCTAAGGCCGAGGTGGTCGCCGCCGAGTTCGCGGAGGCGGAAGCGGTTGAGGCAGAGGCGGCGGAGGCCGCCGCAGAAGCAGCGGAGGCCGAAGCGGGGCGGGCAGAAGCGGGCGAGTTCGAGCCCGAAGAGCCCAGCCGATCCGGCGTCCCGATCGGTGATGTTCTGGTTGAAACGAGCGGCGTCAGTCGCGACGAAGTGGAGTTCGCCGGCATCCAGCAGGGGATGGGCGACGACCGCAAACTCGGCGAAATCCTGGTCGGCAACGGTGCCACTACGGCGGACGCGGTTGACGGTGCACTGCGTTCCCAGGCACAGGCCCAGGCGCAGGGTTCGGAAGCGCGTCGGTCGGTGGTCGAGAGTTCGGTCCGAGTGGACGTTGAACTGCTCGACACCCTGATGCGGATGGTCGGCGAGCTCGTGCTCTCCCGCAACCAGCTGGTCTCCGAGCTGGAGGACCAGAAGGACACCGCGCTGGCCCGTTCGGCGCAGCGGCTGTCCTTGGTGACCAGCGAATTGCAGGAACAGGTGATGAAGACTCGGATGCAGCCGGTCGACACCGTCTGGTCCAAGCTTCCTCGCGTCGTCCGTGACCTGTCCCGCCAGTGCGGGCGTCAGGTGCGGCTGGAGATGGAAGGGCGCGACACCGAACTGGACCGCAGCGTCCTGGAAGCGATCAAGGACCCGCTGACCCACCTCGTTCGGAACGCGATCGACCACGGGATCGAGCCGCCCGAGGTACGTCTGGCCGCAGGCAAGGATCCGGAGGGAACCCTGCTGCTGCGCGCGTATCACGAGGCGGGCCAGGTACACCTGGAGATCGTCGACAACGGCGCCGGGATCGATCCGCGAATCATCGCCGCCAAGGCTCTCGAACGCGGGTTGGCATCGGTTGCCGAACTGGAGCGGATGAGCCCGCGTGAAGTGATCCAGTTGATCTTCCTGCCGGGCTTCTCCACCGCAGGCGCGGTGACCAATGTGTCCGGCCGTGGGGTCGGTATGGACGTCGTGAAGACCCGGATCGAGGGCATCGGCGGTTCCGTCGATGTGATCAGCAACAAGGGCACCGGTTCCACCTTCCGGCTGACCATCCCCTTGACGCTGGCCATCATCCCCGCCCTGACCATCGGCTGCGCCGGCCGACGGTATGCGATCCCGCAGGTGAGCGTCCTGGAGCTGGTCCGATTGGCGGGCGAACATGCCCGTGGCGGGATCGAGCACATCTCCGGAGCCCCGGTCTACCGGCTGCGCGGCACGCTGTTGCCACTGGTGCGTCTGGACGAGCAGCTCGGCCTGGTGCCGGTCGACAGCAGCGGGCAGGAGCGAACCACGCCACCGGCGACGGACGCCGAGGAGGAGGCCCGGGACGAGAACGTCGAAACCGAGGACGCGCGCGGCGGGTTCATCGTCGTTCTGCAGGCCGAGCAACACCGATTCGGTCTGGTGGTGGACGACGTCCTGGACACCCAGGAAATCGTCGTCAAGCCGTTGGGCCGCCACCTTAAGGGCCTGCCGATGTACGCCGGTGCCACCATCCTCGGCGACGGATCTGTCGTCCTGATTCTGGACGCCACCACCGTCGCTCGCCGGGCCGATGTGCTGGCCTCCACCGTCGGTGCCGCCAGCACCGGAGCCCTCGAGGAGTCCACCGCCATCGATCCAGTCCTGGTCGTCGAACTGGCCGGTGGCCGACAGGCCGCCATTCCGCTGGACATGGTCACCCGACTGGAGGAGATTCCGCAGGCCTCGATCGAAAAGGTCGGGGGCCGCGAGGTCGTTCAGTATCGCGGCCACATCATGCCGATGGTTCGCCTGGCCAGCTTGCTGGGCGCCTACAGCGACACCGGCGAGGTCTCCGATCGGGTCCAGCTCGTGGTTTACACCCGAGGCGAGCGCAGTGTCGGCTTCGCCGTCGATCGGATCATCGATATCGCCACCGAACGATCCGGCTCGCGCTCCGACATTGACGACCACGCTCTGCTCGGGTCGGTCGTGGTCGGCGAACGGGTGGTTGAACTGCTCGATGTTCATGCCGCCGTCCTCGCCGCCGACCCGGTGTTCTACCAAGAGGCGTCATGACGCCACAACGTCCGTTCCCGGTCGGAAAACCCGCGGCAGACGCGGAGAAAACCGCCGTCCTTTGGCCGCAAGCGATCCAATCCAGAAGAAATTGACCGAGAGGGAATCACCATGCAGGCGCTCGTCGTAGACGACTCCCGCGCTATGCGCGCGATTCTCACCCGGTTGATGACGGGTTTCGGGTTTGATGTTGTTCAGGCAGGCGACGGTGCGGAAGCGCTGGCCCTGTTGGACGGCGGTCTGATGCCGGACGTCGCGCTGGTGGACTGGAACATGCCCGTCATGGATGGGCTGACCTTCATCAAGTCCTGTCGGGCTCGGGCGGACCTGCGCCAGATCACGCTGATGATGGTGACCACTGAGAGCGAGCAGAATCAAATCGCTCGGGCGTTGGCCGCCGGTGCTCACGAATACGTGATCAAGCCGTTCACCGATGAGGTCATCGCCGAGAAACTCACCTTTCTGGGTCTGGTTGTGGCGGCGTGACGGCCGGCGCGCCGATCCGCGTTCTGGTCGTCGACGACTCGGTGGTGATCCGCCGATTGGTCAAGGAGATCCTGGACGCCGATCCCCGGATCGAGGTCATCGGCACCGCGCAGAACGGGCAGGTCGCGCTCGCCAAGATGGCCGAACTCAAGCCGGATGCCGTCACCCTGGACATCGAAATGCCCATCATGGACGGCATTTCCTGCTTGCGTGAATTGCGCAAGACATACGCCCGGATGCCCGTGGTGATGTTCTCCACGCTGACCGAGCGTGGCGCGTCGTCAACGATGGACGCGCTCGCGGCGGGGGCCAGTGATTATGTCACCAAGCCCTCGAACGTCGGTAGCGTTACCGAGAGCCGAAAGAACATCTCCGACCAGCTGATCCCGAAACTGATCGCGCTGACCGGAGCTCGCCGCTTGGTGGGCCGGACTGGGCCACTACCACCACCGACGCCGGTACCGAACGTCGAGCGGACGGGCGCGGGTGGTCGTCGGACGGCCCCGTTTGCGATCCTCGCGATTGGCAGCTCCACCGGCGGGCCGGATGCGCTGGCCGTGGTCCTTCGGGCACTACCTGGCGACCTGCCCGTGCCGATCGTTGTCGTTCAGCACATGCCACCGGTGTTCACCCGGATGCTTGCGCAGCGTCTGGACAGCCTCTGCGCGCTCTCCGTCATCGAGGCCGCCGAAGGTGACCTGGTCGAGCGTGGCCGGGTGTTGATCGCGCCCGGGGGCAGTCATCTAGAGCTGCGGACCAAAGGCGCCACCATCGTCGCCCACCTCACTGACGCGGCGCCGGAGAACTTCTGCCGGCCCGCGGTCGACGTCCTGTTCCGTTCGGTCTCCGCGATCTACCGCAATCGGACGCTCGGTGTGGTGCTGACCGGAATGGGCCGAGACGGCGCCCTGGGCGCAACCGTGATTAGGAACGCAGGGGGAGAGATGTTCGCCCAGGACGAGGCCAGCAGTGTGGTGTGGGGTATGCCAGGCGCTGTGACGACCGCTGGTCAGGCCGATCGAGTACTGCCCCTGCAGCAGATGGCCGCGCAAGTCACCTCCGCCCTGATGAAGAACCAGGACCGGTCGGCGGGCCGGCAGAGCAGCCCATCGATGCCGAGCGGAGTTGGCGCATGAGCCTTACCGAGACCGACTTCACCTTTGTCACCGGCCTGGTCCGGCAGCGCAGCTCCATCGACCTGCAGCCAGGCAAGGAATACCTGGTCGAGTCACGGCTGGCTCCCGTCGCCCGGCAGTTCGGCGACCGAGACGTGAACGCTCTGGTCGGCAGGTTGCGGGCGGGTGATCCGGCGCTCAGCGATGCCGTGGTCGATGCCCTGACGACCAACGAGACCTCCTGGTTTCGCGACAGCCACCCGTTCTCGGCGTTCGCAAAGACGCTGCTGCCGGAGGCGGCTGTCCGGTCCTCCGGGCAAGTGCTGAACATCTGGTCGGCCGCGTGCTCCAGCGGCCAGGAGGCCTATTCGTTGGCGATGGTGGTTCTGGACTGGCTGCCGACCCACCCGGGCGTCCAGGTCAAGATCACTGGCACCGATATTTCCCAGACGATGGTTGATCGGGCCCGGGAAGGCCGGTACAGCCAACTGGAGGTCAACCGCGGATTGCCGGCCAAGTACTTGGTCAGGCATTTCACTCAGCATGGCCGGGATTGGACCCTTAAACCCGAGGTTCGGGCGATGGCCCGGTTCGAACGAGGCAATCTGGCTCAGCCTCCGGTCGGCGTCCCGCAGTGCGACATCGTCTTTCTCCGAAACGTGCTGATCTACTTCGATCTGGCGACGAAACGTGCTGTCCTGCAAAACGTTCGCCGGGTTTTGCGGCCGGGCGGATTCCTCGTGCTAGGTGGAGCCGAAAGCGCGCTCAGCCTGGACGACGCCTTCCACCGGCTCGAAGTGGAAAAAGTCGTGGTCTTCCGCCATGGAGGGGCGTCATGAACGTATTCACGGATCTGGACGAACTCGCGAGAGCCGAACTGGATCTCATCCTCACCGATGTGCTGTCGTCCGTGCTGGCCGAGGAGGCGATCGCCACTCTCAACCAGCTTCCGCAGGGTCCGCTGGCGGTGGCGCGACTGGCAATCCATGATCAGTCCAACGACGGGTACGCGGTGGTCGAAGTGCGGGCCGGCGTGTCGCTGGCCCGGGTCATCGCCGCGCGGATGATGTCGGTCGCCTCGCCGTCGCCGGACGACATCATCGACGCCGTCGCCGAACTCGGCAACATCGCCGCCGGGAACGTGAAAACCCTGCTCTGTCACCACGCCCGACTGTCTCTACCGACGTCGGAGATTACCGAGCAAGCGCCGTTCGTCGACCTCCAACCGCTTGACGGCGGCGCCTACGTTCGAGCCATAGTTCTGGGGCATGTCGCCCAGTTGGCGATCCGACCGGATGCTGCCATCGACGGCCTGATCTGGCCACCCTTCTGCCCCGACGAGATCCTGGAGAGGTCCCCGTGAAGATCCTGATTGCCGATGACAGCAAAGCAATGCGGATGATTGTGATTCGGACAATGCGTCAGGCTGGTCTCGAGGGCCATACGCTCCTCGAGGCGGAGAACGGGCGGGAGGCGTTCGAGATGGCCAAGGCTGAGGAGCCCGATCTCATCCTCTCCGACTGGAACATGCCGGAGATGACCGGGATCGAATTCCTTCGTGCGCTTCGAGGGAGCGGCTCGACCACGCCGTTCTGCTTCGTCACTTCGGAAGGATCCGAAGAGATGCGCACCGCCGCCGAACAGGCCGGAGCGCTCGGTCTGATCGCAAAGCCATTCACTCCAGAGGCATTTGCCTCCACACTGTCTCAGGTCGTGTCGGCATGAGTATCTCACTAGACCAATCGCCTATCCCGAACCGGCATTCTGTCCGGAACACCATCCAGGACCTGATCGGCCGGGACGTCGATCTCTCCGATGCAAATCCGCCCGGGCCCAAGTCGACCAACGTGGTCGCCGTCTATGTCACCGACAAGCTCGCCACCTCAGCGATTTCCATCGTTGATCTGGAATGTGCTGCCCGACTGGGTGGTTCGCTTGGCATGATCCCCAGGATGGTGGTCGACGAGGCGATCAAGGCTCGGGAGCTGCCGACCACCTTGGAAGAGAACTGCTACGAGGTGCTCAACGTCCTGGCAGCAGTCTTCAACGTGCCAAATGCCCCGCACGTAAGGCTTTATCAGATGTACGGGCCGAATGCCGCGCTACCGCCGGATATCGTCGCGCTTGGCGTTATGCTCGGCTCCCGGATGGACGTGGAGTTGAAGATCGCAGGCTATGGCACCGGGCTGCTGTCCATCATCGTCCGCTGATGATGATGGACGCGTCGGCCGCAGTTTCGCCGCGGGCCGGTCTGGTCCGTAACGTTCGGGTCGGTCGTCAGGGCATCTATGACGCCAACCGGACGCTGCTGGCTTATGAGTTGTTGTTCCGTTCGTACGAGGGGACGGGAGAGTCGCCGGCGGCGGAGGAACGCGCCACGTCCCAGGTGATCGCGTCGACATTCGGCACCTTCGGCCTGGACAACATCTCCAACGGCCGGCCGGTCTTCATCAACTTCACTCGGGCGTTCCTGACCGGGATCATCCCGATTCCGGTGGAGCCTGCCGGTGTGGTGATCGAAGTACTCGACAGCATCGTCGTCGACGACGAACTGCTCGCCGGGCTGGCGTCGCTGCGTGCGGAGGGCTATCGGATCGCCGCGGCTGACTACTGCGGTGACTCTGCTCGCGATGCCCTGCTGGACCTGGTCGACTACGTGAAGGTCGACGTCAGCGTCAACCGACCGGAGCTACTGGCGCAGATCGCCGTCCAGGTGCAGGACCACGGCGTCGTCCTGGTGGCAACCCAGGTGGATGACGAGGACACGTTGCTGGACTGCATCGCACTGGGTTTCGAGTTGTTCCAGGGTCCGATGCTGCAGCGGCCCACAGTGTTGGAACAGCGCACCCTTTCGCCCAGCCAGCTGATCTGCACGCGACTGCTCAGCGATTTGGCCGATCCCGAAGCGAAGATCGAACGCGTCGTCCAGTTGGTCGGCAGCGATCCAGGGCTCACCATGCGCCTGCTTCGGTCCGCCAACTCCGCGGCGTCCGCCACCACCAGCGAAGTGACATCGCTGCGCCAGGCACTAGTGATCATCGGACCGCGCCGGCTTCGGTCGTGGGTGGTGCTCACGTTGCTTGAAGGTGGTGGAACGACTTCGTCGTCCGATGGGCTCTGGAGTGTTCTGGCTCGGGCCTTCACCGCTCAGCGGCTCGGTGGCGCGCGCGCCGACTTGGCCTTCACCATTGGATTGCTTTCCGGCGCGGCGGAATTGCTGGGGGTCGAGCCGACGGTGGTGGCCGACGGTGCAGGCATCAACAACGAGGCCCGGGCCGCATTGTTGAACGGCGAGGGCGAAGCCGGTCAGGCACTGATCGCGGTGCTGGCCCATGAACGGGACGACGACGAGGGCGTGGCCAACACTGGCCTTCTGCTCTTTGACGTCTCCCGGGCATATCTGGAATCCCTGAGCGAGTCGCTGAAGCTAGTCACCGACATCAACGGCTAACCATCGAACGAGCATATTCTCCGAAGCGAGCAACCATGCATGATCGGACCTTGTTGGCCAGCAGTGAATTGGCTAACGGGGGCGGAAGAAATCCCGCGTCGAACGGCCATAGCGGCGGGCCTAGAGATGAGAAATACCTGGAATCTTCGGGAGGCTTGCGGTAGCGGGTCCCGAGTGCTCGCCGAAGCGAGGCTTACCGAACCGAACGGCCGTCGGTAAGCCGGGTCCCGGGTCGAGCAGAGTTGGTGACGAATGCTGGAGTGTTGGCTACCGTTCAAGCAGCAGGCGCCACGCCACGACAGCGGCCCAACGGAAGGCTCATCTGATGGGGCAGCTTGGGAAGCCCAGCCGAGTTGCCGGTCGATACCGGCTGACCGAGGTCATCGGCCGCGGCGGGATGGGGACCGTGTGGCGGGCCGAGGACGAGTTACTCGGGCGAGCCGTCGCGGTCAAGGTGATCGCGGCACCGGATGCCTTGATGGACGCCGGTCCGCTGGACGGGCCACCGCCGGAGACCCTGGCCCAGACCGCGGGTCGGGCCCGGCGTGAGGCCAGGGCGGCCGGGCGGTTGAACCACCCGGGCGCGGTAACGGTCCACGACATCATCGAGGAGGACGGCCGCTTCCACATCATCATGGAGCTGATCCAGGCGCTGACCGTGACCGGCCTGGTCCGAGCCGAGGGCCCGCTTCCGCCGGCCCGGGTGGCAGCGATCGGCGCTCAGGTGCTCGACGTCCTCGATTTCGCCCACGCCGAAGGAATCGTGCATCGCGACATCAAGCCCTCCAACGTGATGGTGCTTGCCCATGATCGGGTGAAGCTGACCGACTTCGGCATCGCCCAACTGCGTGGCGATCCGCAGCTGACGGCGTCCGGAACCACGATCGGCTCGCCGCTTTTCATGGCTCCGGAGCAGGCGGCCGGCACGATGGTCGGTCCGGCTGCGGACCTGTGGTCGCTGGGCGCCACGATGTACTACGCAGTCGAGGGCCGGGCGCCGTTCGAGCGCTCGGGCACGATGGCCGTCCTGGCAGCCATCCTCAGCCAGCCGCCGGACCCGCCCAGGTTGGCCGGGCCGCTCGAACCGGCTCTGATCGCGCTTCTGGTCAAGGACCCGGAGAGCCGGCCGGACGGCGTCGTCCTGCGCCGCCTCCTGTCTCTCGCCGGGGTCGGCGACAGCTCACAAGCAGCCAGTTCACAAGCAGCCAGCTCAGAGGCAGCCAACCCGGCATCCACCAATCCGGAAACCCCCAACTACGGCACTCCCGAGCAAGCACGGCCGGCGCCGGCGGTGACCGAAGATGATCGGACGGCGGTTCAGGATCCGCTCATTGATCGTCCTGAACCGCCAGCAGAGCGGGCAACCGTGCATGATCGCGGGGAATCTTCGGGGCGGCGGAGCGGGCCAGGGTCGGCGGTGCGACCGTCACCTCGGGTCGGCAGGCGTGACGGGAAGGCGAGGCCGATTCTCATCGGGGTCTGCACCGCGATCATCGCAACGGTGAGTTACTCGCTGCTGCAGCCGGTGTTCGATTCTGACCAGCCCCGCGGTTCGGAGGTGACGACCGTCCAGCAAGACCCTGGGGCGGCACCGGCCGAGAACCCGGCGGGCGAGACCGAGGCCGTCGTCGTTCCTGCGGCGCTGGCACCGTTAGCGGCCAACGCACCCTCCGACGGGCTGGGTTTGGGGTCTGCGGGTCAGGCCGGCTTGCGCCAGATCAAGACGTCGGACGCCGGACCTCGCGGCCAGCGGCTGCCTCGGTTCTTCGAGTCGGCGTCCAACCCAGTCGGCGGCTACGCGGCGGGGGTGCCGTTGGGGTTCGATTCGGTCGCCGCTGGCCCCATCACGTTCATCGAGCGGAACGACGGCATGTTCCGCGCCGTCTTCGAAGTGCGCAGCTACCGAGCCATGGGCCTGTGGGACCGACTGCTCCAAGACGAGAAGAAGTTCGCCAAGGACCATGCGGCGGACAACTATCAGCGCCTGCGAATGACTCGCCAGTGGACCTACGCGGGCCGTCCTGCGGCTGCCTGGGAGTTCACCTGGACGCTCAATGACACCCTCATGCACGCCAGAGTAGTTGCCTTCCGGGTCGGTCCGCGGACCTACACCGTGCTCTATCGCAGCGCGGACGTGTGGTGGCTTGGCGGGGGCTCCAGCGAATGGCCGACCGGTTTCGAGCAATCGTTCTACCCGTCGCCGTAGCCGGTGGATCAGTCAAGGGAGAGCCAGGCCACGAATTGTTCGGGTCAACACCTGGAAGCCGGCCGCGGTGAGGAACTCCGCCTCGGCGTCGTCGCTGGTATCCGCGTAGCTCAGTAGGCGGGTGACGCCGCCCAGGTCGAGCCAGTCGGCGGCCTGGGCGAGCAGCCACCTGCCGACCGTCGTTCGCGAATACCCCAACGACACCTCCAGATTGCCCACATCCGCCCACTCCCGGGCACGCAGCGTCCGCGGGCTCTCGTCACGGTTCTCCACCTCGATGTACCCGACCGTTTCGCCACCGTGGACAGCCGAGATCCGAGTGCCGTTGATCCCCAGAGTGCGGTGCCCGACGAAGTCGGTGATCGGTTCTCCTGCGACAAATGGGCCACCGGTCCCGGCGTGTCCACCCAGCGTGCCCAAGTCCGAGACCCGGGCCAGGTAAACGGTCTCGAAATGGCAGTCGTCCTCGCGAAAACCGGCCCGGTGGTACAGGTCGCGGATATGGGGCCACTGCTCCGGAACGCCATAGACGCCGGGTGCCGGGAGCGTCCCGTCGGCGTAGCAGCGGGTCACGTTCCAGCGGCGCAGTTGCGTCACACAAGCCGCGGCGAGAGCATCAGCCGCCGCCGTGGCGTCGGGCCAGAACGGTGCGTCCGGCCAGTGCACCAGCCAGCGGATCTCGCCCGCGCCCCAGTAGGATTCGCTGACCCGGGCGTCGTCCGCGTAGCGAAGCAGATGCGCCGCGGCGACCACGCGTTGGCGCTGCTCGGCAACGAGCGTGACCCGCTCCGTGACCCAGGGATCGACGATGAACTCGCCGGGCTCGCGCTCAAGTTGGCTCATCAAGCCGGAGACCGAGACTCCGACGGCCGGGACGACCGCTGCGATGTGGGCGTTGACCAGGCTTGTCACCTGGTCGCGGTCGGCTCGAACGAAACGTCGTATCTGGCAGGTGGTAGACATGGTGCCTCCATGGTCGAGGCGCCGCAGCGCCATCCTCGGAAGAACCCGCTACCAGTGCGGTACCCGCTCAATCTACCTATTTTGGCCTCGCTTCGCCGACCGTTTTTCTCGGGGAATCCTGAACCGGCGCTAGCCCTGACGCGGTCTGTCGGGATTGATCAGGGCCGAGGCCGGGGAACGCTTGAGGTAGGCAGCGAGCCCGGCGGCGCTTTCCGTGGCCAGGAAGACAGAGGGCACGTTGAGTAGCGCCTCATCGCTGTGGGCCTCGCACCCCCAGGCGGAGTCTCCCCAGGAGTCAGCGACCTTGAGCGCCGCAGGCTCATGACACCCTTGCGGCCCTCCGAGCTGGCATGTGTCGGGGCGGTGCCGCCCGCGCAGGGCTTCGGCGGCTTCTCTGATCTGGGCGGCCAGCAGATCCGCCGCGTTCAGGCGGGCTGCCTCCCGAGCTCGGATCAAGCGCTCGCTGCGGACGGCGTCCAGCGCGGCGAGTTTGATCTCTAGTTGCTCGGCGACGGTTCCGGCGAGATCGGTCAGGACGGCGATCTGGTCACCTGCCACTGCGGTGGCGTCGCGGGCCACCTGGTCGATGACATTGACCGTGCCGAGCGCGTGTCCGCTGGAGGTGACGATTGGCGAGGCTGCGTAGAAGCGGAGCCCGAGATCGCCGCGGACGAGCGGATGCTCCTTGGTGCGGGGGTCGGTCGAGGCATCGTTCACCACGTATGGACCCTCCTGTTGGACGACGGAGGCGCAGAGGCCGGGCTCCGTGCCCACGCTCCGTACGCCCTCCAGGCCCTCGGTGGCGGCGAACCATACTCGGTCCTCGTCCACGATCGTGACGGTGGCGATCGGAGTGTGGAACGTCTGCGCCGCGATCCGGGCGATCCGGTCGAAGGCGCCGTCCTCGGGGGCTTGCAGGGCTGCGTACTTACGCATCACGGCCAAGCCGTGTTCGGTCTGCTCGGAGATCGAGGTCTTTGCGTCCGGGGATCCGGTGCGGATCTCAGCGGTCATGACTGGCGCTCCTCGGGGCTGGAGAGCTGAAGGCTCTGATTTCCATACTGCCAGCGCGATGATGATCGACTGGCGATATCGCGGAGATGCTGCGGCGGCGGAGATGGCTGCGGCGCAGGTGTGCTCGGCCGAATGTCGTTCTCAAGTCGTGGCCGACAGGCGACGAAGCTAGCGTCGAATACAGGAGCAGCCTGGGATGAGTCATCGAAATGACCTCCACGTCGCCACCACGGCGCATTCTCTTGGGTGGTGGCGATCCGCGATCGTCGGAGGGATAGCAATGGAAGTCAAGCACGCGGAGGCGGAATTGGTAAATGCTGTTATCGGAAGTGAGTTGACAGTCAAGGACCTGTGGTTGCGCTATCTGAACCTTGGTGGGACGAGGACCAGGCAGGAGCTTCAGGATTACCTGAGTGGTGAGACCGGCTGGACCACGGAAGACCATGACGTGTTGGCCCGCGCGGTGTACGAGCACCGGGTGTCCTAGGTCCGCTGGTCCCCTGATGCGTGCTCGCCCTGGTGTTATCATCGCTGCGTGACGATGACATCTGAACATAACGATTGCGGTCTGGATCTATCGGTCGCCGTCGCCCTGTTTCGAAGCCTCGCAGACCCGAAGCGACTGGCCATCGTTCACGAGTTGGCTCAAGGTGAGCGCCGAGTTGTCGATCTGACCCGGGTGCTCGGTGTTGCTCAGTCGACGGTGTCTGCCCACGTGGCCTGCCTGGCCGAGTGCGGGCTGGTGACCTCACGCCCGCTGGGCCGCCAGTCGTTCTACCGGTTGGCGCAACCGGCGCTACTGGAAGTTCTCGCAGCCGCAGAACAGTTGCTCGGCGTCACCGGGAATGCCGTGGCGCTGTGTCCGACCGTTGGCGATGGTGATCGGTTGGCTGGGCCGCTCCCCGCTGGCACGGCGGGAATTCCCCGATGAGCCACGGCCACGGTCACGACCACGGGCCTAGGACCGGATCCGGACACCACCACGGCGGGGAAGCCGGCTCGCGCCGAGTACTGGCCGCTGTCCTGGCCATCACCTGCGTCGTTCTACTGGTGGAGATCATCGGCGCGATCTGGTCCGGAAGCCTCGCCCTCCTCGCGGACGCCGGTCACATGCTGACCGACGTGGCCGGTCTGTCGCTGGCCTTGTTCGCCTCCGTCCTCGCTCAGCGCCCGCCCACCGATCAGTTGACCTGGGGATATCGCCGGGCCGAGGTCTTGGCCGCGGCCGCTCAGGCGGCGGTGCTCCTTGCCGTCGGCGCGTTCATCCTGGTCGAGGGGGTGAAACGGTTGATCGATCCGCCAGCGGTGACGTCCGGGCTGATGATCGTCTTCGGCGTGGTCGGTCTGATCGGCAACGCGATGGCGATCGCCCTGCTCAGCCGGGTCGGGTCAGACAATCTCAACCTCCGCGCAGCCTTCCTCGAGGTGGTCAATGACGCCCTCGGCTCGGTCGCCGTCCTGGTCGCCGCCGTGACGATCGCCGTCACCGGGTGGACCCGGGCCGATGCCGTCGCCTCCCTGGTGATCGGCGTCTTGATCATCCCCCGGACCTGGAAGCTGCTGCGCGAGACGGTCGACGTCCTGCTGGAGAGCACCCCTCGGGGGGTGGACCTGGCTGAGGTCCGAGCCCACATCCTCGCCGTCCCGCACGTCCAGGACCTGCATGACCTGCATGCCTCCACGGTGGCCAGCGGCCTGCCCGTGCTCACGGTGCACGTGGTGGTCGATGATGCCTGCTTCCACGACGGGCATCTGACCTCGATGCTGGACACCATGCAGGGTTGCCTGGCGGGGCATTTTGACGTCGAGCACTCGACGTTCCAGTTCGAGTCCGCAGCCCATTCCGACCACGAGTACGCGGGCCACCCGTAGGGGCGACCGGCTCACTGCCCCGACTGGGCGTTGTCCTCCCGCCGCTGGATGTCGCGCACCATGGCGCCGGCGATCCGGCCCTGAACGCGCTTGGCCTCGGCTCGCCCGGTGGTAGTGGTGGGGTAGGGGCCGGTGAAGACGACGAAGTACCCGCGATTCAGCGGGCGATAATTGTCGGATTTGAGCACTCGGGCCGCGAACCCGCGGTCGACCAGGTCCTTGGCTGCAGAGAGGGCAACGGACCGGGTGTCGTGACTGGAAATCTGCACGATCAGGATCGGTGTCACCTTGGCCGTGATCGTTGGTTTCGGCGCCTGGATGACCTTCTGCGCCAGGGGGACGCCGACGTCGTCCATCGAGGAATGCGCCACTGAAGCCACGAAGATCACGGCTACCACGAGGACCGCAGCGAGGATCGGCCAGAAGGCGTCCCAGTTCGCGGTGGAGATTGACCTGCGCGAGGGCAGCGAGCCGTCGCGGGGCTGGTCCCGCAGTTCCAACTCGTCGGCGGGGGGGTCTTGTCTCGGGTTTCTCACGGCGGGGTCAGTCTAGGCCGAACGACAACCCGGTTTGCCGCATCTCATCTGCGTAATTAGCAATTGAAACGGCATTCTGCTGTTATGCACTCTTCCTGAAGTGACGCGCTCTTCGTGGCTGCTCGGCACATGGCCTTGGGCCCAGAACTGGCCGGTACGCACATTGTTCTGCGGGCGCACCGTCCCTACGGTCGGAACACGCACCGGCGTGCAGGGTGGGCATCGATCTGCTCCGGTCCGGTAGGGAGTCAGCGATGAACCGAGATCCAGGAAGAAGCCCTGGAACAGGCCCAGAAAGAAGCTGGGCACAGTGGACGGCGGCCATCTTTGCCAGCCTGGTCCTGGCGGCCGGGCTAGTGGCCGGATCGGCCTGGGTTGGCTCGTCCGCCCTGTCGGCTCGTTCGTCCGCTGTGGTGGCGCCGACGCTGACCAAGGTGTCCGGATTCGGGTCAAATCCCGGCAGCCTGAACATGTTCAGCTATCTGCCCGCCGACCTGTCGGCCGAGGCCCCGCTGGTGGTGGCGCTGCACGGCTGCACTCAGTCCGCGACCGACTACTACAGTCACTCGGGCTGGTCGACGTTGGCCGATCTGTGGGGTTTCGCGCTGGTCTTTCCGGAACAACCATCGCTGATCAATCCGATTCTCCGGTGCTTCGACTGGGGTACTCCGGCCAACAGCCGGCGCGGTCAGGGGCAGGCGCTGTCGATTTACCAGATGGTCCAGTACGCGCAGACGCACTACGGAACGGCCTCAAGCCGGGTCTACGTCACCGGGCTATCCGCCGGAGCAGGGATGGCCGCGAATCTGCTGGCTGATTACCCCGACGTCTTCACGGCCGGCTCGATCCATTCCGGACCGCCGGCGCACTGTTCCACGACCGGGATCACCAACACGAACTGCACCTCTGGCACCGTCAACCGAACCCCGCAGCAATGGGGTGATCTGGTACGAAACTCTGTCCCTGGGTACCCCGGACCCTGGCCCAGGGTGGCGATCTGGCAGGGCAGTTCCGACGTCACGGTCAACCCGGCTGCCCTGACCGAGTCTCGGGATCAGTGGACCAATGTCTGGGGAATCAGCCGGACGCCGTCCTCCACCGTGGCCTTGCCCGGCGGCACAACGAAGAGCGTCTACAACGACGCCGCGGGGGAGCCGGCGGTGCTGACGTTCTCGGTGGCCGGAATGGCGCACGGTCTGGCGGTTGATCCAGGAGCGGGCCCGACCCAATGTGGGACGACGGGCACCTACTACCTCGACTTCATCTGCTCCAGTTTTCACACCGGAGTGTTCTTCGGCCTTGATCGACAGGGCAATCAGTGAGCCTGAGTCGGGCTGAGTCGGCTTGCTACTGAGCAGGTTTGAAATACGGATCGCCGGAAGCGGCGGTAATCCCCGGACGCCGAGGCCGGTAGCCATAGGCTGCATGGACACGAAGGCAGGACGATCGGGACGGGGTGCGGCGTGGCGGACTCGATCATGGAGGGCCGAGCGCTGACGCTAGCGATGCAGGCGCATTCGGGGCAGGTCGACAAGCAAGGCCGCGACTACTTCCAGCACCACCTGCAGCCCATCGCGGAGCTCCTCAGACCGTACGGAAGTCACGCCTACGTGGCGGGTCTCCTGCATGACGTCGTCGAGGACACCCCCGTCACCTGCTCGCAGCTTGCTCAGCTGGGCTTTCCCCCCTCGGTGGTGCAGGCGGTCCGGTCGGTGACTCGGCTGGAGGGCGAGCCCTACCTGGACCTGATCAATCGGGCGGCCGCCGATCCTCTCGGGCGGCTGGTAAAGCTGGCCGACAATTGGCACAACCTGTCAAGCGTGGATGCGCTGCCGGAGGACGATCACTCGCGGCTGCGGCAGCGCTACGAGAGCGCCCGAGAGGTTCTGGAGCAGTCACTGATCGCGCCGGATTGACTCGAGGTTGCTACCAGTCCTGGCCGGCGCGTTCGGTGACGGCGATGATCGGCCCGTGTTCGGCATCCACGCGGTACCGGTTCATCACGGTCAACGCCGGCCCGTAGACGTGCAGGCTGGCGGCGGCAGTGTCACCGATCCCGAGCACTTGGTGGTTCCTGCAGTTCGCCAGCCAGCACCACTCGTCGAATTGGTGCGCCCGTCGACCCGACCAGATGCCCTCGAGGCCACCGACGCGTGCCAGTGCGGCGCGGGTACGAGGCGACATCGGATCATCCTTGGGTCGGGTTCGACGGGTGCAAGAGCTAGCCTTGCATTGTCGACCAAATAACTCAAGAAAGATTTCGCTGTGCCTTCTCAGCTGCGGCTGCGGCGGCGGCTTCCGCGTCAGCGTGCCGCTTGGCGGCTTCTTCTGCTTCTGCGACAGCGGCCAGAAGCGCCAGGCGCTTGTCCTCGCGCTCTCCTTCCTCCGCGTAATCGCGAACGAGTTTCAGCACGTAGGAGGCGCCACCGGCACAAACGCCCGCGACCAGCAGGCCGCGGCCGAGGGCAGTGGTGCCGTCCAGTTCTCCGGTCGCGACCATGCCGTACAGCGGTGGGCCGGCCATCACGGCAGCTACTGCGGCGCCGATGAGCAGGGCATTCATCGAGAGGCGTCGAGAGCGGACAGCTGAGCGCAGAGCAGGGCCGCCCAGCCGATCCGATCGACGGCGATTCCGTCCACCCGAATCACCGGGACGTCGAGACCGAGGACGGCGGCGGGGCTGCGCACGTCCAGGGCACCGTCGAGGGCAATCGCATCGACCTGATCCAGCGCCTGGACCCACGAGGTGATCTCATCCAGCGGGCGGGAGGCATCGACCACCACGATCACCGCTTCGGCCATGATGCTGGAAAGAATCTTGCGGGTGCCCGCAGGATCGTCGTATCCGTCGATCGGGACCGAGATCACCACCGGTCGGATCCGCTTGCTTCGGGCGATCGCGGCCCGCCGGTCGACCCCCACCGCGCCCGACACCAGGGTGACCGCGCGCGGGCGGCCGCTGGTCGGCAGCTCCAGGGCGGTTCGATGAGCCTCCAGTTCCACCACCTCCGCGGGTCCGACCACGGCGATCACCGCGGCGTCCTCTCTGATCCTTGGCTCGGCCAGTTGGCTGAGCATCGCGACGATCGAGCCGAAACGGTCTCCGGCGTGCAGGTTCTCGGTCCAGGCCGCCGGTACTCCGAGAGCGCGAAGCGCCGTCCGATCGGCGGTCAACTGATCGAAACCCTCGATCAGGTCCGTGCCCGCCGGCACGTCTGCACGGGTAGCGGCGTCCGAGAAAGAGATGGTGGTGTCGTCAAAAAACTCGACGCCCGCGAAACCTCCGGAATCCCCGAAAGCCTCGGGAGCCTCGGGGGCGTGGGCGATTTCGGTGACGTGGGACTGCATCCTGATTTCGCTGGTCTCAGCGACTTCGACTGTCTCTGCGACTGTTTGCGCGTCTGTCGGCGCGGCTTCGACGGGTTCGCGCACGTTGATCGGCTGGGTCAGCCCAATCGGCTCGGCTCGGTGCCTGGAGCGTTCGAGCTCCGGTCCATCCTGATCGGCATGCAGCTTCGGATTGATCTCGCGGAACCACTCGCCGTCGTCCTCAGCGGCTTGTCGGCGCAGCCCTGGTCGCCAGCGGCGGAGCAGTTTCCAGGAGGATTCCGCCGTGGGTTGATGCCAGTCGGGCTCCCCGTGATGCCTGGATTCGGCGTCCGCCAATGGATCAGCAGCCGAAGGCGCGGTGAGCGCGTTGTCGTCGAGCGGCGCCGGGACAGCCCGGTGCCCATGCCGGCGAGACTTGGTCCTCGGCACGATCGTGGTGGCTCTGGCCGTGCCGTTGGCAGCCACGCCGATCTCGTTCGAGGGCAGCCCACCGCTCATGCTCAACTCCATGCTCGGTACCGTCAGCACCACGTCCTGCTCGGCCTGGCGTCGTTCGGTCATCGGTGGGGCGGCAGAGACCGGTTCGGCTTCCGCGCTCCGTTGGGTCTCCGCCTCGGGATCGGGCTGGGGTGGAGCGGCGGACGGCGGCAGCACCGCGGTAATGACGGCCCGGACCGGGACGCGCGGGAGCGCTGCCTGGGTGTCGAACCACAGCCCAAAGTCTGTAGCCGACTCAGGGTCGGCGCTGGTCAACGGCTGATTGCCGGCGACGGGTGAGTCGGTCACCTCGGATAGATCGGTTCGTACACCGGTTTCGTTGAGCGAAGTGGGCTCGGGTAACTGCACGTGCGGAAACTCGATGGCGGTGAATGAAATGGCCGAAACCACGCGAATTTCACTGTGGGCTGCGACATTCTCCAGGTCTGCCCGATTCTCCAGATCTGCCCGGTTGCGAGCAACCGGGGGAATTTTGCTGTCGGTTGGCTTCATGAACTCGGTGACGGTGAACACGGCGTCCTCGATGGCAGGATCGACGGCGGGCTCGCTGGGCGCCAGTGCCCGGCGCGGCATCAGTTTGGCGACCAGGCGCTCGGCCGGACTCGATCCAGTGGGAAGGTCTCGAACCGGAAGGTCAGGGATCTGACTCGGCCGGACGTCGTCCGTCCGCTGATTTTCCGCACCAGCCGCGCGGATTGCGTCTTCGTAGGCCGCCTGCCGGGCGATGGCCAAGGCCGCGGCGCGTTCGGCGGCGCTGGCTCGGTCGACCAGATCCAGCAGGCTGCTGCCCGCCTCGATAGCGGCGACCGGTGCCGATCCCGATAGCTGTGGCATCGCCGTGAAGCCGGCCGCCACCGCGGCCGCTGCTGGATGCGGGGAGGGCTCGATTGCCGCCCTGTCCGGCTCCCCGTCCTTCGGGATCTCGACTGCCACTTCGAACCCTTCCCTGGCGAAGAAGCCGAGGATCCCCCCTCGACGTACTTTCTGGGCCCGCACTATCCGGGCGGCCGTTCCGCCCTCCTGATGGGCGCGCAGCAGCAGCGCCTCTAGGTCGTCACCCTCAAGCAGCAAATTCACCACTGCTCACCTGCCCAACTGTCTCGATCTGATGGAGCCCGGAGGCTTCGCCGAAGCCAATCACCGGTAACTGAGGCAGCGATCCGCGCAACAGCCGGCGTAACGGCAGCCGCAACGGACTGGAGATGAGCAGAACCGGCAGTTCACCGCGTTGCTCGGAGCTGCTCATCAGGCTGGCCACGTCGGCGACCAGCCGTTGGGCGGTGACCGGGTCAAGCGCGATGACGACGCCCTGTTCGCTGGCCCGCAGGGCCTCACCGAGCTGGGACTCGACGCCCGGTTCCAGAGTGATCGCTCGCAGCACCCCATCCCGGACATAGGGCACGGTCAGCGCCGGTCCCAGGGCGGCTCGTGCGGATTCCAGCAGCGCGTCGGCGTCGGTGGTGGCTCTGGCCCGCTGGCCGATTCCCTCCAGCACTCGACCCAGGTCGCGGATCGACACCTGCTCGTCCAGCAGACCCTGCAGCACCCGCTGCACGGCGGAAAGGGAGAGCAGGCCAGGCACAAGTTCCTCGACGGCAGCTGGGCGGTCGGACTTGAGTACTTCCAGCAGTTCTCGAACGTCGTCCAGGCTCAACAGCCGGGACGCATGCTGGCGAACCATCTCCGCAAGGTGGGTGGTGACCACCGCAGCACGCTCCACGATGGTCGCGCCGGTCAGTTCCGCGGAGGCCCGGTACTCCACCGGCACCCAGACCGCAGGCAGGCCGAACACCGGTTCGGTCGTGTGTCGGCCGGGAAGACCATCCATCGCGTCCCCGATCGCGAGCAAGTGCCCGGGTGGTGCCTCGCCGGTGGCGACACTGATCCCGCCAATCCGGATTTCGTAGGTGCCCGGAGGCAGCATCGCGCCGTCCCGGGTCCGTACCGGCGGCAGCACCAGGCCGAGGTCAAGGGCGGTCTTGCGACGCAGCGCCCGGACCCGGTCGAGCAGGTCACCGCCGCGGGAGGGGTCCACCAGGTCGACGGTGTCCGGAGCGAGCAGCAGCTCTAGCGGATCCACCCGGAGCGACTCGGTCACCGGATCGTGGTCGGCCTCGGCCGGCTGTTGGCTCTGGCCGGACGGGAGCGCGAGCCCCGAACTCGCCAGCGTGGCGGCATCTCCCGGCCCATCCGTTGACCGGGTGGACGCCAGGAGAACGAGACCGCCGACGATCAAGAAGGGCAACTTGGGCATGCCCGGAATGAGGCACAGCCCCAGGATGGCGGCGCCGCCGATTCGCAGTGCCTCGCGGTGTCTGCCGAGCTGACCGATCAGGTCGCTACCGACGTCCCCCTCGCTGGTCGAGCGGGTGACGATAACGCCGGTCGCGACCGACATCAGCAGCGCCGGGATCTGCGAGACCAGGCCGTCACCGACGGTCAGCAGGCTGTAGGTCTGGATCGCCTCGCCGGCCGGCATCCCGCGCTGCAGCATGCCGATCGCGAACCCACCGATCAGGTTGACGAACGTGATGATCACGGCGGCCATCGCGTCGCCCTTGACGAACTTCGTGCCACCGTCCATCGCACCGTAGAAGTCGGCCTCGGCGCCGACGTCCTTGCGCCGCTTGCGGGCGGTGTCCTCGTCGATCAACCCGGAGTTGAGGTCGGCGTCAATCGCCATCTGCTTGCCGGGCATCGCGTCCAACGTGAATCGGGCGCCTACCTCGGCGACCCGGGCGGCACCGTTGGTCACCACGGTGAGCTGGATGATGACCAGGATGGCGAACACCACCAGGCCGATCACCAGGTTCGCGCCGATCACGATATGACCGAAGGCTTCGATGACGTGCCCAGCGTAGCCGTCGCGCAGCACCAGCCGGGTGGCGCTGACGTTCAGCGCCAGCCGGAACAGGGTCGCGACCAGGATCACCGTGGGGAAGACCGCGAAGTCCAGTGGGCGGGTCACCTGTAGGGCGACCAGCAGCACGATCAGACTGACCGCGATGTTCATGGCGATCAAGACGTCGAGCAGAGCCGCCGGTAGCGGGACCACCATCATCAGGACGATGACCACCACACCCACGGGTACGGCGAGACGCACCAGCCGGTTGGACGGCATCGAGGCAGACCTCCGACCGCAGCAGTGAGAGGGCGGGGGCCTCGGGGTTGCTCCATGCCCGCACTGAAAGCCGTCCGTGGCTCGATCAACCATCGGCTTGCGGCGGCCGCAACTTGAGGACGCCGTCCTGGTTCACGAGTTCATCACCCGCACGGGGTAGGAAACCGGAACCCAACCGGCTGATCAAGATCCTGATGACGCCAGTCGATGCTTCGAAAGTCTTTTAATGGCAGGGGTATAGGAGTTGCCTCGGGAAACCCGGTAACGATGTCGAGGGCGCCAGCGATGAGGTACGTATCGGACAAAACCCCGGAAGCGGTGGGCTCGGCGGAGCGCTCGAGGTGACAGATCAACGTGCGCTACCCCGATGAAAGCCGTTTCCTCGATCTAGTCAATGCTCAGGCCTCCTGAGGAGGTGCCGAAATGTCCGCGCTCGCCGCCATCGCTGTTTTTCCGATCCTTGCCCTGTTGCTGGTCTTCTTGTCTAAAGCCGAAAATGTCATCTCCGATACCGCCCCGCCGACCGTCGATCGGATCCCCGCCGATCCGCCTGTCGTTGGTGAAATCCCTGTCGAATAGGCATTTTCGGCTATCGGCGGACCCATCTGCGGGCCTGTCGAGGGCAGTTTCGCCACGTCGATCAATGTCGGGCCGGGCCGCGGTTCTCTCTGGCCCGACGGGCTCGAAGAGCTGCCCGGGTCGGGAGCTGCGGCACTGTCGTGCGGTGTGAGGGCTTGCGAACTCCTGCCCGGCGTCCGGGTTGACCTGCGGCCATCACGAACGCCAGGATCTGCGCCACCGCCATGTACAGCTCGGCTGGAATCTCCTCTTCCAACTCGCAGACCTGGTAGATGCTTCGGGCCAGCGGCTTGTCCTCGACCACGGGGATGCGGTTCTCCCGGGCGATCTCGCGGATCTTCAGCGCCACCGCTCCGGCGCCCTTCGCGACGACCCGCGGCGCTCCCTTGCCCGGCTGATACCTGAGCGCGATCGCCAGGTGCGTCGGATTGACCAGGACAACGTCCGCCTCGGGTACCTGGGCCATCATCCGGTTCCGGCTCATCTGGATCTGCTTCTGCCGGATCGCGCCCTTCATCATCGGGTCACCCTCGGATTGCTTGTTCTCGTCCCGGATGTCCTTCGGGCTCATCATCAACTGCTTCGTGACCGAGTGCTTCTGGTAGGCGTAGTCGGCGAAGGCGAGAGCGAACCCGGCCAGCCCTGCCGACCAGATCAGCGTTTTCAGCCCATCACTCGCCCGAGCCACGGTGGTGGCCAGCGGCAAGGTTCCGGACGACGCGAGCTCGGGGATCAGGCGCTTACCCACCACGATCACCACGACCGAGATCACCACTACCTTCAGCAAGGCTTTCACCGCTTCCCAGACCGCCTTGCCGCCGAACATCCGCTTGACCCCCTGCTTGGGGCTCATCCGGGAGAATTTCGGCTTCAGCACCTTCGCGCTCGGGTACACCCCCTGGGCGATGGTGGCCAGCAGGGCCCCGAGGAGGGCAGCCAGGCAAACCGGCGCCGCACCGATCAGTACCGCCTGCGGCATCATGGCGAGCACATCCAGGGCTCTGGCCGGAGTCGGATCCTCGGCGACGGCGGGCAGCTTGCTGAGGATCTTGCGGATTTCGTTGCCGGCCAGGGTCACGGTCTTCGGTACCAGCGCCATCCCGGCAGCGATCCCGACCCAGGTGGCGGCGTCCGGCGTCCGGGGGAACTGCCCTTCCTTGCGGGAGTCCTTGATTTTTTTCGGGGTCGGTTTTTCGGTCTTCCCGTCCTTTTCACCGCCTGACACGAGACCTCACCCCCCGGCCAGCCTGAGGATGGTGCTCGCGGCATTGTCCACGAGGCGACTGAGTGCACCCGGGATCTGCACCAGGATCAGCCCGATCAGTAGCAGGCTGAGCATGATCTTCAACGGAAAGGCGAGCGCGAAGGCGTTCAACGCCGGTGCGGCCCGGGTCAGCAGGCCGAGCGCGATGTCCGCGATCAGCAGCGCAGCCAGGATCGGCGCGGTGATCTGCACCGCGGCCAGGAGCATGGCGGACACCCCTGCGGTGACCGCTGCCGCGATGGTCTGCAGGTTCAGTTCCGGTACCGGCATCAACTGCAGACTGCGGGTCAGACCCTGCAGGATGATCAGGTGGCCGTCGCCGACAAACAGCAGGGTGACGGCGGTCAACTGGTGCAACCGGCCCATCACCGAGCTCTGCACCAGCAGCAGGGGGTCGTTGCCGATGCTGATCGAGAACCCCCCGGCAACGTCGATCAGATCCCCGACGATCTGGATCGTCGCCACTGCCAACTGCACGAAGTAGCCCAGGATCACTCCCATCAGGATCTGCAGCAGCATCTGACCGAGCATGGGGGTGGAGCCGAGTGCCGGTGCGGTCGGGATGGTCCAGGTAGACAGCGGAATGGCGAGCGCCAAGGCGAGCCCGGCCCGGACCCGCACCGGAAACGCCTTGGTATTGAACGGCGGTGACAGCAGGATGAAGCCGGCGGTGCGCGCGGCCGCGAGCAGATAGCCCGACAGCAGAGCCCCGGAGATCGCGAAATCCATCCCCCGGCCGATCTAGGAAGCGAGCAGGGCGGGGATCATCGTGAACAGCTCGCGGGTGAAACCCTCGAGTACGCGCAGGCACCAGCCTCCGGTCAGGACCAGGACCACCGCGGCCACAATCAGCTTCGGCACGAAAGTCAGGGTCTGTTCCTGGATCTGGGTCGCCGACTGGACGATCGACAGCAGCAGCCCGATGCCCAGGGTGGCGAAGAGCACCGGTCCGGCGACCTTCGTCGCGGTCAGCAGTGCCGCCGCGACGATCTGGATGACGTTGTCTTCCATGGAGCCTGTCTTGGGTGTGCCGGCGCGTAGTCGCCGACCGAGGGAGCGGTCCATCGCGCGAAAGGCCATCCATGGCTGTACTGAGAGGTCGACCATCAACGCCGACTCCTTGAGCCCTGCCCGCTACCCATTCCGGGATCGGCAGACTTGCTGGTTCGGCCGACAGGGGCCAGTCCAGCACGCACGATCACCCCAGGGACCGACGTCACCTGCAGGTTTGCTGTTGATCTGCGTGCCTGAACGGCCCCACATTGGCCTCGTTGCGACGATGAGGATCAGCGGTAGCTGCCGACCAGGGTGGTAACGACCAGAGACCAGCCGTCGACCAGCACGAAGAGCAGCAGCTTGAACGGGAGTGAGACCAGGGACGGCGGCAGCATGACCATTCCCAGCGACATCAGGATGGCGCTGACCACGATGTCGACGACGAGAAACGGGATGAAGATGACAAAGCCGATGATGAAGGCGCCGCGGAGTTCGCTGAGCACGAAAGCCGGTATCAGGGTGCGCAAATCGACATTCGTGCGGGTTTGCGGCAACGGTAGACCGGCCGCCTTGGTCATCAGGGCCAGTTCCTCGTCCCGGGTGTGCTTGAGCATGAACTCGCGCAGCGGAACGGTGGCTCCCTGGTAAGCCTCGGTGGCGGTGATCTTTCCGGCCGTGTACGGCTGGATGGCCTGTTTCTGCATTTGATCAATGGTCGGGCCCATGATGAACAGCGAGAGGAACAGGGCGAGGCCGATCAATACCTGGTTCGGCGGGATGGACGGCGTCCCGAGCGCACTTCGAGTCAGCGAGAGCACTACGACGATCTTGGTGAACGAGGTGCAGAGCAACAAGATTGCCGGAGCCACACCGAGCACGGTGACCAGCATGATGATCTGCAGTACCTGGCTCTGCTGGCCGGGGACGCTGATCGTGACGCTGGGGTCGCTCGGGTTTTTGGGCGCAGTCGGCGCCTTGGGTCCTTTAGGAGTAATAGTTCCTACCGGCGCCACCGCAACGGGTGCGGCGAATGCGGTGATGGGTGCGGCGAGTGCTGGGGCTGGGGCGGCGAGCGCGGAGCTGGCGTCGGCGGAGACCGGCAGCCCGAGTAGTCCGGCGATGCTGAGCAGCAGCGCGAAGACCAAGCGGTACCGAAGCCGCCTGCTGCCCGGTGTCCGGTGCCTGACCGGATGATCGATCATCAGCCGCGCCGAACCGTGAGATCGCGTAGGGCCTCGATGCCCTGACGCCAGGTGCGTGGCGACAGCACGGAACCGGATGCCTGCACCGGTTGGGCGGGCTGTACCGGTCGGGATGGATGCGCCGGTCCGGAAGCCTGAGTTGGCCCGTAGACCTGCGTTGAGCCGGAGGTTCGCGCCAACCCGGACGGTTGTGCCGGCCCGGACGGTGCTGGCCTGGACGGTGCTGGCCCGGACGGTGCTGGTCCGGACGGTTGTGCCGGCTTGGCAAGCTGGGCTGATGCCGGGGAACCGCTCTGCCTCCTGGTGTATGCCTCAGTATCGTTACGCTGCAAGGGGATTCGATCGACCTCCGGGAAAGTCGCCGAGGTGAACCAGGCTGCCGCCGGCGGTGTCGCGGTCATCGTCTGGGTTCCGGTTTGAGCGCCGGCCGCGGCGCGAGCTCGGGCTACCGCCCGTGCCTCGGCTCGGGTGCGAGGAGCGGGCGCCGCGGGCGTCGCGGTGCCAGGAGTGGGCATGGCCTGCTGAGCGGGAGCGGCCATCGCGGGCCTGGCGGCGGCCGCCGGCTGGGAAGATCCGGACGTTCGCCCGGCGGCGCGCAGCGCCGAGGCCAGATCCGGATACTGCTCCAAGGCCACCCCGGGCGGCATCGGTCGCCGCGGCGACTCGGCGTCCGTTGAGCGGTCCTTGGCGGTGCCGCGCTCCGGGATCGCCGGGCTAGGCGTCCTGGCGACCGGTACCGCGGGGGCGGAGGCCGGCTGGTCGTGATCGTCCGGCTCCGGTTCAAAACCGGTCCCGTCCGTGCGGGCGGCATCCTGGGCTGCTGCCACCTCCAGATCGACGTCCAGATCGGCGAGCATCGTCACTCCCTGCGCCGTCACACCGAGCAGCAGCACCCGGTTGGCGACCTCGATGACGGTCAGATTCGCCTCCCGGGAGAGGCCGACCCGGTCGATCACCCGCAGGCCGCTGGTGGCCTTCTGCCCGTGGGTCCGGCGAGCGACCCGGGCGATCAGGCCAATCAGGACAAGCACCACGAGCAGCCCACCCATCACTCGGCCGAGCAGAGCCAGATTGTCTGCGTCATTCATGTCGCATCCCGGGTGACGATCTCGGTGATCCGCAGGCCGAAGCTCTCGTCCACCACAACCACCTCGCCACGGGCCAGCAGAGTGCCGTTGACCAGCAGATCGGCCGGAGAACCAGCCAACCTGTCCAGTTCCACGACGTCCCCTGGAGCCAGGGCCAGCAGCTGGCGCACGGTCATCCTGGTGCGGCCCAGCTCGCAGGTGACCTCCATCTCGACGTCCCGCAGCATCTCGATGCCCCAGCTGCGCGCGGCCACGGCAGCGGTCGGAGCTCGCCCGGCCGCGGTCGGAAGCTGGCTGAAGGACAGCCCGACCAGGGCACTGAGGCTGCCGTCGCTGACCAGCGGCACGATCACGCAGACGCCGCCGGTGAGCGTGTCGAGGGCATCCTCGGTCGGGGTGTCCGTCGGCTCGCCGTCCAACCGACCACCGAGCGAGGCGGCGATCGCGTCCATTGCCGGGCGCAGCGCTTTGGCCGGCTCCAGCGCCCCGAACGGCGTGCCGGCCAGCGCATCGACCAGTTCCTGGCCGACCACCACCAGGATCTTGCCCAGGATGCCGCCGGTCAGAAAGGCGGTAATCGCCGCGCCGGCCGGATCCGGCAGGGTGGCGGCGGTCAGATCGGCAATCGCGGTGCCGGTGGTCAGGGGCGCGGCCGTCGGGATCTGCGGCAGGGCCCCCGTCACGGCGGCCACCACGGTATCGGCCAGGCCGTCCCAGTCGACCGCGTCGCCATTGCGCTGATCGGGAATCAGGGGTGAGGCGGAGAACGACATCAGACGAGTCCTTGGGTCAGCGGGGGGTTCACAGGTAGCCGAGTGGCCGCCGTCATCGAGGTGATCAAGGTCATCAGGGTCATCAGGGCTCCACGATCAGGGCGGCGAGCTGCTTGCCCGAGGCACCGGGCACAGCGAGGGCGAAGGTGGACGTCGCGGAGGTGATGGACAGCGGTTTGGACGTGCGGTGGCCCAGGTTCAGCACGTCCCCGATCGTGAGTTGACCGATCTGGGACGACGGGAGCCGGATCGGGTCGAACCGGATCGCGACGTCAACCTCGACGTCGTTCAATCGCTGGGTGGTCCGGGCCGCAGCAGCCGACCGTTGCCGGATCTTCTCACCGTGATCGGCGTTCTTGTTGACCGCCTCCAGCGCGGGGGCGAGCATCGCGTACGGAAGGCACAGATCGGCGCTGCTGGTCCGCTCGCCGACGGCCAGTTGCATCCGGGCCACGACAACAGGATCAGTCGGTGCGGCGGCCTGGACGAACTGGGCATTGCCCTCCAGCGTGAGCAAGTTGGGCTTGGTGACCGCGATCACCTCGAAGGCGTACGCCAGTTCGCGGAGCACCCGGCCGAAGATGTGCCGGACCAGCATCTGCTCGATGTCGGTGAGTGGCCGCTCGGGTTGGGCCTCGGTGCCGTTGCCGCCGAGCAAATGGTCGATCATCACCATCAGGGTGTCCAGATTGATGCTGAGCAGTGCCTTGCCTTGGAGCGGTTCCATCGACAAGACAGCGCTGACGCTCGCCTCCGCCAGCCCGGACAGGTACTCGTCATAACTCATCTCGTCCACTTGGACCAGGCTGAGCACGCTGAGCGCTCGCAGACCCGTGGTCAGGACGGTGGTGGCCTGTCGGCCGAAGGTCTGCATGGCGACCTTCAACAGGTGCGCATCTTCGCGGGCCATCCGCACAGGTCTGCGGAAGTCATAGCTCTTGGCTTCGGGGCGTGGACGTCGGGTGCCTTCACCGGTCGCCTGATTGGAGTAGCCCACGAGATGCTCTCGGAGATTCCGAGCCCGAGCTTTAGCTGCGCGGGGCGGGCCTGCCTGACTCAGGCATGGAGCGACCAGCGACCGGGACGTCCGCGCAGTTCGACCAGGGCCAGCGGCGAGACATCGATTCGCCAGAAAGAGTCGGCCGGCGCGTTCAAGGTGTGCACGATCGCAGAGCGAATGACCGCCGGATGGGTGATGGCGAGCACCCGAGACCGGCGGCTGCCGGCAGCGTCCAGCCACCGGCCGACCCGCTCGATCAGGCCGGTGAGCGGTTCCCCGCCGTGCGGATCGGCGGTGGGGTCGGTGATCCAGGCCTGGACGTCGGTCGGTGCCTCGGCGGAGAGCTCGGTCAGGGTCCGTCCCGCCCACGTTCCGAGATCCCAGTCGGCCAACTCGTCGTCCACGTCAGCCGGCAGACCCAGCAGCTCAGCCGTCTGCCGACAGCGCAGCGTGGGGCTGGTCAGGGTCTGCTCATCGGTCGGTCGGGGGAGTCGCTGTCGGAGCGCGATCGTGGCCTCAACGGCTACCGATTCCAGCGGTTCGTCACGCGGAAAGGCGGTCTTTCGGGTAGCCACCGTCGAGCCGTGGCAGATCAGCGTTATCCGGGTGGCCACCGGCAGACCCTATCGAGGGTTGTGCCTCGGAAGGTCAGCTGCAATGAACCACAAGTCGCGCAATCGTTCCGAAACCGAGATGATCGTCGACATGCCTTTCACGTTCCGCAAACGCATTCCGGTCCTGCCGTTCCTGCGGCTCAACCTGTCGAAAACGGGTCACTCGTGGACCTGGCACTTCTTCGGCTGGTCGTACAACACCCGCTCCGGGCAGCAGTCTGTCGATCTGCCCGGCCCGGTCAACTACCAGACGAAGCGGCGGCGTCGCGCACCGCGAAGCTGAGTCGCGCACCAGTCGCAGGGGCGACGGCGGGTTCCGTCGTCCACGCTGGTTTGCTGGTTGCTGTGCCCCGCAAAAACCGGTGATTGAGGTAAAAATCTGCCCTGATCACCGGTTTTCGAGGGGCACAGCAACGATTCCCGACGGCTAGACCTCGGAGCTGACCCCCGGCCGGGGCGTCAGCCAATTAGCCAGCAGAGTTTCCGTCGTCCACCAAACAGGTTTGGGCTGTGCCACGGAAAGACGCGCGATCGGGGCCGATTGAGCCTCGAGCTCGGGCTTGAGCGTGGCACCGCCGCACCGGGTCTGATGGTGACCGGGTTGGGATTACTGCATGACGAATTCGGTGAAGTAGATGTCGTAGACCTCGGGCTGGACGGTCAGGGAGGCGGCGAGCTTGATCGCCTCCGCAGCGGTGAGTTCAGCAATGTTGATCTCTTCGTGTCCCGCCTCTTCGCCGGACTTCTCCGACCCCGAGTCCTCCCCGTGATCTGCCTCCTTCTCCGCCTCCTCCCCGTGATCTGCGTCTTTCTCCGCCTCCTTGCCGTGATCGGACTCCTTCTCTTCCTCTTCCTCTTCCTCGTCCGAGTGCGAGTCCGTGGTCACGTCGGCAAGCACGGTGCCGTGCGGCAGGTAGGTGAGTTTGATCTTGGCGACCAGTTCCTTCTTGGCTTCGCTGCGGCCCTTCGCGGTCGAGAGTTCCTCGATCGTCATCTGGCTGAACTGGCCGATCGCCAAATCGAGCGCCTGGGCGCCATCGATCTCATGGGCGGAGGCGATCGGTTGGAGCGCCATCCCGAATTTCAGGAAGTGTGCACCGGCCAGATTGACCGTGATCGGGTCCAGAGTGACCGCCGCTCCGGGCGTCGGGTGCGGCAATGCTTCGGGAACGCCACTCTCGTCGGACTTGATAAAGAAATACCAGCCGGCCGCTGCGAGCAAGGCCAGTACCGGGAGTAGAATAATAAAAAGTTTCTTCTTGCCACCGCCACTGGCTTCGTCGTCGTCCTTCTCCTCCTTGTCTTTATCCTTGGCCATCGTGTTTCCTCCTGCTGTTCGTCTGCGTCAAGTGAGGCGGGAACCGCACCGGCGGAGGCGCCAGACGATTTCTAGCGCCCTCGTGGTGCGGGCCGGATTGCGTTGGTCCCGCAGTCATTGATCGACGTGCGTTGGCGTCGACTACAGGTTGTAGGCCGGTCTATTGCTTGTCGATTACTTGGTCTGGTTCCCGAGTTCGGCAACCGCGCGGCCTAGGGAGTTGTCCACCCGGGCCAGAACCACGATCTCGACTCGTCGATTCAGCGTGCGCGCGCGGGAACTGTTTTTTCGATCGCGGGGTTTCGTGTCCGCGTACCCGGTGGAGGACATTCGGTCGTACGGTAGTCGGTCGCCGTTATGCAGGTAGCGCAGCACGCCGTTCGCCCTGCCGCTGGACAGGTCCCAGTTGGACGGGAACTGAGCGGTGCTGATCGGTATCGAGTCGGTGTGTCCGTCGACGCTCAACCGGTTAGGCAGTTTGAACAGCGTCGGGCCGAGGGCATTGAGGATTATCCGGCCCTGGTCCTGCAACCGGGCGCTACCGCTGATGAAGAGCACGTTGTCGGTGGCGATACTGACCACCAGTCCGCGCTCGTCATAGCGGAAATTGGCGCCTTCCGGCACTCCCGCCTTCACCAGCGCCTTCTTCAGCTCCTGGCGCGCCTTCTCCAGGTTCTTTATTTCCTTTTCCACCTGTGCTTTGGCGGTGGCCGCAGCCAGTGCCGCGACCACTTCCGGCTTGATCTGGGCGACCTGGGGATTGATGTTGGCGTTCGCCTTCGCTCCGCCGGTCGAACCGCTGATGTTCACGCTGTCCGGGGCCACCGCACCGCCCGGGTCGAGCAGTGCGTCTGCACCCGGAAGGATGTTGACCGGGGCACCGAAACCAGCCGATAGACCGGTTTTCAACGCAGCGAACTTCTTCTGGTCGACCTGGCTGATTGCGAATAGCACGATGAAGAGCACCATCAGCAAGGTCATCATGTCGGCATAACTGACCAGCCAGCGCTCGTGGTTCTCGTGCTCCTCCTCCTCGTGCTCGGGCGCGCCCCGGCGGCCGTGACCGCCGCCGCCCCCACTCACGACTCCACCCGGTGCCCTCTGATGAGCTCGCTGCGCTCGCTCATGCTGCCTTCTCTTCCTTGGCCTCGCCCGGTCCGGGCGGGGTCATCTTGGCTCTCAGCTTGGTGGCGACCACTCGTGGGTTGGCCCCGGCCTGGATCGCCAGAACACCGTCAATGATCAATTCCATCCGGCTGGCTTCCTGCGCGGCCAGGTACTTGAT
>JANNPJ010000101.1:0-1982 GCA_031400005.1 Kineosporiaceae bacterium | reverse complement strand
CCTTCCTGCAGCACCGCTACGGAGAATCCGGCACCCTGGGGCCCACTTTCGTCCTGATGACCCCCGATGCCGTTGCCGCAGTGGAGATCAGCGCTCAAGACGCCGGCTACCCGACGATTGTCAACGCCGCGCTCGGTAGTGCGGCGGAGGTCGCCGAAGCCCGGGTCCGCGAGCAGTCCCTGATGGATCGGTGGCTGGCGGTCAGCCACGGCGTCCGGGACTGGTCGCTGGCTCACCCCAGGAGTACGGTTTGATCTTCGCTCCCCGGGGCCTGGCATCACGGCGCCCGCGGATACCATCGAGCCGGCCAACCGGGTGCCGCGACTGCTGACCGGTCTGGTCGCGGCAGGCGGGGAGGTTCCGCCCCAGCGACTACCGGTCAGCCCAACGGTGGCGCGCGGGTTGCGCCCGGCGCTGAAATCCGGTGCTTCGGGCATCCCGGACGGCCTCGTCATCCACGGGGTGATGGCCTGGACGTACCTGTTCGGCGCGATCTCCTTCGAGGTCTTCGGGCACCGCCAGGAGATCGTCAGCGACGCGGAGCTCTTCTTCGAGCATGAGATGCGCACCATTGCGCTGGTGCTGGGGATCACCGGCGCGGGCCGAGCGCCGGCCCACGAGGGGGAGTCGGGACCTACACCGCCCTGATCCTGCTGTCGTGCGCCGGCAGCATCGCCCACGTCACCGCAACCTCGCCCTGGGAATCCTCCGCCTCGCCAACGTCACCAAAATCCTTGCCACACTGCAACAACGCGCCGCCGACCACACCAAGACACTCCAGCTACCCGCCCGGGCCACCGACCCCCAAACCATGATCAACTGACTTTGCAATGGCTCTGCCACAAACCCCACCACAACCCCAACGCCCCAGGTCAGAAACCACCCACCCGAATTTCAGCTCATCGCCGCGCCAATACCGTCGATGTAGGCGAGGATGTGCAAAGACTTGAAAATCCTTCCGTAGGCGGCGATTGCCTCGCCGAGGGCGGTAGGGTGGCCCTCGCGCTGGAGCAGCGTCACCACGTCGTAGGCCCGCACGGTTCCGGTGTAGATGGAGGCGATCACGCGCAGGATGTCGTCCCAGTTCCGGCGGATCTTTCCCAGGTCGACGTGGCCTCTGGCGAAGGTGTTCAACGGGCTGTAGTCGGCGTCGGGGCGGATCCGCCAGCCTTTCTGGTCGGGCAGGTCGGCCAGGGCCTGGCAGTAGGAGATGGCGCCCATACACGACCCCGAAGGAGAAGCACATGCGTGATTAATATCTACAAATTATTGACGTTTTCTCACCAACTTGAGTTTCGCAGTTTGCTCGGGTCGGTTAGTTGGTGATCTTGCTGGGGCCGGCGTAGAGGATGAAGGTGTGGTCGATGCCTTGTTCTGGGGTGCCGGTTCGGGGTCCGAAGGTGGTGGGCAGTTCGGATTAGGTGTAGCGCTGGTCGGTGGCGAGGTAGATACCGATGGCCCATTGGTCGATGTTTCCTTGGTAGCGCTGTCTCAGGATCGGCTGGGGTTCGCGGGTGCCGGGCAGGTGTGCGCCGACGTAGCAGAACTGCCCGCGGTGGCTGATGGCTGGTTGGCCTAGGCGGGGCCAGCCGGCCTGGACATGGGCGATGATCCGCTCGGTGGTGGCGGTGCGGGTTGGGGGGTGGGGGTGTGTGGCACGGCGTCCATGATGGCTCAGCAGGGGGTGAGTTTGGTAGGTGAGCGGTGTGGCAATCCTGGGCGGGTAGGGGTGTTTCGGTAGATTCCTTCGATGATCTTGCCGGAGTCCTGGTCGGTGTTGCTGGCAGTCTTTCCGCCCGGTGTTTCGTCGCCGGGGTACGTTCGTGGTGTTCACGGTGCCGGCCAGTGGGATGGTCGCGCAGGGTGGGCGACGGTCGGTGGTCGGGATGCTGGCGGGGGCCCGGATGGCCCGGCAGGTGTCGTTTCACGCGGCGTGCCGGTTTTTCTCGGCCGCGATCTGGGATGTCGATCGGATGGGTCTG
>JANNPJ010000060.1:0-30665 GCA_031400005.1 Kineosporiaceae bacterium | reverse complement strand
ATGTAGGCCGACACGTCGTTGGCCTTGGTCTCGACGATCGGCAGGCCGGTCATCGAGCCGTGGCCGAGCTCGTCGGACAGCTTCGCGCAGCGCTCCAGCAGACGGGAGTGCAGGTAGAAGACGTCACCCGGGTAGGCCTCGCGGCCCGGCGGACGGCGCAGCAGCAACGACACCGCGCGGTAGGCCTCGGCCTGCTTGGACAGGTCGTCAAAGATGATCAGGACGTGCTTGCCGGCGTACATCCAGTGCTGGCCGATGGCCGAGCCGGTGTACGGGGCCAGGTACTTGAAGCCGGCCGGGTCGGACGCGGGCGAGGCGACGATGGTGGTGTACTCCAGCGCGCCAGCCTCCTCGAGCGCACCACGGATACCCGCGATGGTCGAGCCCTTCTGGCCGATCGCCACATAGATGCAGCGAACCTGCTTGTCCGGGTCGCCGCTGGCCCAGTTGTCCTTCTGGTTGATGATCGTGTCGACGGCGATCGCGGTCTTGCCGGTCTGCCGGTCACCGATGATCAGCTGACGCTGACCGCGGCCGATCGGGGTCAGCGAGTCGATCGCCTTGATCCCGGTCTGCATCGGCTCGTGCACCGACTTGCGCGCCATCACGCCGGGCGCCTGAAGCTCGAGCGCGCGCCGGCCCTCTGCCTCGATGTCGCCGAGGCCGTCGATCGGGGTGCCGAGCGGGTCGACGACCCGGCCGAGGAAGTTGTCGCCGACCGGAACGGAGAGCACCTGGCCGGTCCGCTTGACCTCCTGGCCCTCCTCCAGGCCGCTGAACTCACCGAGGACGACGACGCCGATTTCCCGGACGTCGAGGTTCAAGGCCAGACCCAGCGTGCCGTCTTCGAAGCGCAGCAGCTCGTTGGCCATGGCACCCGGCAGGCCCTCAACCCGGGCGATGCCGTCGGCAGCCTCGGAGATGGTGCCGACTTCTTCGCGGGAGGCCGCTTCCGGGTCGTAGGACTGCACGAAGGCGTCCAGTGCGTCCCGGATCTCCTCCGGACGGATCGTGAGCTCCGCCATCTGGAATCCCTGCTCTCTCGTCGTGATCCGGCGTGAGCCGGGCGTCGGGTCGTCGTTCTCTCGGTTAGTGCTCTTACTGTTCATTTCTCGCCGTACTAATGCTGAATTCCTTGCTGTGCCAAGCTTTTCTCTGTCGACCAGCGCTGCTTTCGCTGCTGACCGGCGCTTTCCGTCGGCTCGGTCAGCCGGCCAGGGATCGCCGGGCGGAGTGCAACCGGCCGAGCACGGTGCTGTCGATCAGTTCGCCACCCACCTGAATCCGCAGCCCACCGAGCACCTCGGGGTCGACGTCCAGGTTGATCCTGATGTCTCGCCCGTAGATCCGGCGCAGGGCCGTGCTGAGCCGGGCCCGCTGCCCCTCGGACAGCGGAGCGGCGGCGACAACCTCGGCGACCAACTGACGACGGCGCGCGGCCGCCGCTTCGAGATACCGCTCCAGCGCCTGCTCGGTGCGCCTGCCCCGAGGCGACACGGCAGCCTGGACGGCGAGCCGGAGCGTCTCGGGTGACACCTTGCCTTCGAGCAGGGTGCGAACCAGTTCGGCCTTGCGGTCGGCACCCACCGTGCGGGCGGCGAAGGCGTCTCGTAGGGCGACGTCCGCGGCGACCATGCGGGAGAACCGGAAGAGTTCGTCCTCCACCGCGTCGAGCCGGTGGGCCCGCTCGGCAGTGAACAGTTCGGCGGTGACGGCCAGGCCATCGACCGCCTCGACCAGGTCGGACGGATCGGACCAACGACTACGGACGACGCCGATCAGCAACTCCAGCGCGTGGTCGGAGATCTGACCCCGGAACAACCGCTCGACCAGGACCGCCTTGGCATCTGCCGGGCGGGCCGGGTCGGTCAGCGCGCGCCGCAGGCCGGCATTGCCGGCCAGCAGCGCGGTGACCGAGAACAAGTCGTCGCCCAGCTTCGTCGAGTCCACGCCGCCGGTGGACAGGAGCACCTCCAGGCGCTCCTGAGCGGCGGCGAGAGCCTCGCGGCTAGCACCCAACATCAGGACGCCCGACCCGAGGACTGACCAGCGATCGCGGTCTCGGACGCTTCAAGCTCGTCCAGGAAACGGTCCACGACCCGGCTCTGCCGAGCCGAATCCTGCAGCGACTCCCCGACGATCCGGGAAGCCAGGTCAGTCGCCAGCGCGCCGACGTCCGACCGGAGCTGAACGATCGCCTGCTGCCGCTCCGCAGCGATCTGCTGCGACGCGGCGGCGGTGATCCGGGCCGCTTCGGCCTGGGCCTGCTCGCGCATCTCCGCGACGATCTGCGCACCCTGGGCACGCGCGTCCTCGCGGATCTTGCCAGCTTCGGCCCGAGCGGTGGCCAACTGCTCCCGGTACTCACCGAGGGCAGCGGCTGCCTCTTTCTGAGCCTCTGCGGCCGCTTCCATCCCGCCCTCGATCGCGGCGGTGCGCTCGGCGTACATCTTCTCGAACTGCGGGACGACGTACTTGGCCACCGCCCAGTAGACGATCGCGAAGAAGATCAGCCCGATGATCAATTCACCGGGATGGGGAATGATCGGCGCCTTGGTGCCCCAGCCGGTGGCCTGTGGCTCGGTCTCGGCTGCCAGGTTCAGCAGTGCGTTCACATCACACCTCTCTTCGTCTCAGCTCTGATCCAGAAACGGAAGGTCAGCCCTTGAAAAGGAAAGCGAAGACGAGGCCCAGCAGGGCGAGCGCCTCAACCAGAGCGAAGCCGGTAAAGGCGATGGTCTGCAGCACGCCGCGGGCCTCGGGCTGACGGGCCACACCATTGATGTAAGCCGCGAAGATCAGTCCGATGCCGATCCCAGGTCCGATGGCTGCCAGACCGTAGGCCAGGATCGCAATGTCGCCAGTCATTTCTATGGCCCTTCTTTAATCTTTTCCGGCGGCGCGGGTTGCGTCGCTGAGGGTCAGTACTCGGGTTGTCAGTGCTCGTCGGCGACGGCACCGGCAATGTAGACCGCGGTGAGCAGCACGAAGACGTAGGCCTGCAGGAACTCGACCAGGATCTCGAAGGCCGACATGACGAGCGTCATGCCGAACGACAGAGCCCCGGGGGCTTTGTTAAGGAGGGTGCTGTGCAGCAGCAGGTACTCCCCACCCAAGGTGAAGACCAAGAGCAGGAGGTGCCCGGCGAGCATGTTGCCCATCAACCGCAGCGCGAGCGTCGCGGGCCGGATGATGACGTAGGTGGCGAACTCCAGCACGAACATCAGCGGGATGATCCAGCCGGGTAGGCCGGACGGCACGAAGCTCTTCAGCCAGCCGACAAAGCCTTTTCGCCGGATCCCGACCGTGTGATAGGTGACGTAGACCACCAACATCAGCGCGATCGCATAACCGAGTCGGCTGAAGGTCGGGAACTGAATGAACGGGATGACCCCGTACAGGTTGTTCACCAGGATCACGATGAACAAGCTGAAGAGCAGCGGGATGAACGGCTTGAAGTCCTTGCTGCCGATGATGTCGCGCCCGAGCGAGTTCCGGACGAAAGAGTAGGCACCCTCGACAGCGAACTGGGTCTTACCTGGGACCAGCTTGAGCCGACCGCTGACCCGGGCCAGCACCAGGCTCAGCATCAGAGCGGTGACCGCGAAGACGACCATCGACCGGGTGAGGGCGAAGGCACCGGTCCCGACGAGCGGCTGCCAGAAGTCCGCGATTCCGGGAGCGTGGAAGGTCTCCGAACCGGCGGCGATGAGGATCACTGTCGCTCTTCCTCCGAGACTCTCTGCGTCGTTGTCAGTGGGGTAGCGGTCCCGACTCAAGAGCCGAGATCGTTGGGGTTCCAGCAGTGGTGTAGACGGGTTAGGGCGTTACGTACCGTGACCGACTTCGATCTTCGGAGGGCAACGCCTACCTATGGCGGGTGCCCTCAAGAGGGTCGACTCGTCATGCATCTGCCTTGACACTATCAGCGAAGTTCCTGGGCACTGGGGGCACCCCCCTGCTCATCGCCCAGCGGTCGGCTCATCCTGCTGGTAGAGCGGCTGTCGAAGCTTCATCGCCGCGCGCATGTGCCCCACCGCCCACGCCGCACCCACCACAAAGACGCCGGCGGCGGCGAAATCGCCCACCAGCCAAGCGGTGTCGTTAAGTAGCGAAAACCCAAGTCCGAGCAGGATGATTACCGTGCAGTACGCCAGCACCACGATGCCGATCACCATCGCCGGATCGAGATTGCGGCATAGCTGGTGCAGCGTCGGCCCGACCGCCAGCGCGAGCAGACCCATGCCCCCGCCGGCCAAAGAACTTGTCACCTGATTGAGACCAAACGGGACGGCGATGGCGGCCAGTAGCGCCACCGCCAGCAGCGCTGGAACGGCCGAACCGCGCAGCAGGGCGCCTACCGGGTTCGTCGTACCCTCGGCGACCGCTTGAGGGCGATCCTTCATTTTCTCCTGCTTCGGGAATTCATCTCGTTTTCATCGTGGATTTCGGCCAGATCCAGCCCACGCGGCCGGGTCTCGGCGGTAGGGGACGGTTCCGGCGGATCGGCGATTCCGCTGAATGGGACGGCTGCCTTCGATGGGACAGCTGTCTTCGATGGGACGGACGGACTGGACGGGACCGCCGCCTTCGTGATGGGCGGTCGGCCGCCGGACGGACCGGTGATCGGTTGGCCGGCGCCGGACGGACCATAGCTCGGCAGACCCGCGCTCGGCGGACCCACGCTGGGCACACCACTCGGCAGACCACCACTGGGCAGACCGCCGCTCGGCAGACCGCCACTCGGCAGACCGCCGCTGGGCGGACCCGCGCTGGACGGACCCGCGCTGGGTGGCTCGGCGGTGGGTGGTCCCACGGTCACCGGGGTCGCGCTCGGCAGGACGCCCGTGGCCCGGCGTCCTCGCCACGGCCCGATCGTCAACAGCAGCGCAGTGACCATCGCCAGCCCGGCAATGAACAACGCGATCTTCGGCGGTACCAGTGCAAACATCGCAACCCCGAAGCCGACGGTCGCCGTCCACAGGTAAAGGATCAGCACCGCCCGGGCATGGCTGTGGCCAAGCCCAAGCATCCGGTGATGCAGATGCATCTTGTCCGGCTGCCACGGCATTTTCCCGGCCCTGGTGCGCCGGATCACGGCCAACCCGAGATCGATGAGCGGCAGGGCCAGCACCGCCAGCGGCAGCAGCAGCGGAATGTAGGCCGGCACGATTTTGGAGTCGTCCAAAACCTTGGGCTGGACCTGCGCGGTGATCGTCATCGTGCAGGTGGCCAGCAGGAGGCCGATCAGCATCGACCCACTGTCGCCCATGAAGATCCGGGCCGGGTTGAAGTTGTGCGGTAGGAACCCCAGACAGCCACCGACCAGCGCGGCCGCGATCAGCGCGGCAAGTGAGGAGTACTCGGCCTGGCTGTCCCGGGTCAGGATGTACGCGTAGATGAAGAACGCCGAACCGGCAATCGCGACGATCCCGGCGGCGAGACCGTCCAAGCCGTCGACGAAGTTCACCGCATTGATCGTGACCACGATCGCGACCACGGTCAGCACGATCAGCACCCCCTGGGAAGGGATGATCGTGCCGAAGATCGGCAACGACACCAGGTTGATGCCCTGCCAGGCCATCAACCCCGAGGCCAGCGCCTGACCAGCAAGTTTAGTGACGGCGTCCAGCTGCCACAGGTCGTCGAACACCCCGAGCAAGCAAACCGCGCCCGCCGACAGCAGCACGATGTACACCGCGGGGCCCTTGGCGAAAATCGGATCGAAGAACGGGATCTGGCTCGCTGTCAGCAGCGAGATAGCGATCCCGAGGTAGATCGCCACGCCGCCGAGTCGTGGAATCGGCACGGTGTGGACATCCCGCTCCCGAACCGGGGTAATCGCGCCGATCCGACGGGCCAGTCGCCGGGCTGCACCAGTGGTGAGGTACGTGACCAGGGCTGCCACCAGCAGCACAAACAGATAACCCCTCACCGCTGCGACTCCGGCTCAAGGGAGCAGCCAACACTGGACCGGGGGGCCGACCGGTGGGTGCAGTCGAGACGAACGCTCACCCCCCTGAGTGTGTCACGGTCCCGGCCCCTCATCTGCCCCGCAGTCACCCATCCACCCTGCGACCCCAGCGCCCCGTCCATCAATCTCGCCTACGTCCCCAATTCTGCGAGCTATCGGCGTCATCAATCCTGCTCATATCCCAAGTCGCGGCTACCGGCGGTCTCCGTGGCTACCGGCGTCTCTGTGGCTACCCGCGACTCTGCGGCTACCCGCGACCCTGTGGGCTACCCGCGTCCATCGACTCTGCGGGCTACCAGTGCGCGGTCTCGACCGGCCAGGTCCCGTTGGGTACTGACGTCGGTCCAGCCGGGGCCGGAGACCAGCGCACGGGTGGCCGCACCCTGCCGATCGCCATGCTCCATCACGAACACGCCGCCGGGACGCAGCAGGTGCTCCGCCGCCGCGATCACCCCACGAGCCGTGGCCAGACCGTCGTCCCCACCGCCGTAGAGAGCCAGCGCCGGATCGTGGTCACGGACCTCGGGCTCGGTCGGCTCGGCGTCCGGTGGGATGTACGGCGGGTTCGCAACCAGCACGTCCACCGCTCCGATCAGATCCGCCAGTACGTGGCTGTCTGCCCGAATAGCGTCGCCGGCGCGCAGGTCCACCCGGTCACCGAGACCGAGCCGGCGCACGTTCTCCGCCGCCCAGGCGACAGCGTCCGGGTCGAGCTCAACCGCTACCACCCGGGCCTGAGGCACCTCGTCGGCAACCGAGAGCGCGATCGCTCCGGAACCGGTACACAAGTCCACTACCAGCGGCTCCACGCCGTCCACGGCCAACCGAGCGGCGGCTTCGATGGCCAGCCCGGCACTCAGCTCCGTCTCCGCCCGCGGAATGAAAACCCCTGGGCCAACGGCGATTTCGAGGTTTCGGAAGCCGGTAGTGCCGGTCAGGTGCTGCAGCGGGATCCGGTCTGCACGCTGGGTCAGCAACTCCTCCAGCCGGGTGGCCTCGTCAATGTCGAGGACATACCCCATCACCACCCGGCGAGCCAGGTCACGTCGGGGGATCCCGAGTGCGTGTGCGGCCAACAGATGTGCGTCGGCGGCCGGCGAGGACACCCCCGCCTCGACCAGCCGGCGTTGCGCTCCGGCCAGCGCATCCTTCAACTGAACTTCCCCACGATCATGCACGCTTGCTCCCTTTCACCATACCCAGCTCACTCCACCCCCCGACCCGCAGGTTGGGGCTGACGTCTCAGCACCGGTTTGGACTGTGAATTTGGCTCGAAAGGGCCCTGGGACGGCCCAAACCGGTGCTAACCGCCGTCCTCGCTGTGCGGGATCGGCGACCAAATGCTGGCCTATTGGAGGGCTGCTAACTGTGCGTTCTCGTCGGTTTCGATGCAGGACTGGATGACCGGGTCGAGTTCACCCTCCAACACGTGATCCAGGTTGTAAGCCTTGAATCCGGTGCGGTGGTCGGCGATCCGGTTCTCCGGGTAGTTGTAGGTTCGAATCCGCTCCGAGCGGTCCACCGTGCGCACCTGCGACTGACGAGCCTGCGAGGCTGCGGCCTGGGCCGCTTCCAGGGCCAGCGCCAGCAGTCGGGCGCGGAGGATCCGCATCGCCGACTCCTTGTTCTGCAACTGAGACTTCTCGTTCTGGCAGGAGACCACCAGCCCACTCGGCAGGTGCGTGATCCGGACCGCGGAGTCGGTGGTGTTGACGCTCTGGCCACCCGGCCCGGACGAGCGGAAAACGTCGATTCGCAGATCGTTTGGGTCGATCGGGACTTCGGCCGTCTCGTCCGGCTCGGGTAGTACGAGCACACCGGCCGCTGAGGTGTGGATCCGGCCCTGCGACTCCGTCACCGGCACCCGCTGGACCCGGTGCACCCCACCCTCATACTTCAGTCGCGCGTACACGCCCTCACCCGGCGCGGGTGACCCCTTCGCCTTCACCGCGACCGAAATGTCCTTGTAGCCACCGAGATCACTCGGGGTAGCCTCCAGCACCTCGGCTCGCCAGCCACGCCGTTCGGCGTACCGCAGATACATCCGCAACAAGTCACCGGCGAACAGCGCGGACTCCTCGCCGCCTTCTCCAGCCTTGATCTCCAGGATCACGTCCCGGTCGTCGTCCGGATCGCGGGGCACAAGCAGCCGGTGCAACCGGTCCCGGCTGGCCGCCAGCTCCGCCTCCAGCGCGGGTAGTTCCTCGGCGAAGGTGGGTTCCTCGGCGGCCAGCTCACGAGCCGCCTGGACGTCGTCCACGGCGGACTTCCATTCCTGGTAACCCTGCTTGACGGCGCCGAGTTCGGCGTACCGGCGACCTAGCCGACGGGCCAGGCCCACGTCCGCGTGCACCGACGGGTCGGCCAGGCGGCTTTCCAGCTCGGCGTGCTCGGCCAGGAGCGGCTCGACGGCCGCCAGCGCGATCTCGTCGGGGGTGGGCTGGGTCATGGGCACCTTCGGTAGAAAGACAACGCCGAGGAAAGACCAGCGCCGCAGGACGGGCGACGCAGGAAGGCAGGGCCGAAGAAGGCCGAGGAAAGGCAACGCCGACGCAAAGCAGCGGCGCCGGTCACACCGCCCCGGACGGGACGGCGCGACCGGCGCCGGGAAAGCTACTTGCTCTTGGCCTCGGCAGCCTCGGCCGGCTCGGCGGCCTTGTCGGCCTTCTTGCCGTAGCGCTGCTGGAAGCGCGCGACGCGGCCACCGGTGTCCAGGATGCGCTGCTTACCCGTGTAGAACGGGTGGCACTGGCTGCAGGTCTCGACCTTGATCTGGCCGCCCTTAGCGGTGCTGCGGGTCTCGAAGACCGTCCCGCAGGCAGTGCAGGACACCGTGGTCGCCACGTAATCGGGGTGGATGCCACTCTTCATTTCGGTGTTTCTCCTCGTCTTAAGGGCCGCCGGGTCGTGCAGGGCGGACGCCCCGCTCGTGAACCGGAACCGCTGACTAGTTTGCCAGACGTCGGACCCCTGCTTAACCACACTGGCCGGTCTGCCATTCCCGCCGACAAAATGCCTGCTCAGCGGCCCACACCCCGGCCGTGATCCGGCACGAACTGACACCTCGGGGCTAGAGCTTGGTGTCACTTCGTGCAGGATCACGGAAGGGCTGGCGGTGGTCAGTCGGAGCCGGGGCTGGTCTTCTGGACCTGCATCAGGAACTCGGCGTTACTGCTGCTCTTCTTCACCCGGTCGAGCAACAGCTCGATCGCCTGCTGAGCTTCGAGTGCGCCCATCACCCGACGGAGCTTCCAGATGACGGCGAGCTCCTCCTTCGACATCAGGATCTCCTCGCGGCGGGTGCCGGAGGCGTTGACGTCGACGGCGGGGAAGATCCGCTTGTCGGCCAGGTTCCGAGAGAGCCGCAGCTCCATGTTGCCGGTGCCCTTGAACTCCTCGAAGATCACGTCGTCCATCTTCGAGCCGGTCTCGACCAATGCCGTTGCCAGGATGGTCAGCGAACCGCCGTGCTCGATGTTCCGAGCGGCACCGAAGAACCGCTTCGGCGGGTACAGCGCACTGGAATCGACACCACCGGAAAGGATCCGGCCGCTCGCCGGGGCGGCGAGGTTGTAAGCCCGTCCCAGTCGAGTGATCGAGTCCAACAGGACGACGACGTCATGGCCCAACTCCACCAGCCGCTTGGCCCGCTCGATCGCGAGTTCGGCGACAGTGGTGTGGTCTTCGGCCGGCCGGTCGAAGGTGGAGGCGATGACCTCACCCTTCACCGTCCGCTGCATGTCGGTGACCTCTTCGGGCCGTTCATCCACGAGCACGACCATCAGGTGGCACTCGGGGTTGTTCACCGTGATCGCATTGGCAATCGACTGCAGGATCAGCGTCTTTCCGGCCTTCGGCGGCGAGACGATCAGACCGCGCTGGCCCTTACCGATCGGCGCGACCAGGTCGATGATCCGGTTCGAGATGCCGTTCGACTCGGTCTCCAGCCGGAGCCGCTCCTGCGGGTAGAGCGGAGTGAGCTTGCCGAACTCCGGCCGACCACGGGCTTCGTCGGGGTCGGCACCGTTGACCGTGTCCATTCGGACCAGCGCATTGAACTTGGCCCGCTGGTTCTGCTGCTGCTCACCCTCGCGCGGCTGCCGGACGACACCGGTAACAGCGTCACCCTTGCGCAGGCCGTGCTTCTTCACCTGGCCGAGTGAGACGTAAACGTCGTTCGGGCCGGGTAGATAGCCCGAGGTACGGATGAACGCGTAGCTGTCGAGGACGTCCAGGATGCCGGCTACCGGCACCACGACATCGTCCTCGTTGACTTCCGGCTCGTCGACTACCTGCTGGCCGGCCACACCGGGCTCGCCATCGCGCGGGCGACGCTTGCGGTCACGGAAGCGACCACGCCGACGCCGACCACGACCGTCGCCGTCCTCGTCGTCATCCTGATCGTTGCGCGCCGGCTCATTACGGCCCTGACCGTCACGGGCCGGGCCCTGGGCCTGACCGTCGCGCGGCTGATTCCTGGCCTGATTGCTCCGAGCCTGGCTGGGCTGACCATCACGAGCCTGGCCGGCCTGACCATCACGAGCCTGGCTGGGCTGGCCATCACGAGGCTGGCTGGCCTGACCGTCACGGGCCTGGCTGGCCTGGCCATCACGAGCCTGACCATCACGGGGCTGGCTGGCCTGACCGTCACGAGCCTGACTGGCCTGCCCATCACGAGCCTGACTGGCCTGCCCATCACGAGCCTGACCATCACGAGCCGGGCTGGTCTGACCGTCACGGGTCTGACTGGCCTGACCGTCACGGGTCTGACTGGCCTGCCCATCACGGGCCTGGCTCTCGCGATTTCGGCTGCGCGGCGGGCGAGTGCGCTCCTCGCGCTCCACGGCCGGTGACTCGGCGAGGGTGCCATTGACCGACCCGCGATCGGTGTCCGGCGCGGAAACCGGTGCCGCGTCGGTGCCGGTCGCAGCCGAATCGGTTTTCGCCGACGTCTTCGGCCGAACCGACTCGACAGTGGCCGCAGCGGGCTCAGCGGTCAGCGCCTCGGCCCGGGCCTGGGCGGCGGCCGACGCCGCTGCCTTCGCCGATGTGTTCTTAGCCACAGCAGTCTTAGCTGCAGCTGGTGCGGCCTCGGCCGGCGCTGACTGGACCGGGGCTGCTGCCGCCCTGGTCCGCGTCGGTGCACCGGCGGGAGCTGCGGCCCGACGGGACGCACGGGCAGGTGCCGCGCTGGCGGCCGCGGGCGAGCCACCGTTCTGCCTGACCTGAATTGCCTCGAGCAGCTCGGACTTACGCATCCGGCCGGTGCCACTGATCCCGAGCTGCGAGGCGACCGTCTGCAATTGGGGCAGGCGGAGCGTCGAGAGATCGACGGCGCCGTTGGAAGCTGGCCCCGCTGCGGCGATCTCGGTGGTGTCTGTCACGAAAGGTCTTCCCCCTCCTCGGCCGCGACCATCTGTCACGACCAGCGGGTTTTACATCCGGTAGATTCCGGACGTTGATACGCCGCGTGACCACGCGATGGGCGTGGTTTGGAAAATCCTGCGGCGGAGTACAGCGCGGGGGCCTTCTGGTTCAAGCCTCCCTGCGGCTGCACACGTACTGTAACACTGGCAGGCGCAAGAACGAAGAACCAGAAGCAAATCTTGATGGCCTAAAGGCGAGAAGATCCCGATTGCTCCGTTAGCGGAAGCCGCTGACCTGAGTTTTTCTGGCCGATCCGCAGATCATATCGGTCTACCTATTCACCATCTGTAGCAAGCATCGAGCCGACTGTATCAATGCCCGGACGCAGCACCGTCCACTGGTCTCCGGAACCGGAGATTGCGCTGGTCACAGCGGTGAACGCAGCCTCACCCGCACCCAGCACCAGAACGCTCGGCCCCGCACCGGAGACCACCGCCGCGCCATCGAACCCACGGATCCGCCGCATCAGATCGGCAGTTTCCGGCATCGCCGACGCCCGCTGTGCCTGGTGCAATCGATCTTCGGTGGCCTCCAACAAAAGATCCGGACGACGACTCAAGGCTTGGACCAGGAGCGCGGCTCGGCCGGCGTTGAACGCCGCATCCGCGTGCGGCACCGTGGCAGGCAACATCGCCCGGGCGGTGTGCGTGGACAGTTCACCGACCGGAAGGCAGATCACCGGGTCAAGATCGGCTCGAACGTCGATCCGCTCCGCCCGCGGAACACCCCCACCGTTCGTCCAGGAAATCGTACAACCACCGAGTAGCGCCGCGGCGGCGTTATCCGGATGTCCCTCGAAACGAGTGGCTAGAGCCAGGACGGTGGCATCGTCCAGCAGTTCCGGGTCGGTCAGGCAGCCGCGAGCCGCGATCAGACCGGCAATCACCGCAGCGGCCGACGAGCCGAGCCCGCGACCGTGCGGCACGCTGTTGTGGCAGGCCAGCCGCAGTCCCGGCTGCGCCACGCCAGCGTGATCGAACCCAGCCCGAATGGCGCGGGCTACCAGGTGGTCCTCGGTCACCGCAACGGAGCCAGCACCCTCGCCCCGCATCGTGACCTCGAAACCGGACGGCGCCAGGCTGAGCCGGACGACGTCGTGGATCGCCAGAGCCAGCCCGAGGCTGTCGAATCCGGGGCCGAGATTGGCGGTGGTAGCCGGCACCCGGACGGTGGAGACGAGGTCGGACCGCACGCCGACGCCGACCCGCGCGCTCAACTGCGGCATCAGTTGAGTCCCAGAGCGGCGGCAACGGTCATCGCGTCGGCCTGCACGCGGATCGGTTGGACGGGCGTGCCGTCCGCACTTTGCAATGCCCATTGCGGATCCTTCAGCCCGTGTCCGGTCACGGTGCAGACCACGACCTGACCGGGATCGAGTTCGCCGGCCTCGTGCACCTGCAACAGGCCGGCCACGGACGCCGCAGAAGCCGGCTCGACAAAAACCCCTTCGCGCGAAGACAACCAGCGATGAGCGGCGAGAATCTTCGGGTCGCTGACGGCATCGATCCGTCCGCCCGAGCTGTCCCGGGCACTCAGCGCCTGCTTCCAGGACGCCGGGTTGCCGATCCGGATCGCGGTGGCAACCGTCTCCGGGTGGTCCACCGGGTGGCCAAGCACAATCGGAGCCGCACCTTCGGCCTGGAATCCCCACATCCGGGGAGTCCTGGTGGCCGGGACCGAGGCCGTCTCCCCGGCGGGCAGGAACTGAGGATCGGCGTACTCGCTGTACCCCCGCCAGTAGGCGGTGATGTTTCCAGCATTGCCGACCGGCAGGCAATGGATGTCCGGAGCCTCGCCGAGCGCGTCGACGATCTCGAACGCGGCGGTCTTCTGGCCCTCGATCCGGGCTGGGTTCACCGAATTCACCAGCTCTACCGGGTACGCCTCGGAGAGCTTGCGCGCCATCAGCAGGCAGTCGTCGAAGTTGCCGTCGACCTGGAGCAAGGTGGCTCCGTGCGCAATCGCCTGGCTGAGCTTGCCCATCGCGATCTTGCCATCCGGTACCAGGACCGCACAGGTCAGCCCGGCGGCGGTCGCGTACGCCGCAGCCGAGGCGGAGGTGTTGCCGGTGGAGGCGCAGATCACCGCCTTCGCACCGGACGCCTCGGCAACCGTGATTGCCGCCGTCATCCCCCGGTCCTTGAATGACCCGGTCGGGTTCACCCCCTCGCACTTCAGCCACACCTCGCAGCCGGTGCGCTCGGAGAGCTGGTGCGCACGAACCAGCGGCGTACCGCCTTCGCCCAGGGTGACCGCGGGGGTCTCACCCAGGATCGGCAGCCGGCTCCGGTACTCCTCGATCACGCCACGCCACAGGTGTGCCACGTTCAGTCCTCGCCCTCGACACGCATCACGCCGACCACCGCGGCGACGACGTCCAGATTCCCCAGCGCCGCAACCGTAGCCGCCAGCGCGGCGTCCGTCGCCGAGTGGGTTACCACGACCAGCGAGGATCGATGCGGTTTCAGCTCCTCGACGTCCGCCCCCACCGCCGGTTCCGGCGTCGGAACTCGCTGCTGACTCACCGTCTCGATTGAAACACCATGATCTGCGATGACTTTCGACACCTGCGCGAGCACACCCGGACGATCGTCGACGTCAAGGCTGATGTGATATCGAGTGATCACCTGACCCATCGGCCGCAGCGGAAGCTCGGCGTACGCCGACTCGCCCGGTCCGCGGCTGCTTCCGACCCGGTTCCGGGCAGCACTGATCACATCACCGAGGACCGCGCTCGCGGTCGGCAAGCCGCCTGCGCCCCGACCGTAGAACATCAGCTCACCGGCCGCCTCAGCCTCGATGAAGACAGCGTTGAAGGCTTCCCGGACGCCGGCCAGCGGGTGGCTGAGCGGAACCATGGCCGGGTGTACCCGGACCGAAACTCCCTCGGCACCGTCCTCGTCAACCGTCCGTTCACAGATCGCCAGCAGCTTGACCACCGCACCGATCGCCCGCGCGGAGGCGACATCCGCCGCCGTCACCCGGGTGATTCCTTCACGGTGGACGTCGGTCGCGGCCACCCTGGTGTGGAAGGCCAGCGAGGCGAGGATCGCGGCCTTGGCTGCGGCATCGTAGCCTTCGACGTCGGCAGTAGGGTCTGCCTCCGCATAGCCGAGCGACTGCGCCTGGCTGACCGCCTCGGCGAAGCCCAGCCCGGAGGAATCCATCTTGTCGAGCACGTAGTTCGTCGTCCCGTTGACGATTCCGAGGACCCGCCGGATCCGGTCACCGGCCAGGGACTCTCGGATCGGCCGCAACAACGGGATCGCACCGGCCACCGAGGCCTCGTAGTACAGATCGACGCCGTGCAGCTCGGCCGCCCGGTACAGGGTGGGGCCGTCCTCCGCCAGCAGCGCCTTGTTCGCTGTGATCACCGCCGCGCCACCGGCCATCGCGTCCAGAATCAGGGTCCGGGCCGGCTCGATCCCGCCGAGCACCTCGATCACCACGTCGGCGCGCTTGACCAGCTCGGTGGCGTCGGTGGTGAACAAGCCGGGGTCGACGTCCAAACCACGGTCGACGTCGAGCCGGCGGACGGCGATCCCGATCAGCGCGATCGGCGTGCCCACCCGCTGTGCCAACTCGGTGGCGTGCGTCGTCAGCAGCCGGGCCACCTCGGTCCCGACCGATCCGCACCCCAACAGCGCGACCTTCAGCGGTTCCACCACAACTGACTCCCCTGCCCTCGATCTGCATCGTTTGGCCGCCCGGCGACGGACTCCGGCGGCCTGACCGAACCCCATGATCCCGGATCGTGCGACCGGTGGGTGGCAGGGGGATGCTTTCGGGTCGAGAAGTCGGCCGCCTCCCGTACCTGCTCCTGTACCTGCTCTCGCACCCGCTGTCGCACCTGTTGTCGTCTCTGGGGCTCCTACCGTCACGATAGCGTTGCCCCGCGGTGATTCGGGGTGATCAGGCAGGGCCGGGTGATCCGCGACCTGGCAATCACGGGCGATCACGAGCAGCGAAGTTCCAGCGGCCGACAGGACTGCGAGAGGGCGGCTATGCGAGTACTGATCGTGGACGATGAACGGCCGCTGGCCGAGACCATCCGGCGTGGGCTGGCGGACGAGGGCTTTCGGGTCGAAGTGGTACATAACGGCGAAGACGCGCTCTGGGCGGCCAGTGAAAAGGCCTTCGACGCGATCGTCCTGGACATCATGCTGCCGAAGGGCAATGGCTACCACGTACTGGGCGAACTACGTCGGCGTGAGATCTGGACGCCGGTCCTGATGCTGACCGCAAAGGACGGCGACTACGACCAGACCGACGCCTTCGATCTGGGTGCCGACGACTACCTGACCAAGCCGTTCAGTTTCATCGTGCTGGTGGCTCGACTGCGGGCGCTGATCCGGCGCGGCGGACCGGAACGTCCGGTCGTTCTGACCAGTGGGGATCTCAGCCTCGATCCGGTACGACGGCGGGTAGAGCGAGCCGGACAGGAGATCACCTTGACGCCGCGGGAGTACGGCCTGCTGGAATTCCTGATTCGGCACCGCGGGAACATCGTCACCAAAACGGAGATTCTGGACAGCGTCTGGGATCCGGCCTTCGAGGGCGACCCCAATGTGGTGGAGGTCTACATCCGCTATCTCCGGCGGAAGATCGACGCCCCGTTCAACCGGCACGCGATCGAGACCGTCCGCGGCATGGGTTACCGCCTCTCCACCACCGGTGGCTGATCAGCCGGCGCCCTTCGTCAGGAACCGGCCCCTGGCTCGAGGATCACGACCGCAGTCTCGTGCGTGCGCCGCGTTGCGTGAGCGTCCCAGTTCTTGTCCGCTTGGCACCACAATGCCCAGAGCCGGGAGCGCTCCTGCGGATCTGCGGGGCGGGCCCGGACGGCGCGCCGGCCGTCCGGCAGGTCGACCCGCGCGTCTGGATGGGTTTGAAGGTTGAGCCACCACGCCGGCTCTTGATCCCCCCAACCGTTCATCGCGACGGTGACGAAGTTGGGTCCGTCCTCGAAATAGGAGACGATCACGCTGCGCTCCTGACCACTGCGGCGTCCAATGGTGATGAGGCGCATGGTGCCGTAACGGCCGCCCTTCGCGCGCCACAGTCCGACTCGGCCGCCGGTGACGCGATACACCCCTCGGTGGACGAACCAAAAGCCTCGGATGAACCACCGAGGCGGCAGCCACGGCGCTTGCCGGCGGTCGACAGACATGACATATCCCCTCACTGAATTGCTTCGCGGAAACCCCTTTCTAGCCCGAATCGGACCGCACCGACAGGGGTGAGCAGCGGCTAGCAGAGGTGAGCAAGGGCTAGGCGCGGTGATCGGGTTCCAGGGACTGGTCCGGTGACGTGATCGGACGTGCATGGATGATCGGCAAGTGCGGGATCGGGGTTGGCGGTGGGCCCTCCTCCTGGCGGATCGGTAACTGGACGATCACCCGGCAGCCGCCTTCGGGAGAATCCGCAATCGCGACCTCACCGTGATGGCCAAGCACCACCTCGCGGACGATCGGCAGGCCGAGCCCGGCACCTCCGCTCGCCCGGTCCCGGCTCTCGTCCAGTCGGACGAACCGTTCGAATACTCGCCGCCGCTCGAAGGGCGGGATCCCCGGGCCGTCGTCGTCCACCGTGAGGACCGCACTGGTGCCGGCCCCGATCAGGCTCAGCCGGACGCTCGTACGGGCATGCCGACTCGCGTTATCGACCAGATTTCGCAGCATCTGGCTGAGTTTCAGCAGGTCACCCTGCACCCGAACCGGCTCCATCGCGATCCCCACCCGAAGATCTGATGCCATCCGCAGCCGGCGGACCTCCTGCTCCAGAAGGTCGTCCAGGTCCACGTCGACGGGGATGATCCGCAGGCCCTGATCGTCGACGCGGGCCAGCAGGAGGAGGTTCTCCACCAGGGTGCCCATCCGGGCCGTCTCGGCGACCATCACGCTGCGCAGATCACGCCAAGCCTGGCCCGAGACGTCGGCATCGGCCACCTCCAGGGTGGCGCTCAGGGTGGCCAACGGGCTGCGCAGCTCGTGGCTGGCGTCGGCGACGAACTGCCGCTGGGCCAACTGCGATGCCTGCAGTCGATCCAGCATGCGGTTCATCGTGATCGCTAGCCGGGCGATCTCGTCTCGGGTCTGCGGCACCGGAACCCGCTCGTCGAGGCGGGTGGCACCGATCCGGGAGACCCGTTTTCGGATCCGCTCCACCGGGCCGAGCGTCCGGCCGATCAGGAACCAGATCGAGATCCCGACCAGCAGCAGAATGCCGGGGAACCCGATCATCAGAAGTTTCAGCACGGTCTCGACGGATTCGCGCTGGCCGCCGATGAACGAAATGACGATCACAGTGTGGTCACCGCCGTCCACATGGATTCCCCTGGCCTGCGCGAGGAACGAGCGATGCCCATCAATGATCTTGAACAGACCGGTTTCTTCGCGGATCACTTGCCCGGGGGCGGGGCGCAGACCGGTATAGATGCCCTCATCTGTCCGCCAATCAGAACTGGCGATCAGATTGCCGGCCGGACCCACCACCTGCACCACGTGCCCTTGGCGGGCAGTGGCCTTGATCTCGGCGTCCACGTTGCTCAGGCCATCCGCCGTGATCCCGGCCACCACCTCCTCCATCTGCAGCGTGGCGGCCGAGTCAAGGCTCGACAGCAGGCTGCGCTGGAGAACGTAGTAGAGCAGCGCCGCGCCACCGGTCAAGGCGATCCCCACGACAAGGACGGCGACGACCGCCGAGCGTGCCCGCACTGAGGGCAGCAACCGAGGCGGTGCCGTCGCGGCGTCGAACCGCCACCCGTGCTCCGAGATCACCTGGCTTACTTAATCAGGTCGGCCTGACAAGGCGCTGAGGATGCGGTCGGCGGCTTGGGCCGGGGTCAGGAGGCCGGCCAGGACCTGCTGCTCCAGACCGGGTGTCAGATCACGGACGGCGGGACTTTCCCGCAATTGGGCCAGCAAGCCGTCGCGCACCATCGCCCAGGTCCAGCCGATCAGCTGGCGACGTCGTTTGGTCGCCAGCACCCCCGCGGCCTCCAGGGTCTCCCGGTGCTTGCACACCTGCTGCCAGATTTCGTCCAACCCGGTGCCCTCCTGCGCGCTGCAGGTCAGCACCGGTGTCGACCAACCGGCAGTCTCGGCCTCCGAGCCGGGACCGAGTAGGTGCAGAGCCCCGCTCAGCTCCCGAGCCGCCCGCCAGGCCTCGACCTGGTGCGGGCCGTCCGCCTTGTTCACCGCAATCACGTCGGCGAACTCCAGCACGCCCTTCTTGATCCCCTGCAGTTGGTCACCGGAGCGGGCCAGGGTGAGCAGCAGAAAGGTGTCGACCATGTCGGCGACCGTGATCTCGGATTGCCCGACGCCGACGGTCTCCACGATCACCACGTCGTATCCGGCGGCCTCGAGGACCATCATCGCCTCCCTGGTCGCCCGGGCCACGCCGCCGAGGGTGCCCGCCGTCGGGGACGGTCGAACGAACGCCTTCGGGTCCGTGGAAAGCCGCGCCATCCGGGTTTTGTCACCAAGGATGCTGCCGCCGCTGCGCTTGGACGACGGATCGACGGCGAGCACCGCCACCGAATGACCGGCGTCGATCAGTCGCCCGCCGAGGGCATCGATGAACGTGGACTTCCCGGCCCCCGGGACGCCGGTGACACCGACCCGAACGACCGACGTCCCAGTCACCGCGTCGTCCGGACGTCGGCGCCCCAACTCGACGAGCAACTCCTGGGCCAGCCGGCGATGGTCTGCTCGGCTGGACTCGACCAGGGTGATCGCCCGCGCAATCCAGGGCCGGGAACCAGCGAGGATCTGTTCGGTGGCCTGGTGGACGTCGAAGGCCGACCGGGTCGAATCTGGGGCTGAGGCCGTCATCCCAGCTCGAACGCGACCTCGTCGATGAAGCACCACAGCCAGTCCTCGCCCGGCTCGGCAGAGGCCACGATCGGGTGCTTGACCGCGTGAAAATGCGCCGTGGCGTGCTTGTTCGGTGAGGAGTCGCAGCAGCCCATGTGCCCGCACTCGGTGCACATTCGCAGGTGCACCCAGCGAGAGCCGGTCTTCAGACAGTCCTCGCAGCCGTCAGCACTGGGTCTGACGTCATGGATGGTGTCCAGGTGCGTGCAGTCAGCCATCGCCACAGCCTATTCTCCGGCGCCGGCCGGTCCGGTCTGTCCGGAGACGAGTCCTGGTTCGAGTCGATCATGTCCAAGCCACTCGGACAGCGTCGACAGCAGGTCCAGCGCCGCGTGCCCGATCACGGTACCGGGGCCGAAGATCGCCGCCGCGCCGGCCGCCCGCAACGCCGGGTAGTCCTGGGGTGGGATCACCCCGCCGCAGACGATCAGGATGTCCTCGCGGCCCAGCGCGGCCAGTTCCGCACGCAACGCCGGAACCAAGGTGAGATGGCCGGCCGCCAGCGACGAGACCCCGACAATGTGCACGTCCGCCTCGATCGCCTGCCTGGCCACCTCGGCCGGGGTTTGGAACAGCGGTCCCACATCGACGTCGAAACCGAAGTCGGCGAACGCTGAGGCGATCACCTTCTGACCGCGATCGTGGCCGTCCTGGCCCATCTTGGCGACCAGGATCCGCGGGCGCCGACCCTCCTGGCGCTCGAACTCGTCGGTGGTGGCACGAACGAGACCCATAGTCCCGGCACTCCATTGGCCTTTGTCCGCTTCATCGCGGTACACCCCGGTGATCGTACGGACTTGTCCGACATGCCGTCCGAAAATCTTTTCCAGGGCGTCGGAGATCTCTCCGACAGTGGCCTGCTTGCGGGCGGCGTCGATAGCCAGGTGCAACAGGTTGCCGTCCAGTCCGGGTCCCCGAGTGCCGTCCACGGCGGACGCCGCGGCATTGGTCAGCGCGTCGAGCGCGGCCCGGGTGGCGGGCTCGTCGCGGTCTGCGCGCAGCCGGCGCAGCTTCTCCACCTGCTCCGCCCGGACCACGGCGTTGTCCACCGAGCGGACGTCGATCTGCTCCTCGCTGGCCGGACGGAAGGTGTTGACGCCGATCACGGGCTGGCGACCGGAGTCGATCCGCGCCTGGGTGCGCGCCGCCGCCTCCTCGATCCGCAGCTTCGGGATGCCCTCCTCGATCGCTCGGGCCATCCCGCCGGCCGCCTCCACCTCCTCGATGTGCTGCCAGGCCTTGCGCGCCAGGTCGTAGGTGAGCCGCTCGACGTAGGCACTGCCTCCCCAGGGATCGATCACCCGACTGGTGCCGGATTCCTGCTGCAGCAGCAACTGCGTGTTCCGGGCGATCCGGGCGGAGAAGTCGGTCGGCAGTGCGAGCGCCTCGTCCAGGGCGTTGGTGTGCAACGACTGGGTGTGCCCTTGGGTCGCGGCCATCGCCTCGATACAGGTGCGGATCGCGTTGTTGTACACGTCCTGCGCGGTCAGCGACCAGCCAGAGGTTTGCGAATGCGTTCGCAGCGACAACGATTTCGCGCTCTGCGGATTGAACTGCTGCACCAGCCGGGCCCAGACCATCCGGGCGGCACGCAGTTTCGCGACCTCCATGAAGAAGTTCATGCCGATCGCCCAGAAGAACGACAACCGGGGAGCAAAGGAATCGACGTCCATCCCGGTCGCCAATCCGGCTCGCAGGTACTCCACCCCGTCGGCCAGGGTGTACGCCAGTTCCAGGTCGGCAGTAGCACCGGCCTCCTGAATGTGGTAGCCGGAAATCGAAATAGAGTTATAGCGAGGCATTTTCGCCGACGTGTAACTGAAGATGTCAGAGATGATCTGCATGGATGGACTGGGCGGATAGATGTAGGTATTCCGTACCATGAACTCTTTGAGGATGTCGTTCTGGATTGTCCCGCTGAGCTTTTCCGGGCTAACCCCTTGCTCCTCGGCAGCCACCACGTACAGCGCCAGCACCGGCAGCACCGCACCGTTCATCGTCATCGACACCGACATCTTGTCCAGCGGGATGCCGTCGAAAAGCTGGCGCATGTCCAGGATCGAGTCGATTGCCACCCCCGCCATGCCGACGTCCCCGACCACCCGAGGATGGTCGCTGTCATACCCGCGGTGGGTCGGCAGGTCGAAGGCGACCGAGAGACCCTTCTGACCGGCGGCCAGATTGCGGCGATAGAAGGCATTCGATGCCTGAGCGGTAGAGAAACCGGCGTACTGCCGGATCGTCCAGGGCTGGGTGACGTACATCGCCGGATACGGACCGCGCAGGTACGGCGCGATCCCCGGGTAGGTGTTCAGGAAATCGAGCCCGTCCAGGTCGGCCGCGGTGTACAACGGCTTCACTGCGATGCCCTCGGGCGTCGTCCAAACCGGCTGCTTTGCACTGTCTTTCAGTAGCGTGGACGACGCCATCCCCGCTGGTTCCGCCGGCGCCGCTGGTTCCGCCACCCCCGCAGGTTCCGCTGGCGCCGCTGGTTCCGCCACCCCCGCAGGGTCGCCCACCAGCGGGACATCGCCGAAATCCGGGATCAGCTCACTCTTGTTCGTGATCATGCACAAAATCCCACTTTCAGCCTGCTATGCCGGTGATCTTGCGCGATCTGACGTTTCCAGGTCGGCTCGGATGTCAGTTTGTGCATGATCGCGGCAGATGGTTTTTGGTTCATCCTTCGACCCCGGCCTGATGATGGACGTCGCGCAGCACCTCGATGGCGTTCACGCCGCTGAACACGAACCGGTCGATCCCGGCGGCGGTGTACTGCGCCGCCCGCTCTCCCGGGCTTCCGGCCAACCAGATCGGGCCCGCCCCCGCCTCGCTCAGCGCGGTCGCCACCTCGACGGCATGCTCGGCATAGAGCCGATCACTGGAGGCCAGGCAGGCCACCCGAGCGCCGGAGGTGCGGAACGCCTCGACGATCGTCGCCGGGTCGGTGGTGTTGCCGCTGGCCGGTGTGGCCAGCCCACCGGCTTGGAACAAGTTGGCGGCGAAGCTTGCCCGAGCGGTGTGCGCGGCAGCCGGCCCGAGGGTGGCAAGGAAGACGGCGGGTCGTACGCCGGTGCTCACCGCTCGTGCGTCGGCGGCGTCCCGGAGCGCTTCGTAGTCCTGCGCGTACCGGTGCTGCGGCAGCGCACCCGGACCGGTTCGGGCACCGCCCGGAGTGTCGGTCGGATCAGCGCCGGACGGATCAGCCGCATTCGGGTACGGAGACCGCACGACCGGCACTTCGTCGAGGTGCGGGAACTCGCTGACCCCGGTCAGCGGGTCTCGCCGGTGCGCCAGATTGTCCGCGCGGCGAGCCCAGGTATCGGCCAGACGCCGCTCAATCAGACCCGATTCGAGCGCGCCGACGATGCCTCCGGACTTCTCGATCTCGGCGAACCAGGCCCAGGCGCTAGCGGCCAAATCATCGGTAAGCCGCTCGACGTACCAGGAGCCGCCAGCCGGGTCGATCACCCGGGCCACATGCGACTCCATCACCAGCAGCGAGGAGGTATTCCGGGCGATCCGGCGGGCGAAACCGTCCGGCAGGCCGAGCGCGGCGTCGAACGGCTGGACGGTGATCGCGCCGGCTCCGCCGACGCCCGCACCGAAGCAGGCCAGCGTGGTACGCAGCAGGTTCACCCAGGGGTCGCGGCGGCTCATCATCGCGCTGGAGGTGACCGCGTGCTGGCGCTGGCCCTGCTGGGCTGACTGGCTCCCGTTGGCTCCGCCGCCTAGCCCGCAGACCTCTGCCACTCGTGCCCAGATTCTGCGCGCGGCACGGAATTTCGCGATCGTGAGAAACTGGTCGGCACTGGCGGCGTACCGGAACTCCAGCTGATCGAAGGCTTGCCTCAGGTCGAGCCCGGCCCCGGTCAGCGCTCGCAGGTAGGCCAGCCCGGTGGCCAAGGCCGCGCCGAGTTCCTCGGCGTCGCTGCCACCGGCATCGTGATACACCGTGGCGTCGACGGTGACCGCCCGCACTCGCGGCGCCTCCCGCAAGCAGCGCCGAGCCAGTCGGCCAACCAGCGCGACGTCCGGCGAGCCGGTTCCCAGGTCTCCGGTGCGGGCCCGCAAGCCGATCGGGTCGGCACCGAGGTTGCCCAGCACCGACTCCGGCGGCACCCCTCGGCCGGCGATCAGGGCGAAGAATTCCTCCGCCGCGGGTTCGGTATCCGCACCAGCATCCAGCACGACCGGAGCGAGGTCGAGATAGACGTCGCGGAGCACATGGTCCAGCGAACCGAGCGGGAGCCCACCCCGACCGACGGTGAACCAGAGCGAGGTGACGCCGTTTTCCAGATCGGCCATCACCGCTTCGCGGGTCACGTCCGGGTTCGGGTCGCTGTGCCGCTGGCGCACGTCCCACCCGGTCCCCGCCGTGCCATCGGCCGGAACAGTCACTCCGCCAGCATCAGCTCCGACCGCACCAGCATGGCCACCAGTTCGGCCAGCACCACCTTCTGCGGCCCCGGCTGCCCCGGCCCCGGCCCCGGCTGCCCCGGCATCGGCGCGGACGGCGCTGGAGCCGCGGACGAACGGGGGCGCTCCGGGCAGCCCGGCATCGAACCGGGGCGCGTCGTCCGCCGTGTACAGCGGGAGGACGGTGATCCCGTCGTACGTCGTGCTGCTGAGGACAGCCTCGACGGTGTCTGCGGCGGCGTCCTGGTCGATCCGCCCGGACTTGCGCAGCGCGGTGGCAACGAGTTCCTGCCACTGCCCGCGATCGGCTGCCGGAAACAACGCCGCGAGGGGCAGATGCTCGGGTGGCTGCGGCGGGGCTGCGGTCATGCCGTCAGCTTAGGAACCCCAGCGCCAACCCGTACACCCGCCGTCGTGACATGGGTCTCACCGTTGCGGCTGAGCGCTGGTAGTGCTCAGGTCGCACTCTCACCTTGCGGTGGGAGGGTCCCGGTCCTGCCCACAGCCGTTGGCTCATTCGAATCCGCCTCAAGCCAGCAGGCGAAGAGAGCAAGCGTGCATGATCGGCGGCCAGCTCACGGTGCCCCGCTGCGCGGGTGGGTGGATTGGCCAACCGTGACGACATCCCGGGAGCCCTGTCTGTTCCTCCCCGGGAGCCCTGTCTGTTCCTGCCGGATGACCCTCTGCTGGGGTCACATCGCAGGAACAATTGGGCATCACCCGGCCACTTCTGCTGATCGTGGGAGACTGACCAACCGGGTGCCCTTACTGGGAGGATCCCGCCCCACCCGGTCAGCAGAATCCTCCAGGAGCTCAGCCGAGGTCTAGGGCCAGGATGTCGTCCTCGGTTTCGCGACGAATCAGCACCCGGGCCTCTCCGCCGCGAACGGCCAGCACCGGTGGGCGCGGGACGTGGTTGTACTGGCTGGCCATGCTCCGGCAGTAGGCGCCAGTACCGGGGACGGCGACCAGGTCGCCGGCCGCGATGTCCCCGGGCAGAAACTCGTCCCGGACGATGACGTCGCCGCTCTCGCAATGCTTGCCGACCACCCGGCAGAGAGCAGCTTCCGCGTCCGAGGACCGGGAGGCCAGCGTCGCGGAGTAGTCCGCGTTGTACAGCGCGGTGCGGATGTTGTCGCTCATCCCGCCGTCCACCGAGACGTACCGCCGGGAGGCACCGTGATCCAGCGGGACGTCCTTCACCGTGCCGACCCGGTACAGGGTGAACGTGCTCGGCCCGGCGATCACCCGGCCCGGCTCCACCGACACCCGAGGGACGGCGATGCCCAGGCCGCGGCACTCCCGCAGGACGACCTCGGCCAACTGCTGAGCCAGGAGTTTCGGCTCCAGCGGGTCGTGCTCACTGGTGTAGGCAATGCCATAGCCGCCACCCAGGTCCAGTTCGGGCAGCACCACCTGGTGATCACGCTGCACTGCCGCCTGCAGGCCGAGCAACCGGCGGGCCGACACCTCGAAGCCCTGGGTGTCGAAAATCTGCGAACCGATGTGGCTGTGCAGCCCGCGCAGTTCCAGCGATCCGGTTGCAAGCACCCGGGCCACCGCCTCGGCGGCCTGCCCGCTGGCCAGCGACAGGCCGAACTTCTGGTCCTCGTGCGCGGTCGAAATGTACTCGTGGGTGTGCGCTTCCACCCCGACCGTAACTCGAATCAGCACCGGCTGACGAATGCCGTGCCTGGCAGCCACCGCTGCCACCCGATCGATCTCCGGCAGAGAGTCGATCACGATCCGGCCGACCCCCGCCGCAACCGCCCGTTCGATCTCGTCGTCCAGTTTGTTGTTGCCGTGCAAGCCAATTCGTTCCGGCGCAACCCCGGCCCGAAGGGCGACCGCCAGTTCCCCGCCGGAGCAGACATCCAGGAAGAGCCCGTCCTCGGCGATCCAGCGGGCAACTGCGGTGCAGAGGAAGGCCTTGCCCGCGTAGTACACATCGGCGCCGCCGACCTCGGCGAACGCCTCCGCGAACGAGTCCCGAAAGGCCGTTGCCCGCGCCCGGAAGTCCTCTTCATCCAGGACGTAGGCGGGGGTGCCGTACTGCTCGGCGATCTTCCGGACGTCGATCCCGGCCACCTGGACCGCGCCCGAATCGGCTCGCTGCACGGTACTGGCCCACAGCGCGGGCATCAGGGCGTTCAGATCATCCGGCGGGCGCAACCAGGACGGCACGGTGGCCACCCCGCCGTAGCCGGGACTGTGCAGTTCTCCTGCTTCGTGGGCAGCCATGGTCTACATCCGTTCCGGCGCGCCGACACCCAGCAACTGCAGGCCATTGGCCAACACGGTGCGGGTGGCCTCGGCGAGCCACAGTCGGGTCCGGTGAACGTCAGTCACTGGGTCGTCGCCCCGCGGCGTCACCCGGCATTCGTCGTACCACTTGTGAAATGCCCCGGCCAGCACCTCCAGATGCCTGGCCACCCGGTGCGGCTCGCGCAGCTCGGCCGCATGCGCGACGATCGCCGGGAACTGAGCCAGGGCCGCGATCAGCGCGCCCTCGGTGGTGTGCTCGAGGAGGGCCGGCTCGAAGACCGACCGGTCCACGCCGTGGTCGCGGGCCTGAGCGGAAAGCGAGCAGAGCCGCGCATGCGCGTACTGGACATAGAAGACCGGGTTGTCGTTGCTGCGCTTCTTCAGCACCTCGCCGTCGAGGGTGAGCGGCGAGTCCGCCGGATAGCGGGCCAGGCTGTACCGCACGGCATCCGCGCCCAACCAGTCGACGAGGTCCTTCAGCTCGACGATGTTGCCGGCCCGCTTGCTCAGCTTGGCCCCGCCGAAGTTGACCAGCTGACCGATCAGGACCTCGATCGACTTTTCCGGATCATCACCGGCGCAGGCGGCAATCGCCTTCAGCCGCTGCACATATCCGTGGTGATCGGCGCCGAGCAGGTAGATCTTCTCCGGAAAGCCACGGTCCTTCTTGGACAGGTAGTAGGCGGCGTCGGAGGCGAAGTACGTCGTCTCGCCGTCCGCCTTGATCATCACCCGGTCCTTGTCGTCCCCGAAGTCTGTGGTACGCAACCAAACTGCGCCACCCTCGTCATAGACGTGGCCCTGCTCGCGGAGCCGAGCCACCGCCTGTTCGACCGCCCCGGAGGTATGCAAGCTCTTCTCGGAGAACCAGACATCAAAGCTGACGCCGATTCCGGCCAGGGTCTGCCGGTTTTCGCCGCTCTGGATCGCATAGGCCAGATCCCGTGCCACCACCAGGGCCTCGTCGTCCGGGAGCTGGTCGACATCCGGACGCTGCTCCCGGACCGCGACGGCCAGCTCGGCGATGTACTCCCCCGGGTAGCCACCCTCCGGCATGTCGGTGCCACGCAGCCGGGCCAGCACCGAGGCGCCGAACCGGTCCATCTGGGCACCGGCGTCGTTGACGTAGAACTCGCGGGTGACCTGGGCGCCGGTGGCGGTCAGCAACCGGCCGATCGCGTCACCGAGGGCAGCCCACCGGGTGTGGCCGACGTGCAGCGGACCGGTCGGGTTCGCGGAGACGAACTCCAGGTTGATCACATGTCCGGCCAGCAGGTCGCTGCGCCCGTAGGTGGCACCCGCCTCGACCACCGTGCGGACCAGTTCACCGGCCGCGCCGGTGTCGAGGATGACGTTCAGGAACCCCGGCCCGGCGACGTCCACACTCTTGATCCCCGGCAGCTCGCTGAGCCGCCCGGCCAGCAACTGGGCGATCTCCCGGGGTGGCCGTCCTGCCTGCTTTGCCATCTGCATCGCGATGTTGGTGGACCAGTCGCCGTGGTCGCGCTGCTTCGGTCGCTCGACCCGGACCTGGGTCGGGACGGCGGCGGCGAGCTCGCCTTCGGCTACAACGGTCACCAGGCAGGCCCGGATGGCAGCGGACAGTTCATCGGGAGTCACGTTGACCAATCGTACGGTGCACCTGCACCGACTTTCTCCGCCAGATCAGGGCCCAGTGGGCGGCACCTGTACCGGCGGGGAGGAGTCAACCCCGCCAGTGCCGCTCAAGCGCGGCGATCAACGACTGAATCCTCCCGGGCGGTACGCCGCACGGCGGCGGAGGTCGTCGTCCACCGTGCCGTCGCCGGAGCACAGCCACCCGCCGAGGAGCATCAGCACCAGCGTGCCGGCGAGGAAGCCGAACGGCGCCACCCAACCGTTGGTCAGGTCGTGCAGCAGCCCGACCAGCAACGGTCCGGTCGCGGCCGCCAGGTAGCCGATGCCCTGGGCGAAGCCGGCGAGCGCGCCGGCCGAAGCCGCGGTTGCCGAGCGCAGTCCGATCAGCGTCAAGACCAGCGGAAACCCGCCCCCGCCGATGCCGGCCAGCACCGCCCAGAGCACGGTCCAGGTCATCGGTGCCAGCAGCAGACCGGCGTACCCGGCGGCGAAGAACCCGACGCACACGACCGTCATCAACCCGGCCCGACCGATCCGGCCGAGCAGCATCGGGATCACCAGCGAGGGGATGAAGCCGATCCCGGCGAAGATCGCGAGCATCGCCCCAGCCCTGGCCTCGCTGGCTCCGGCGTCCACCAATCGGACCGGCAGCCAGGTGAACATGGCGTAGATGTTCAGCGCGTTCATCCCGAAGAGCAGGGCCAGGCCCCAGCTAATCGGGCTGCGATGGACGGCGATCCGCTGTGGGCGGCGGTCGGCGGAAGTCTGTCCGTCCGGGAACTGCTGGCCCTCCGGCTGCGGCTGGCCATCCGGCCGCTCCTGGCTCTCTGGCTGATGCTCGCCGTCCGGCCGCTGCTGGCCCTCTGGCTGATGCTGGCCCTCTGGCTGATGCTCGCCGTCGGGCGGTTGCTGGCCTTTCGGGATCGGCTCGCTGTCCGGGAGTTGCCGACTCTCTGGGAGCGCACGGACCGGGACGACCCGCGCCGCCCGGGCAGCGATCAGCCAGGCCGGAATCGGCAACAAGGCGACCGCCCCCCACAGCGCCAGTCCGCGCTGCCAGCCGAGGTCGACCGCGACCGGGACGGCGACCAAGGCCGGAACCGAGGTGCCGAGCGCGAGCACTGTGACGTAAGCCGCCGTGACCATCCCGATTCGGTTCGGAAACCAGGCCTTGACCAGGGCAGGAAGGAGGACGTTGCCGATCCCCATGCCGAGGAGCGTGAACGCGCTGACGATCAGGAAACCGGCCGCGCTGCCGGCCCAGGGTCGGGCCAGTTGACCGAATGCCTCGACGAGCAGGACGCCGACGGCCAGCCGCTCGGCACTGAAACGTCGCAGCAACCGGACGCCGACCAGCCCGGCGGCCGAGAAGGCCACGACTGGGAGCGCGCCGAGCATGCCGATCACCGTTGCACTGAAGTGCAGTTCAGCGGAGATCCGGTCGAGCAGCGGTGGGACTGCTGTCACGGCCGATCGGAGGTTCATCGCCATCAGCACGATCCCGACGAACGCCGCCGCGATCGTCCAGTTCGGCAGTGACGTGCGACCTAAACGTGTCCGAACCCCTATTTCTTGGCTTGACGTGGGACGCTGATCAGGATGAATCGCCGCGTTCCGCACCTGTGCAGTACCTGCTGTTCCATCATGGGCCGGAGACATCCGTGTGGTGTTGGCGGCCATGCACCAAAGGTACACATTATTTCGCGATTGGTAGGATGACCCGATGTCAACGTCCTTGACCGAGATCCCCGCTCCGATGCGCACCGCGCGCCGGGCCGGATTGATCGAGCAGGTGATCGAACAGCTCCGGGCGCAGATCACCGCCGGCACCTGGGCCGTCGGTTCCCGCATCCCGACCGAGTCGGAGCTCTCCCAACTGACTGCAACCAGCCGCAACACGGTGCGTGAGGCAGTTCAGTCCCTCGTTCATGCCGGGCTCCTGGAACGTCGACAGGGCTCGGGCACGTACGTGCTCGCGGCCAACGAGATGGCCGGCGCGGTCAGTCGCCGGGTGAAGACCGCCCAGCACGTCGACGTCCTCGAAGTACGCCGCACCCTCGAGGTAGGCGCCGCCCGTCTCGCCGCCGTCCGCCGGACCCCCGACGACATCGCCATCCTGAAGGATCTCCTGGCCCGCCGGGTCACTGCCCGTCGCGAAGGGGACGTCGACGCCATCGTGACCATGGACGTCGAGTTGCACCGGGCGATCGCTCAGGCCTCGCACAACCCGGTACTCGCCGATCTCTACGACAACCTGATCGGCGCGCTGCAGGAGAACGTGCGACGGAACGTCGAAGAGCTGGCTCCGCACGAGGACGAGGACCACTCCCGGCTGATCGAGGCGATCATCCTCGGCAACCCGGAGAGTGCTGCCGAGGAAGCCGCACTCTTCCTCGACGCCCTGCTGGACGGCGCGAACACCAGGCTGGGCGACAACTGCGGCTGACACGACCCCCGCCGGAACTGGGCAACTGCCGGATCCGACGGTGTCCACCTGGCCCCTCGTCGATGCATCGAGCCGAGGCGCTCGGCACCCGCTTCAGGGAACGCGTTGGTGAACGGCCGACGGTGACTGCTAAGGTCGTTCCGGTTCCTGAGCCCCCGTAGCTCAGGGGATAGAGCACCGCCCTCCGGAGGCGGTGGCGCAGGTTCGAATCCTGCCGGGGGCACACAAAACATCCCCCCGCCTGTGATAGGTGGGGATCCAGGCTGCTCGGTGGTTGAACCGCTGTCATTCGAGGTTGGCCCGCTGCGCATCGTGTCCTTGGCCGCTTCGGCCAGCCCCGGCGCGGTCTCTGAGTCGATGGTGACCCTGATGACCAGGGTGTTTCCTCGATCGTCGTACCGGATCTGTAGGTGGAACGCGTCGTACAGCCGTCTTTGATAGGCATCCGGCAGGAGCGTGATGTCCTGATCTGTCACGGGTAGCGCGTCGATCAGGCTCAGATCAGGCCCGGTAGCCAGGTCCTGGCTCTTACGTATCTCGCTGAGCGCCTGCTTTAAAGTTCGTTGTTCCGCGACCATGGCCCGGAAGCGGCGCTGCAGGCCCTCACGCCAGGCGAGGTCGAAGTCAGCGTCCCCGC
>JANNPJ010000738.1:0-25386 GCA_031400005.1 Kineosporiaceae bacterium | reverse complement strand
GCCGGCGGGCCGCCTACCTTGCGGTGGCCGGTTTCGCCTGCCTGCTGTTCAACTTCGTCGGGGTGAACTTCCTCTTCGTCGGGTTCCACGGATATGCCGGCGTCGGCTGACATTCAGGACGTCGAGGGTTTGCCGTCGTCGTCGTCATCACTGTCGACGATGCGCGGCGGGTCGAGCGAGCGAAGGAAGTCGGGGTCATCGTCCGGTGCGACCGTGCGCAGCCGGCGGGAGGTCGGTGACCCCGGCGCCGGCTGCCGGCCGAGCAGGATGTAGAGCACACCACCGAACAGCGGGAAAGCAACAATCACGAGGAGCCACAGCGGTTTCGGCAAGCCGCGAATCTCGGCGTCATCGCTGCGCAGACAGTCGATGGCGGCGTAGATGGTGACCCCGATCGCTGCGAGAACGAGGAGGACCTTTATCACCTGTTCACTGTATGCCTGAGCGGTTCGGATCAGCGCAGCCGGAAGTCACGAGGCAGTCTCAGAGTGAGCAGATTTGTCACGTCCTCGGCGGACATCGGCCGGGCGATGGCGAACCCTTGAACCGCATCCGCCTGGATTTCCCGGGCGCCGCGCAACTGCACCATCGTCTCCACCCCATCGATCAGCACCCGCAGTCCGAGCGTGCGGCAGAGCTGGGCAATGGCCTTCGGGACGGCGTCCAGTCGGCCCAGTTCGGCGGCCAGCGACGGATCGAGCTTCACCGCGCTGATCGGTAGCCGGCGAAGGGCCGACAGCGAGGTGCCGCTGCGGCCGAACTCGTCCAGCGCGACCGCGATGCCGAGCGAACGCAGGACGCCCAGCGTGGACAGGCACCGCTGCGACTCGACCAGATGGCCGGCCGCGATCTCCAGCACCAGGCAGGAGGAAGGCAGGCCCCGGATCGCCAGCTGGGCGGCCACCTCATGGGCGAACTCCGGATCCTCCAGCTGGCTCGGCGCGACGTTGACCCAGATCTGATCGATGTCCACGCCCGCGTGCCGCCAGCAGAGCAGCGCTGCCAACCCCTGCCGGATCACCTGCATGCCGAGCACGACCCCGAGGCCGAGTTCGTCCGCCAGCGGGAGGAAACGGTGTGGTTCGACCGTGCTGCCATCGGCTCGGGTCCACGCCGGGAGTACCTCGGCACCGACGATCCGGTCCTCGGTGTTCTCGTCGGGTCCGAAGGCCAGCACCGGCTGGAAGGTGGCCTCGATCGTCCCGAGCGCGATGGCGTCCCGCAGTTCGATCTCCAGGGTGGCCTGGCTGAACGCCTGCGCCCGTACCGCCTGGTCGAACATCACCCAGCGCGAACGTCCCGAACGCTGCGCTGCCCGGGAGGCCTCGTCACCAGCCTGCAGCAGGTCGTCGGCGGTGCGCAGCCCCGGTCCGGCCAGCACCGCACCGATCGAGCAGGTGACGGCCAGGTCGCAGTCTTCGGTGCGGATCGGGGTGCTGAGCAGCGCGGTGATCTCTCGGGCCAGGGTGGCGCAGGAGTCGTCCGTCGCGTTCTGCAGCAGCAGCGCGAACTGGTGTCGGCTGACTCGGGCCAGGAAGGCCGGAGCCGGGAAACCGGTCCGCAACCGGCCGGCCACTCGCTCGGCGACATCGTCGGCGACGGCCGACCCCAGGCTGTCGGCCAGCTCGGGGAACCGTTCGAGCTCGATCAGGATCAGGCCGACCCGGCCGGGCTGAACCGATAGTCCGGCGGATGGATGCCGGAGCCGGTCGCCGTCCGCCAGGGTGATCGTGAGTGCCCGCAACAACGACTCCCGGTTGGGTAGGCCGGTGGTGGCGTCACAGTTGGCGGCCGCGCCCAGCCGGGCGGTGGCGGCCCGGGCCGTGCGTTCCCGGATGACGGCGACCGACGCGGTGCGGGTCAGGGTCCGCCGGGCCGCCATCGTGGAGCTGCCGACCAGCGCCACGACCAGGATCCCGGAGCCGAGGGCCAGCCGGACTGCGGTGGTCGGATCACCGTCGGCGGCCAGCAGATAGCGGAAGAAGTTGATCGGGCCGTCGGTCAGTGCCGCCACCACGAGCGGGGTGGCCAGAGCGCCGATCGCCAGCATCGTGACCACCCGGCCGGCCAGCGAGCTGACCAGCATCGGGTAGAGGGCGGCAATGGCCAACGCGATCATCAGGGTGACCGGCGTCATCGCGGGTGAGATCACCGGCAGCGTGGCGGCGACGGCCAGCAGGGCACCGGCCCGAGCCGCCCGAGCCCAGTGCCCGCCCGGCAGCAGTAGCGCGATCAATCCGACGGCCGGTAGTGCCGTCAACGGAATCCAGATCGTCTGCGGGGCGGCGGTACTCCAGGCGGCCAGCCCGGCGACGATGCCCGTCACTGCGGCGAGCATCGCTTCGGGCAGGCGGGAGGGTTCGATGGCGAGCTGGACCGGATCCGGCAACCGGTCCTGCTCGGCGGTGAAGACGGGGAAGCCAGCGGTGCTCCCGGGGACGATCAGATTCGGGTGCCCGGACAGGTCGATCGCCGGTCGGGGCCGGTCCGGCCATTCCGCGGTGTCTTCCTGGTTGGATTCCTGGTCGGCGTCCGGGTCGGTCGGCTGCACGGTCGCCATCGGCACGGTGAGCAGCGGGTTCGGCAATTCCAGGGCGAGCGTGCCGGCGCTGTCGTGGCGGGCCCGCTTCGGTCGGATGAAGGTCCGGGCGCGCACTCGGGCTCCACGCCGCCGCGCGAAATCGGAGTTGGTGCTACCGCTGGTGCGTTCGCCAAGAAGCTGCATCGGGGTTCCCCTGCCTGGCCGTCACTCGGACGGGTGAATGCTGACGCTCGGCTTGTCGACAGCGGGCCGGGAAAGCTTGAGTGGCAACGGTTAGGCTGAGCAGGTGCATCTGGCTCTGATCAAGTACTCGGTACTGCGGCTGGCGCTGTTCGTCGGCAGTTTGATACTGCTCTACGCGGTCGGGGTCCGGCCGAGCATCCTGATGCTGGTGCTGGCCGCCGGGATCTCGCTGGCGCTGTCATACCTGTTGCTGGGCAAGCAGCGGGACGCCGTGGCTCGAGGCATCTCGGAGCGGATCAGCGCCCGGATCGATCACCGTCAGGGTCTCGGACAGGCCGACGCCGACGCCGAGGACGCCGACGTCGCGGCAGCCGAACGGAAGCTACAGCGCGAGACCGACACCCAGTAGGACGGCGTAGACCAGCGACAGCCGGCCGGCGTCCCGCAGCGCCGGCAGCAGGGCCAGCCCCTGGGCGCCGCCGGTCACGGTCCGGGCCGCGGGCACGGCCAGCGGAATCGCCAGCAGCGCCAACGCCGCCCAAGGCTGCACCGGGACGACGGCCAGCGCCGCCAGGAACGGCAGCACGATCAGGAACAGGTAGAACCGGCGAGTTCCGCCGTCCCCCAATCGAACGGCGAGGGTGATCTTGCCGGCGAGTGCGTCGGTCGGGATATCCCGCAGGTTGTTGGCGACCAGCACGGCGCAGGCCAGCGAGCCGATCCCGACCGCTCCGGCCAGCGCGGCCCAGGACGTCGTCCCGGCTTGGGTGTAGCAGGTGCCGAGCACGGCAACCAGGCCGAAGAAGACGAAGACCGCGATCTCGCCGAGCCCGGCGTACCCGTAGGGACGCCGTCCGCCGGTGTAGTACCAGGCCGCCAGAATGCAGAGCACGCCGACGCTCAGCAGCCACCAGGTGCCGCTGAGCGCCACCAGCGCCAGGCCGGCCACCGCTGCCACCCCGAACGCGGCGAAAGCGGCGTTCTTCACCTGTGCCGGGGTCGCCGCCCGGGAACCGGTCAGCCGGAACGGCCCGACCCGGTTGTCGTCCGTCCCCCGGATCCCGTCCGAGTAGTCATTGGCGTAGTTCACCGCCACCTGCAGAGCCAGCGAAACGATCAGGGCCAGGACGGTACGCAGTGCCGAGCCCCAGCCCCAGAAGCCCAGATCGATCGCGGCGCCGGTGCCGACGACGACCGGTGCGACCGCGAGCGGCAGCGTCCGCAGCCGGGCGCCGGCCACCCACTGGGTGGTGGTTGCCATCTCAGAGTCCTTCCAGTGGCGGGGTTTGAGCCAGCGCCGTTTCGATCGCCGTGCGGTCCGGTTTGCCGGGACCGCGAAGCGGCAACACGTCGAACAGGGTCAGTTGCCGGGGCGCGGCCACGGCCGACACCTCAGCGGTGACCAGGGCTCGGGCCTGGGCGAGGGACGGCGGGGCGGCGCCCGGCAACAGCACCAGTGCGGCTGCCACCCGCTGTCCCCATTCCGGGTCGGGCAGGCCGACCACGACGGCCTCGGCCACCCCCTGCAGCCGTTGCAGGGCGGCCTCCACCGGCCCGGGCGCGACGTTCACCCCGCCGGTGATGATCATTGCGTCGAGCCGGCCGAGGATCTGCAGACGGTCGCCGTCCCACTGACCGGCGTCGTCCGTCCGGAACCAGCGTTGCCCGCCGGTGTCGGTACCGAACGCGGCTGCGGTGGCCTCCGGCTCGCGCAGATAGCCCCGGGCCAGCATCGGCCCGCCGAGCAGTACCCGGCCCTCGTCCAGTCGCACGCGCACGCCGTCCAACGGCTTGCCGTCGTAGACGCAGCCGCCGCAGGTCTCGCTCATCCCGTAGGTGGCGACCAGGCGGACCCTGGCGTCCAGCGCCCGCTCGCGCAGGACCGAGCCGATCGCTGCGCCACCGACCAGGACGGCGTCGAACCCGCGCAGCGCCTCGACCGCCTTGGCGCCAGAGTCACCCGGTGCGGTCAGCAGCCGAGAGAGCTGGGTAGGCACCAGTGCGGTGTACCGGCGCGCACCCGGGCGCCCACCGACCCGGCCGGCCGCCTCGACGAAACCCTCAGGGGTGAACCGGGTGGACAGATCCAGCACGGCCGGGCGGGTGTCCGCGATCAGCGACCGGACCAGGACCTGCACCCCGGCGATGTGCTGGGCGGGCAGCGCAAGCAGCCAGTGGCCAGAGCCACCGAGTCGATCGTGGGTGGCCGCGGCCGAGGCCAACAGGGCTGCCGCGGACAGCAACACGGTTTTCGGTGCGCCGCTGGAGCCGGAGGTGGTGACCGCGACAGCGGTGGGATCGGTCGGTTCGTCGTCCGGGGGGTGCAGTTCGATCGCTTCGGCTCCAACATGATCGGAGAGCCGCATCGCCGGGCCGCTTCCGTTCAAGGCGGCCCGCAGGGCCGGTAGCAGGCCCCGGATTGCGTCGTCACCGCTGGTCAGGATGGGGGTAAGCACGCGGGCGGTGGGGCCGGAAGTCACCTTGCCAGGGTAAGGGCTGCGCAGGATGGAGGGCGCGGCAGGTTTCGGTGCGGGCACCTCTAGTGGCAGGCTGAGAGCGTGCACTCCGTGGAACAGGCGCTGGCCGCCATCGGCCGCGTTGAACCCGACGTCGCAGAGGACGCGCGGGCGGCGTGGGAATCCCTGACCGCAGGGGAAGGACCCGAGTCCGTCACACAGTGGCGGTTGCAACAATTTTGCTGGGACGAGCTGAACCGGTCCTGGATGTCCGACGCGAGCGGCCGCTGGCGAGTCGCCTCTGCGCTCGCGGCGTTGCTGGACGGGCTGGGCATGCAGCGGTACTCCGCGATCGCCCGCAGCGAGACCACCCGGCAGATCCTGCTCACCGGTGATCAAGCCCCGGACCGGGGTCGTACCGTCGTCCGCCGGGCCATGCAGCGCTCCGGCATCGAGCCGCCCGACACCGAACTGCTGACCTGGGGTTCCACCCTTGGCCCGACCGAGGCGCAGGCCCGGGAGGCGGTCGCTGACCGGCTCGAGTTGGCGGTCGCCGTGGGTGACCTGCAACCGGGGGCCAGGGGTTGGCGTGATCAGCAGGCCGAAGTCACCCTCGACGTGATGATGACGCCACGCTACGAACTGGGTGGCGACGCGCTCTACGACGGCATCCTGGACGAGCGACTGGACCACTGGGTTCGAGGTCCGCGCTCCACCACCCGGGGCGGGCTGCTGGCGCCGCTGGAGACCGCCCTGCGCGAGCCGATCGACCCGGGGATGGCGGCCCCGGCCCGGGCGCTGCTGCGACCGCTGGACTGGCTGCTGACCGAGGTCGGCGAGGGTCTGGCGCTGACCGCCGCCGGGTACCTGCCGCCCCGGACCGTTTCCCGGGCGCTGGATGAGCTCGGCTGGCGGGAAGAACTGATCGGCCCGGCGAATCGTGAGGTCGACGCCTACCCGGTGCTGGTGTTGCGGGAGACCGCCCAGCGGTTGGGGCTGTGCCGGCGGCGGGCCTCCCGGCTGACCCTGACCCCGAGCGGGCGGGCCGCGCTGGCCGACGGCCGTACCCTCTGGCAGGCCGTTGCCGCCGGGCTGGTCGGACCGGAGCACTCGGCGCTGTCGGTGGCCTGGGAAGTCGTCCTTGCCGTCCTGGCCCCGGGTGACGTCGTCGGCGAGGAAGAGGTGCGGATCCTGGTGCAGGCGGTGATCACCGAGTCCGGCTGGCGGGTGGCCGGACGTCGGGCCCCCTCGGAGTCCGATACCAGCGCGCTGTTCTTCGCCGTGCTGCGGGAATTGCGCTGGCTGGAGCTGGTCGAGGAGTCCGGCGCCCTGCTTGATCGGCAGTTGCGGGTCCGCTCCGGTGCCGCCGAACTCTTCCGCGCCGCCCTCCGCCACCGGGTCCTGCACCGAGACATCGTGCCGTTCTAAGCGGATCTTGGCGCCGCGAAGTGCCTGCCGGTTTTAACCCGGTTACCCGGTCGAATCCGGCAGCCACTTCGGGGCTTGGTGCTAGTCGGGCGCGCCCGGCTCGTCGCGTTGTTGCTGCTCGCGTCGTCGCCGGTCTTCCTCCTGGCGGGTAAGCAACCGCTTCTGCTCGCGCTGGGCGCGACCTAGGCTGGCCAGGAATTCCGGGTCGTCGTCCGGGCCGATCGGGTGCTGTGCCACCCCCTCGGCAGTCCAGCCGTAGCCCGCGGATCTCTCCGGGCCGGCCGGTGCCCGCTCGTGCCGACCGCGTCCCTGCCGACCGGCGAGCAGCCAGGCAGCGGCACCGAGAACCGGAACCAGCAGGATGCCCGTCATCCACCAGGCCCGGCCTGGCGGGGGCAATTCCTCCGCCGGTGTCTGGGCGCAGTCGATCACGGAGTAGACGATCAGGCCTACGTAGGCCAGCGCGGGAAGTGCGCTCAGCAGCACAGTGCCGCTCCCCTCTGGGAATCTGCGATGAGAGCGCCTGGATGGCGCACTCGGTGCCAGTGAATAGAGCCTGTCACGTCGGAGGGCTCAAATAGCGCTACTTAGCGCAGTGACATGAGGTACGTCCTAGGAGTCCACGATGGTTCAACGGGCTCGCTCCCCGAGTGGCTCAGTAGTAGTACGGGTAGGGCGACCAGTCCGGCGGCCGCTTCTGCAGGAAGGCGTCCCGGCCCTCCACCGCCTCGTCCGTCATGTACGCCAGTCGAGTGGCCTCACCGGCGAAGACCTGCTGACCCATCAGACCGTCATCGGCGAGGTTGAAGGCGAACTTCAGCATTCGCTGCGAGGTCGGGCTCTTGGAATTGATCTCCGCTGCCACCTCCAGGGCCGTGCGTTCCAGGTCGGCGTGATCGGCGACCAGGTTGACCGCGCCCATCCGCTGCATCGTCTCGGCGTCGTAGTCCCGGCCGAGGAAAAAAATCTCCCGAGCGAACTTCTGGCCGACCATCTTCGCCAGGTAGGCCGAACCGTAGCCCGCATCGAAGGAGCCGACGTCCGCGTCGGTCTGCTTGAACCGGGCGTGCTCGCGGCTGGCGATGGTCAGGTCACAGACCACGTGCAGGCTGTGGCCACCACCAGCGGCCCAGCCATTGACGACGGCGATCACCACCTTCGGCATGGTCCGGATCAACCGCTGCACCTCAAGGATGTGCAGCCGCCCGCCCTCGGCCGCGACCCGGGCGGCGTCCACCGAATCGCTCGCTTCGCCGGATGCGTACTGGTAGCCGGAGCGACCGCGAATCCGCTGGTCGCCGCCGGAGCAGAAGGCCCGGCCGCCGTCCTTTGGGCTGGGCCCGTTGCCGGTGATCAGCACGGTTCCGACGTCTGGGGTGCGGCGGGCATGATCCAGCGCGCGGTACAGCTCATCCACCGTGTGTGGGCGGAAGGCGTTGCGTACCTCAGGCCGGTCGAAGGCGATGCGAACGGTTGCACCGGCGGGTCCGGCAAGCGCGCATCGGTGATAGGTGATGTCGGTAAAGTCATGGTCAGGGACGACGTCCCACGACTGCGGATCAAAGTTTTCTGAAATGGTCTGAGTCGGCACCCGCCGAGAATAGGACCTCTGGTGGTGATGGCTGGTGAGGGGATGACGCGTCAGACGCGATTACGGTTCCACCTCCGCTCGCAGGGTGCCCTCTGGTACCACGTGCAGGCGTCCACCAGCCATGTGCTGATCGACCCGCAGGCCGAGGCCCGGGCCCTGGCTCCGGGCTTCGTCCGGCCGATCGAACTCTGGCGGGCGCCGCGTTGGCACCGCCCGCCTAGTCTAAACACGGTCCGGGGCAACAACAAAGACTCTCCGGGTGACGCGCCGCCGGCGGCTGGTGACGTGATCAACCTGTCGTCCGTGGTCGACTTCGTCAGCGACGTCTCCTCCTTGCGGCTCGGAGCGCTCGGCGCCTTGATCGACGCGGTGGCGGCGGCGCTGGACGGTGGACCGCCGGTGGTCCTGGCAGCCCCGGATGCCGATCAGGGCGCGCTGTGGATCGGCGCGGTCAGTTTCTTCGCGTCACCGCAGGCCTGCCTGCGGTTGTCGTTCTCGACCCACGAACGATGGGACGACGTACTGGCCCTGGTCGCGACCGACGACAACGACGAGGGCTGGAGCTGCCCGGTACTGAGCGTCGTCCCACAATCGGACGTCGATCGACTGACCCGGCGCGATGAATTGCCAGTGGTGGTGATCGATCCGCGGGTGGAGGCCACTCGCTGCCTGGTTGCGGGGGTGGAGCACCGCCGGACCCAGCTCGGGCAGCTGATCAAGGTCACCGACTGGTCGCGCCTTGCCCTGAACCTCTGCTGCGAGGACTACACCGCCCTGGAACGATGTCTCCGAGCCCGGGACAAGATCCGGCCTGTCGAGGCGATGGATCTAGCGGGGTCACTCGCCGCGGCGGTCCCTCTCGTTGACGGCCTCCGGTTGGCGAGTGCGCTGGTGACCGAGCTGCCGCTGGACGAGACCGAACGGGCCTGGCAGCGGCTGCGCTCAGCGCTCGACGCGCAGCCGCCGCACGCCAACGAGATCCACGTGGCCTTCGTCGGCTATTTGCGGTTGGCGTTGGCCGATGACTCCTGGCTGGCCCGCCGGCCCCCGCCGCTGCCGGCGGCGGCACCGCGGCCGGTCGACCCGGATCTACCTGCTCGGCTGATCGGACCGTTGACCACGCTGGCGCACCGGCTGACGCACGACCTGCCGCACGACGACCCGGTGGGAGATGTGCGCTGCGGTGTGCTGATGCTGCGCAGCATCGACTTCGCGCACCGGATTGCCCGGTTGATCGGTGGTCTCGACCTGGGCACCGTGGGAATCGGCCGACTCGCCGAGCGGGCCGCCGAGGTACTGCTGGATGGCGTCGCCGGGGTGCGGGTCGCCGCGGTGGTCGGACCGTTGGACGGCGCGGCCCTGGCCCGGTGGATCTTCCCGCTGTTGTCGGACGCCGGCGAACTTCCGGCGCCGGTGATCGCGTTGCTGGCCGGTGCGGTGGACTCGGCCCGATTGATCGCCTCCACCCGGGCCGACCCGCTGGTGGCGGAACCGGTCGCTCTCCAGGTGGCAGTCGCCACGGCGTCCGGCCGGATTGCCGGTGACCCCCGACTGCGTGGCCCGGCGGTGGAGTATCTGCTGCACCGGGCGGCCCGGACCTACCCGGACGCCGATCCGGGGCCGATGGTGGCGGAGGCGTTCGGCCAGGGGGTGGGCGATGAGCCGTGGGAAGCCTCGGCCCTGCTTCGGCTGGTGGAACGGGCGCCGGTCCGATTCGGTGCTGAACTGGTGCCGATCGTCGTGGCGTACCTGCCGGACTGGTTGGACGATCCGCTGAGTGCTCGGCTCGCGGCGGTGTTGCTGAAGCGGATCCCGTTCGTCCGAGCGCACCGGGCCGGGACCACGGATGCCCAGGCCCAACTGCTGAATCTGCTGGCCGCGACCGGGCCGGGTTGGCTGCAGGCGGACGACGGCCTGTGCCGGCGGGCGGCCGAGATCCTGATGTGGGCCGACCAGGCCTGGGCCGGGCTCGAGGCGGAGGTCCGGCAGTTGATCGCGCCGCGGGTCACGGTGGCGGCGTTCCAGGTGGCGCTGGCTGCTGAGCCGGCCCAGTCCACGACGGTGCTGCGGGGCAGGCTGGGGGTGACCCCCGTCGGCTCCCGCTGGCGGTCGGCGGTGGAGATCGGTCTGGAACCGGCGTTACCGATGCTGGCTGAGGTACTGCGGCTGAACCGGTATCGGCTGGCCGGTGAGCTGGTGATCGTCTCGACTCGGGCGACGCTGGAGCCGGAGCAGGAGCCGACTCCAGTGGATCTGCCTCGGGTGTCGATGTTGCCGGTCGAGCCGGTAATCGACTGGCTGATTGCCCACGAGGACCGCCCCGAACTGGAGGAACACCTGGTCGCCCTGGCCGATCAGGAGCGGGCCTTGGCGGGAGTTCCCACGACGCCCGGGCCGGAGAGCGGGCCGGAGCCGATCCTGGAAGAAGTGCTGCAGGTAGCTCTCGGATTACGGGACGCCGCCGGTCGCCCGCTCCGGTCCAGCGGCCTGGCCGGGTTGTTGGCCACCCCGGCCGGCCCAAGCGCCGACGACAGCCGAACCGAGGCAGAGCCGCCGTCGTTCCCGGCTCGCTCGCGCTGGTGGTGGTGGCGCTGGATCGCCCGGTAAACCGGGTACCTTGGCCGCCGGCGGGCATGTCCGCCTGGCTCCACGAACACCACGCAGGAAGAACCACTGATGGACCTCATCCTCATTGTCGGCGTCGTCATCGTGCTGGCCCTCGCAGGTGTCGTGCTGGCGGCTCTGCGCAAGCTGATTCTGGCGCTACTCCTGCTCACGGTTGCGATTGCGGCTGGCGTCGTTGTCGCGCTCGAATATTTCGACGTCATTAACGTCTGATCTTCAATGCCGTGGGCTGGTTCGTCGGACTCCAGACGGGTCGCTGGAGCGTTGGCTCGGTCGGTGCGCGACGATGAGGCAATGAATCCGTCCACCGCGCTGGCTACGGTGATCGTCGCTGCGCTGGCCGATCTCGGCGTCCGGCAGGTGGTGCTCTGCCCGGGCAGCCGCTCCGCGCCGCTGGCCTATGCGTTGGCCGACGCCGCCGATGAGCACCGGATCCGGTTGCACGTGCGGGTCGATGAGCGCTCGGCCGGTTTCCTCGCCCTTGGCTTGGCCAAGGCCGCACCGGGCACGCCGACAGCGGTGATCACCACGTCCGGGACGGCGGTGGCGAACCTGTACCCGGCGGTCCTGGAGGCCTCCCACGCCGGCCTCCCGGTACTGGTGATCTCCGCCGATCGCCCGCACGAACTGCGCGGTACCGGTGCCAGCCAGACTACTGACCAGGTCCGGATGTTCGGTCCCGCGGTGCGCTGGTTCGCCGAGATTCCCGCCCCGCATCGGCATCCAGGCCAGGTGACCGGGTGGCGGAACGTGGTGGCCCGCGCGGTGGCGGCGGCTCTGGGCAACCCCGGTGGCCATCCGGGCCCGGTGCAGCTCAACGTGGCTTTCGATGATCCGCTCACCCCGGACCTGCCGAAAACCCTGGACCGACGCAAGACCCGTGATCGCCCGGACCAGCGCTGGCCGGAGCCGCTGACCGGGACCTCTGGGTTGACCGCGATCAGCCCGGCCGCCGCCGTGATCGGGGTGCGCTTGTCGCCGGTCGCTCGAACGGTCGTCCTGGCCGGCGATGACGCCGGTGATGGCACCGGAGCAGAGGCCGCCGAGTTGGCCGCGACGATGGGCTGGCCGCTGCTGGCCGAGCCGTCCTCCGGTGCCCGGACCGGTGCCGCGATCGGGCCCTACCGGCTGCTGTTGGATCTGCCGGAGCTGGGGGCGAGCATCGAACGGGTCGTGGTCTTCGGCCGCCCAACGCTGTCCCGGCCGGTCAGTCGGTTGCTGGCCCGGTCAGCGCCGCGCCATCTGGACGTCGTGGTGGTCTCGCGCCGGCCGGACTGGGCTGACGCCGGTCGCCGAGCCACCCTCGTCGTCCCTGCGGTGGAGGTTCCGGCTGGTCCGTCGGCCGGCCAGGCGGATCCGGTTTGGGCGCAGGCCTGGCGAGCCGCCGGGATCGCAGCCAGTACGGCGATCGATGCGCTGCTGGATGACGAGGCCTCGGCCGGTCGGCTGACCGGTCCACTGATCGCCCGTGAGGTGGCCGCCGTGACCGGACCGGGTGACGTCCTCTTCGCCGGCTCGAGCAATCCGATCCGGGATCTCGACCTGGTCGCGCCCGCCTTCGACCCGGCCGCGCGGGTGCTGGCCAATCGAGGGCTAGCGGGGATCGACGGCACTCTTTCCAGTGCTTCCGGCGTGGCCCTGAGCGTTGCCGGAGACGCCACACCGAGCGGCCAGGTCCGCGCACTGGTCGGCGACCTGACCTTCCTGCACGATGCCGGCGGGCTGCTGGTCGGCCCGCTGGAGGAGCGGGTCGGATTGCAGATCATCGTGGTGGACGACGGCGGCGGTGGGATCTTCAGCCTTCTCGAGCACGGCGCCCGAGCTGACCTTGGAGAACCCGAAAGCGCGCATTTTGAAAGGGTTTTCGCTACCCCGCAGCGGGTGGATCTAGGGGCGCTGTGTGCCGGGTACGGGGTGGAACATCAAGTGGTGGACGACGTGCCCGCGCTGCGGAAGGCGCTCGCCAACCCGCCACCGGGCACCTCGGTGATCCAGGTGAAGGTGGACCGCACGGCCCACCGTGCCCTGGCCGACCGGCTGCGCGCTGCCGCCCTCGACGCGCTGCCCAAACATCTCTAGAACAGTTTGACCCGGGTCTCGAGGGCCACTCCAGCACGCACAACGAGCCCGGCGAGCACCTCCTCCTGCAGGTTTGCTGTTGATCTGCGTGCCTGAGTGGCCCCCACCCGTCCGACCTAGGTCGCGCGCTACTCGGTCTGCAGGGCCTCACGGATCGGGAGTAGCTTCGCGTTCGACTCGGCCAGTTCGGCGCTCGGGTCGGAGCCGGCGACGATGCCGCACCCGGCGAAGAGGCGGAGCGAATGCGCGTCGTCCGGGTCGATCCGGGCGCAGCGCAGGGCGATGCCCCACTCGCCGTCTCCTCGCGCGTCCAACCAGCCGACCGGCCCGGCGTAACGGTCCCGGTCCATCCCCTCGATCTCTGCGATCAGTTCCGCGGCTGCTGCGGTGGGGGTGCCGCAGACCGCTGCCGACGGGTGCAGGGCCTCCGCCAGCTGCAACGACGTCCCGCCGTCCGCCAGGACTCCGGTCACATCGGTGGCCAGGTGCATGACGTTGGCCAGGTGCAGGACGAACGGCGACTCCGGGACGTTCGTCGTCGCACAGTAGGGAGCGAGCGCGTCGGCCACGGATCGGACGGCGTACTCGTGCTCCTCGAGGTCCTTGCTGGAGCGGGCCAGCGATGCGGCGAGCGCCAGATCGTGCGCGTCGTCCTGGCTGCGCCGGATGGTGCCGGCCAGGACTCGGGAGGTGACCAGCCCGCGCTCGAGCTTCACCAGCATCTCCGGGGTGGCGCCGAGCAGGCCGTCGACGCTGAATGTCCAGCACCCCGGGTAGCGCTCGGCCAGCCGGGTGAGCAGCCGCCGCGGGTCGATGGGTTCGCTGGTGCGCGCCTGGAGGTCCCGGGCCAGGACGACCTTCTCGACCGTGCCGGCGCTGATCCGGGCGATCGCGTCGGCGACGACGCATTCCCATTCACCGGCGGACCGGATCCCGTCGCTGAAGGTCACCGTCCCGGTGGTGTCCAGGGGTGGTCCGGCCGGGGAGATCTGCCGGATCGGTGGCAGCACGGCGCCCACGCCGATCGTGGTCAGCCACCAGGTGTCGCCTTTATGGCCGATCAGCACCTCGGGCACGATCAGCACACCGCCGGCCGCCGACGTCGGCGAGTAGGCGAAGGAGCCGAACGCGACCGGCCCAGTGCCCGGCAGGCGGACCTGGTCGCGGATCACCGAGCGGGCCATCAACTGTGACCACGCGCGCTGGGCCTGGCCGAAGCGATCCGGCCCAGAGGTACTGACCCGGGCCGCCTCTCCCCAGCCGACCAGCCCTTCACCGCGGCGCACCCAGGCCAGCGCTGCCTGGGCAGGCAGCAACTCCAGCAGGGGGCCGGGATCGGGGAGTGGCACGGTGCGGGCTACCAAGGGCAACGTGGCCGGTGCGGTCGTCATCGTGGTTCAGCCTAGAACTGTCCGAATCGGGCTTGACGGGAGGGCTGGTCTAGATCAATCTCAGCCGCATGACGAGACCCCGGCCCAGCCGGAAAGCACGCTGGACCATCGGGCTCAGCCTGAGCGCGATCTTCTCTGTTGTGGCCCTAGGCGCGACGACAGTTGCCTTCGTCCAGGTGGTCGACGCTCTGCCGGTCGCCGACAGTCAAGACGCGGACGAACCGGACCCGGACTGGGCGGATTCCACCGCTCGGGCGAAGATCCTGGACGTAGATGTGTACGACGTGGACGGCCTGAAGCAGCCCTTGTCCTTCGACCGGCGCGGTGGCGTAAGCGGGTACGCCCTGGTGGACATCAAGTTCCGGAACAACGAGCTGTCGGCGGACCTGACCCGCACCTCGATCGCCACGATGAGCTGGCCGGGCGACCAGGATCTCCCCGAGGTGGGTGACGACGTAAAGGTCGAGTACAACTCCTACGACCCGGAGTGGGACGTGGAGATCTTCGGCACCGGGGGCGGAGATCCGGTGGCGGGAATCGACCCGGTGGTGGCGTCCGCGCCGGTCGCGGACCCCGACCCGGCCAACGCGGTCACCACCCCCGTGCGCCGGACAATCGTGGTCTCCACGCTGCTCGCCCTGCTCAGCCTGATCGGCACGGTGATCTGGGCCCGGCGGGCCGCCCCGGCTGAGCGCAAGCCGGTTGGGGGTCAGCCCGCCCGAGGGACTTGGCCGTACCCGCAGCCGTACCCGCAGTACCCGCAGCCGCAGTACCCGCAGCCGCAGTACCCGCAGCAGCAGTACCCGCAGTACCGCCAGCCGCCGGACCAGGTGGGCCCGCCGCCGAACTGGCAGCAGTCGCCGGCAGCCCCGACACCGCCCCACGTTCCGCCGACCTGGTCCACCCCGCCCCGCTGAGCCGCCCGGCCCGTGGGATCATCGAGCCATGTCCCGCGCCAGCCTGGAGAAGACGCCACATGAAGTGGCGACGATGTTCGATGGCGTCGCCGCGAAGTACGACCTCACCAACGCCGTCCTGTCTTTGAGCCAGGACCGGCGCTGGCGGCGGGCCGTCGCCGAGGCGCTGGATCTGCACCGCGGTGAGAAGGCGCTCGATCTGGCCGCCGGCACCGGAACTTCCAGCGAGCCGTTCGTCGACGCCGGGGTACTCACGGTGCCCTGCGACTTCTCCCTGGGGATGCTCCGGGTCGGCCGCGAGCGCCGTCCCGACCTGGCTTTCGTCGCCGGTGACGCCACCTGCCTGCCGTTCTCGGACGGCGCTTTTGACGCCGTGACAATCTCGTTCGGGCTGCGCAACGTGGTGGATGTGGACGGCGCGCTGCGGGAGATGCTGCGCGTCACCCGGCCCGGTGGCCGGATCGTGGTCTGCGAGTTCTCGCACCCGACCTGGGCGCCGTTCCGAACCCTGTACACCGAATATCTGATGCGCGCGCTGCCGAGGGTGGCCCGCGCGGTGAGCTCCAATCCAGACGCTTACGTCTATCTCGCTGAATCGATCCGGGCCTGGCCTGACCAGGCTGGACTGGCCGAGCGGTTGAGCTCGGCCGGCTGGGGTGACGTCGCATTCCGCAACCTTTCCGGCGGCATCGTCGCGCTGCATCGCGGCATCCGTCCGTAGTCGAGACAGCGCCTGCTCGTAAGGGTTGCCTAAGTAATGCGGGGTCGCTGAGCAGTCGTAGACTCCAACTCGTGAATCACTTCACAAGCCGGATTGTCTGCCCGGTACAAAAAACATCCTCCGAGGGTCTTGACCCGGTCGCGAGCCCTGACTCTGGGGTCCGTGGGCGGGCCCCTAGGATGGGCCCCGCCTGGCGAGCAGCCGGGAACTGGTGCGAGCCGAGAACATGCGTGACGAGATCGGAAGGGCTGCGGTCGTGAATTCCTACGTCCCGATTCTGGCGTTGATGGCGATCGCGGGCGGATTTGCCCTCTTCTCCATCGCGGCGGGCGCATTGTCCGGTCCCAAGCGTTACAACCGGGCAAAACTCGATGCCTACGAGTGCGGGATCGAGCCGACTCCGCAGGCGTCCGGTGGCGGCCGCTTCCCGGTGAAGTACTACCTCGTGGCGATGCTCTTCATCATTTTCGACATTGAGAGTGTCTTCCTGCTGCCCTATGCGGTCGCCTTCGACGGACTGGGCTGGCCTGCGCTTGTCGAAATGGTGCTGTTCGTGATCACCGTTTTCGTCGCCTACGCCTACGTGTGGCGGCGCGGTGGGCTCGAGTGGGACTGACCGCACAGCCAAGGAAGAAGGGCCTGTAGATGGGTATCGAGGAAAAGCTTCCGAGCGGCTTCATGCTGACCTCGGTCGAAATGCTTGCCGGGTACATGCGTAAGAGTTCGTTCTGGCCGGCCACGTTCGGACTGGCCTGTTGCGCGATCGAGATGATGACCACCGGTGCACCGCGATACGACCTCGCGCGCTTCGGCATGGAGGTCTTCCGCGCCTCGCCGCGACAGGCCGACCTGATGATCGTCGCCGGCCGGGTGAGCCAGAAGATGGCCCCGGTCGTCCGCCAGGTCTACGACCAGATGGTCGAGCCGAAGTGGGTGCTCTCGATGGGTGTCTGCGCCTCGTCCGGCGGGATGTTCAACAACTACGCGATCGTGCAGGGCGTGGACCACATTGTCCCGGTCGACATCTACCTGCCTGGCTGCCCGCCGCGGCCGGAGATGCTGATCCACGCCATCCTCGAACTGCACAAGCAGATCCAGCACATGCCGCTCGGGGTCAACCGGGTGAACGCCGCGAAGGCCGCCGAGGCGGCTGCGCTCGCCGCCACCCCGACCTCCCAGATGAAGGGCCTGCTCAGGTGACCGACGGAGTCAAGGAACCCGAGCTGCCGGCGACCGCCAACCCGACGGCGGACGTCGTCACCACCCGGCACGGAATGTTCGGCGGTCGCGGCACGGGCGACACCTCCGGCTACGGCGGCCTGGTTCGCAGTGTGGCCCTGCAGGCGCCCTCGCCGCGGCCCTACGGTGGCTGGTTCGACGAGGCCGCCGACCACTTGGCGACCGCTTTGAAAGCCGCCGGGACTGACCCGGAGACGGCGATCGAGTACGTCGTCGTCGACCGCGACCAGCTGAGCTTCGTGGTTCGGCGCGAACACATCGTGGCCGTCGCCCAGGCTCTGCGGGACCAGCCGGACCTGCGGTTCGAGATGTTCTCCGGGGTCAGTGGAGTGCACTTCCCGGACGACACGGGTCGCGAATTGCGCGCCGTCTATCACTTGCTCTCGATTACCCATAACCGCCGCGTCCGGCTCGAGGTCGCAGCCCCGGACAGCGACCCGCACATTCCGTCGGTGGTCGAGGTGTATCCGAGTGCCGACTGGCACGAGCGTGAGGCCTGGGACTTCTTCGGGATCATCTTCGATGGTCACCCGGCGCTGACCCGGATCCAGATGCCCGATGACTGGCCGGGCCACCCGCAGCGTAAGGATTATCCGCTGGGCGGCATCCCGGTGGAATACAAGGGCGCGACGATCCCGCCGCCCGACACGCGGAGGTCGTACAACTGATGAGCGAATCCACGATTGACGCCGACGCCGGGATCACCCCGCCGGACGGCAGTACCGCCGAAGGGCGCGTTTTCACCGCGTCCGGGGGCGACTGGGCCGACATCGCCGAGGAGGCCACCAGCCTCGGCGAGGAGCGGATCGTCGTCAACATGGGTCCGCAGCACCCGTCGACGCACGGTGTGCTGCGGCTGATCCTGGAGATCGACGGCGAGACGGTGACCGAGGCCCGCTGCGGCATCGGTTACCTGCACACCGGGATCGAGAAGAACATGGAGTTCCGCTCCTGGACCCAGGGCGTGACCTTCTGCACCCGGATGGATTACCTCACCCCGCTGTACCAGGAGACGGCGTACTGCCTCGGGGTGGAGAAGCTGCTCGGGATCACCGCCGATGTGCCCGAGCGGGCCACCGTGATCCGGGTCCTGCTGATGGAGCTCAACCGGGTCTCCTCGCACCTGGTCGCGCTTGCCACCGGCGGGATGGAGATCGGCGCGCTGACCGTGATGACGGTCGGCTTCCGCGAGCGTGAGGTCGTGCTGCACCTGCTGGAGATGATCACCGGGCTGCGGATGAACCACGCGTTCATCCGGCCGGGCGGTCTGGCCCAGGATCTGCCCCCGGGCGCGATCGACGCGGTCCGCGAGGCGATTCCGACGCTGCGCAAGGGCATCGCCGACATCGAGAAGCTGTCCAACGAAAACCCACTGGTGAAAGCCCGATTGGTGGACGTCGGTTACCTCGACCTGGCCGGTTGCATGGCGCTGGGCATCACCGGTCCGGTGCTGCGCTCCACCGGCCTGCCGCACGATCTGCGCAAGAGCGAGCCGTACTGCGGGTACGAGACCTACGACTTCGAGGTCCAGACCTGGGACACCTGTGACGCGTACGGGCGGCTGCGGATCCGGATCAACGAGATGAAGGAATCGCTGAACATCGTCGAGCAGACCCTGGACCGGCTCCAGGAGCTGGGCCCGGGCCCGGTGATGGTCGGCGACCGCAAGATTGCCTGGCCGGCCCAGCTGGCGATCGGCAGCGATGGGATGGGCAACAGCCTGGACCACATCAAGGAGATCATGGGCACCTCGATGGAGGCCCTGATCCACCACTTCAAGCTGGTCACCGAGGGCTTCCGGGTACCGGCCGGGCAGGTCTACCAGTCCGTCGAAACGGCCCGTGGCGAGCTTGGCGTGCACCTGGTGTCGGACGGTGGCACCCGGCCCTACCGGGCGCACTTCCGTGACCCGTCGTTCGTGAACCTGCAGGCGGTGGCCGCGATGAGCGAGGGCGGCCAGATCGCCGACGTCATCGTGGCGGTAGCGAGTATTGATCCAGTGATGGGCGGCGTGGACCGATGAGCCTTTCAGCAGAGGCGGTCGAGCGACTCACCGTCGAGGCCACCGAAATCATCGAGCGCTACCCGCAGGCCCGCTCGGCGTTGCTGCCGATGCTGCACCTGGTGCAGAGCGAGGAAGGCTACGTCAGCCCGGACGGCATCGCCCTCTGCGCCGGCCTTTTGAACCTGAGCACGGCCGAGGTATCAGCGGTCGCGACCTTCTACACCCAGTACAAGCGGCACCCGAACGGTGAGTACACCGTCGGGGTGTGCACCAACACGCTGTGCGCGGTGATGGGTGGCGACGCGATCTTCGAGTCGCTGGAGGATCACCTCGGGATCGGCCACGACGAGACCACCGAGGACGGCAAGGTCACGCTCGAGCGGATCGAGTGCAACGCCGCCTGCGACTATGCGCCGGTAGTGATGGTGAACTGGGAGTTCTTCGACAACCAGACGCCGTCCTCGGCGCGCGACGTCGTCGACCAGATCCGGGCCGGGCAGCCCGTCGTTCCCACCCGGGGCGCGAACACCGTTGCCACCTTCAAAGAGGTGTCAAAGGTGCTGGCCGGGTTCGATGACGGTCGCGCCAACGAGGGCATCGGTGCCGGGCCGGCGTCCCTGCGGGGCACCCTGCTGGCCGCGCAGAAGGGCTGGCGGGCACCCGACCCCGAGCGTGATGAACCGAACGGTGCCACCTCCGGCGGTGCCACCACCCGGGCCGACACCGCCTCGGCGGCCAGGGACTCGACGTCCCGGGCGGCCAGCAGTAGCGGTTCGGATGCCCCCGTGGTGCCGGCCGGAACAGCCGATCGGGCCGGGACGACGGCAGGCAAGCCCCCGGGCGAAGCCACCGAAGGCGAGAACGACCCCGGCACCGGAACCCAGAAGGAGGGCTGAATCTGATGTCCACCGACACAGCTGCAGCCGAGCGACAGGCCGTCACCCTCACTCCGGTGCTCTCGGCGTTCTGGGACGACCCCGAGTCCTGGACGCTTGCCACCTACGAACGCAACGGCGGCTACCAGGCCCTCCGAACGGCGCTGGCGATGGACCCCGCGGACGTCGTCACTGCGGTCAAGGACTCCGGGCTGCGCGGTCGCGGCGGCGCGGGCTTCCCGACCGGGCTGAAGTGGAGCTTCCTGCCGAAGCCGGACGGCCTGCCGCGCTACCTGGTGATTAACGCGGACGAGTCCGAGCCGGGCACCTGCAAGGACGATCCGCTGATGCTGGCGACGCCGCAGTTCCTGATCGAGGGCGCGATCATCACCTGCCACGCGATCGGCGCCGAACGGGCGTTCATCTACCTGCGCGGTGAGGTCGTGCACGTCTACCGTCGACTGCTGGCGGCGGTCGCCGAGGCTCGCGCTGCCGGATACCTCGGTGAGAACGTGCTCGGCTCCGGCAAGAACATCGACATCGTCGTGCACTCCGGCGCTGGCGCGTACATCTGCGGTGAGGAGACGGCGCTGCTGGACTCCCTGGAGGGACGCCGCGGCCAACCGCGGCTGAAGCCGCCGTTCCCGGCCGTTGCCGGTTTGTACGCTCGTCCCACAGTGGTCAACAACGTCGAGTCGATCGCCAGCGTTCCCTCGATCATCAGCAACGGCGCAAACTGGTTCTCCGCCCTCGGAACGCCGAAATCGGCCGGTTACGGTCTGTTCTCGCTGTCCGGGCACGTCCGTCGGCCGGGTCAGTACGAGGCCCCGCTGGGGATCACGCTGCGCGAACTGCTGGCGATGGCCGGTGGGATCCGGGAAGGGCACGAGCTGAAGTTCTGGACCCCGGGCGGCTCGTCCACTCCACTGTTCACCGCTGCGCACCTGGACACCCCGCTGGACTTCGAGTCGACCGCCGCGGCCGGCTCGATGCTCGGCACCCGGGCCCTGCAGTGCTTCGACGACACCACCTGCGTGGTCCGCGCCGTCCTGCGCTGGACCGAGTTCTACGCGCACGAGTCCTGCGGCAAGTGCACGCCGTGCCGCGAGGGCACCTACTGGCTGGTGCAGGTGTTGCGCCGGCTGGAAAACGGTCAGGGCGACGAGGCGGACCTCGACAAACTGCTCGACATTTGCGACAACATCCTGGGCCGCTCGTTCTGCGCCCTCGGTGACGGCGCGACCAGCCCGATCACGTCGTCCGTGCAGTACTTCCGGGACGAATACCTGAGGCACCTGACCGAAGGCGGCTGTCCGTTCGACCCGGTGGCCTCAACCCTCTTCGCGGGAGCAAGCGCCTGATGACAGTTACCGAACCTAGCGTTGACCTCATCTCCCTCTCGATTGATGACGTCGACGTCAGCGTGCCGAAGGGAACCCTGGTGATCCGGGCCGCCGAGCTGATCGGCGTCGCGATCCCTCGGTTCTGTGACCACCCGCTGCTGGCGCCGGCCGGCGCCTGCCGACAGTGCCTGGTCGAGGTGTCCACCCCGGGCCCGGACGGGAACCAGCGGGCGATGCCGAAGCCGCAGGCCTCCTGCACGCTCGAGGTCAGCAAGGGAATGGTGGTCCGTACCCAGCTCACTTCCGCGGTGGCCGAGAAGGCGCAGCGCGGAGTGATGGAGCTGCTGCTGATCAACCACCCGCTGGACTGCCCGGTCTGCGACAAGGGCGGCGAGTGCCCGTTGCAGAACCAGGCGATGGCCAACGGCCAGGCCTCCAGCCGGTTCACCGAGGTGAAGCGGACCTTCCCGAAGCCGATCCGGATCTCCACCCAGGTCCTGCTGGATCGCGAGCGCTGCATCCTGTGCCAGCGCTGCACCCGGTTCTCCAAGGAGATCGCCGGCGATCCCTTCATCGACCTGCAGATGCGGGGTGCGCACCAGCAGATCGGCACGTTCTCGCCGGGCATCCTCGGTTACCACGTGGACCTGCCGGACCCGGTGGTCCGCACCGTCGCCGTCCAGACGCCGGAAACCCTTGAGCCGACGCCGCAGAGCCTGGCCAGCACTCGGACCACCACCGGCGAGGCGCTGCTGGACGAGTCCGGGCAGCCCTTCGCCAGCTACTTCTCCGGCAACACCGTGCAGATCTGCCCGGTGGGTGCGCTGACCGGTGCCGCCTACCGGTTCCGCTCCCGCCCGTTCGACCTGGTCTCCACTCCGGGGGTCTGCGAGCATTGCTCGTCCGGCTGCGCGCTGCGGGTCGACCACCGGCGCGGAACCGTGGTTCGCCGGCTCGCCGCCGAGGATCCCGCGGTGAACGAGGAGTGGAACTGCGACAAGGGCCGCTGGGCCTTCAAGTGGTCCACCGATGCCGACCGGCTGAGCCAGCCGCTGCTGCGCGACCCGAAGACCGGTGAACTGGAGCCGGTTTCCTGGCCGACCGCACTGGAGGCCGCCGCGATCGGCCTGGCCGCCGCCCGCGACACCACCGGCGTCGGAGTGCTGCCCGGCGGTCGGCTGACCGTCGAGGACGCTTACGGCTACGCCAAGTTCGCTCGCGTCGTCCTGCGCACCAACGACATTGACTACCGCTCCCGCGCACACTCGGCCGAAGAGGAGGCCTTCCTCGCCAGCCTGGTGGCCGGCACCGGCCTCGGCGTCACCTACGCCGATCTGGAGGCGTCGCCGTCGGTGCTGCTGGTCGGCCTGGAAGCCGAGGAGGAGGCAGCCGGGGTATTCCTGCGGTTGCGCAAGTCCGTGCTCGCCGGGCACAAGGCCGTGCACTCGATTGCGCCGTGGGCCAGCCGCGGGCTGATCAAGATGTCCGGTCGGCTGATCGAGACCGTGCCCGGCCAGGAGGCCGCCGCGCTGGATTCGCCGCAGGCCGCCGAGTCGCTCGCCGCGCCCGGGTCGATCATCCTGGTCGGGGCCAGGCTGGCGGAGTCGCCCGGTGCGTTCTCGGCCGCCGTCCGGCTGGCCGAGCGGACCGGGTCCCGAATCGCCTGGATCCCGCGGCGGGCAGGGGAGCGTGGCGCGGTCGAGGCCGGCGCGCTGCCCAGCCTGCTGCCTGGGGGACGCCCGGTCTCGGACGCCGTCGCTCGGGTGGACGTCGCTGCTGCCTGGGGCGTCGAAAGCCTGCCCAGTGCACCCGGTCGCGACCTCGGCGCGATCATCGAGGCGGCCGGGTCCGGCCAGCTCGGTGGGTTGCTGATCGGCGGACTCGACCTCGATGACCTGCCCGACCCGGCGGCCGCGCGAGCCGCGCTGAGCGCCGCGTCGTTCGTCGTCAGCCTGGAGGTCCGGGCCGGTTCGGTCACCGAGTTCGCCGACGTCGTCTTTCCGGTCGCGCCACCGGCCGAGAAAGCCGGCACCTACCTGAACTGGGAGGGTCGCTGGCGGGACTTCCCGCGGGCACTGACCAGCAACGCCCTCACCGACGCCGACGTCCTGGATGCGATCGCTGGCGAGGCCGACATCTGGCTCGGGATTCGAGGCCGGCAGGCCGCGTTCGACGAACTGGTCGAGCTCGGCGCCTGGGAAGGCACCCGGACGGCCGCGCCCGCCGTCCAGGCAGACTCCCCGGTTGCGGTGGAAAGCGTTGCGACTGCGGTGCTTTCAACATGGGCGATGCTGCTGGATCAGGGTCGGCTGCAGGACGGCGAGCCCTATCTGGCCGGCACGGCGCACCGCGCCGTCGTCCGGTTGTCACAGGCGACGGCGGCCGGACTGGGGCTGTCGTCCGGCGTCGGTGGGGCAGCCGTTACGGTGTCGACCGATCGTGGGGAGATCACCTTGCCGCTCGCAGTGACACCGATGCCGGATGGCGTCGTCTGGCTACCCAGCAACTCGTACGGCAGTCCCGTGCGAGCAGTGCTTGGCGTCGGCAACGGCGACCTGGTTCAGATCGGAGCCTCAGCGTGAACCTCTTCCTGGCCGAAGCACCGACCGCCGATTTCAGCCAGGACAACGGCTGGGTCGTGCTGCTGAAGGCCGTCCTGATCTTCGCCTTCTGCGTGGTCACCACGTTGCTGATGATCTGGGCCGAGCGCCGGGTGGTGGCTCGGATGCAGTCTCGTCCCGGTCCCAACCGGACCGGGCCGTTCGGCCTGCTACAGAGCCTGGCGGACGGCGTGAAGCTGGCGTTGAAGGAGGACATCATCCCGGCCGCGGCCGACAAGGTGGTGTTCGTCGCGGCGCCGATCATCGCCTGCACCTCCTGCTTCGTCGCGTTCTCGGTGATCCTGTTCGGTCCCGACGTCCGGATCCCGTTCACCGACATCGTCACTCCGCTGCAGCTGACCGACCTGAACGTGGCCGTGCTGTTCGTCCTCGCGGTGGCCGGGATCGGGGTGTACGGCATCGTGCTGGCCGGCTGGTCCTCGGGTTCGACGTACCCGCTGCTGGGTGCGCTGCGCTCATCGGCGCAGGTGATCTCCTACGAGATCGCGATGGGCCTGGCCCTGGTCAGCGTGTTCCTCTACTCCGGGTCGATGTCGACGTCAGCCATCGTCGAGGCGCAGACCTCGATCTGGTGGGTGATCCCGCTCTTTCCCTCGTTCGTGATCTACGTGATCGCGATGGTCGGAGAGACCAACCGGGCGCCCTTCGACCTGCCCGAGGCCGAGGGTGAACTGGTCGGCGGCTTCCACACCGAGTACAGCTCGCTGAAGTTCGCGCTGTTCTTCCTCGCCGAGTACGTCAACATGGTCACCGTTTCCGCGCTGGCGACCACGCTGTTCCTCGGTGGCTGGCGAGCACCGTACCCGCTCTCGCTCTGGGACGGCGCGAACCAGGGGTACTGGCCGGTGCTCTGGTTCATCACCAAGCTCTGCATGTTCCTGTTCTTCTTCATCTGGCTGCGGGGCACGCTGCCCCGGTTGCGCTACGACCAGTTCATGCGGTTCGGCTGGAAGTACCTGATCCCGATCGCGCTGGCCTGGACGATGCTGGTGTCCGTGGTTCGGGCCCTGGACCAGTTCAGCGACCTGGAACGACGAGAGCGGATCCTGATCCTGGCCGGGTCGGTCTTCGTCCTCGCGCTGATCTATCTGGCGATCGACATCTTCCGGACCCGCGAGCCCGAGGTCGAGGCGGTCGACCCGGATACCCCGGTGGACCCGTATGCCGGTGGCTTCCCGGTTCCACCGATGCCCGGTCAGACCATGATCCGGACCGGCGGCCCGAATGCGGCCGACGACTCGGCAACGACGATCAGTTCGCCGGAAAGACCCGAAATGGAGGAGGTGCTCGGTGGCTGACACCGATAGGAGCGGCGGTTGGCTCTCCGACCTGTTCGCCCCGGTGGCCGGCTTCGGCGTCACGTTCGCGAC
>JANNPJ010000031.1:0-1944 GCA_031400005.1 Kineosporiaceae bacterium | reverse complement strand
CGGCGATGGTGACCTCGCTCAGGACTACAACAAGGCCAATGACGCGGCTGAAGCAGAGCGCACGTCCGAACGGGTCGCGCGGGCGGCGCTACAACGGCTGAAGTCCGGCAAGTTCCATGGCGGCCCGGCGGCGTTCGGTTTCGAGGCGGTGAAGGACGAGCAGGGCAAGACTAAGGAATGGGTGCACCACGGCGAACACGCCGGATGGGTGCGTGAGGCAGCCGAGCGAGCCTTGAACGGGGAGACGTTCTACGCGATCAGCATGGACTGGCGGACGCTGGGACGGCTCAGCCCCGGGGGCGGGATCTGGCACGCCGAGACCCTGAAACGAATGGTCCTCAGCCCCGCAGTGGCCGGATTACGCGAGTACGAAGACGCCCTCCATCCCGCGCCGTGGGAGGAGATCATCAACCGGGCGGTATGGGAGAAGCTGCTCACGCAGTACGGCCCGGACGCCACGAACGACGCCGACGCCGCCCCGCACCGTGATGCCCGACGCCGCTACCTGCTGTCAGGATTCCTGCGATGTGCCCGGGAAGGATGCGGGAAGCTGCTTCCGGCCACCGCCGACGGCACCCGGGGGATGGCGGCGTATTTCTGTTCGGTGGCATCCACCGCAGGATGCGGGAAGCTACGGATCACCATGGCGCCCCTTGACCGGTTCGTCACCGAGTCGTTCCTGCACAGCGTGGATGACCGCACGCTGAAGGCTCTGGCCGCCACCGGTGACACTGATCAGGTCGCTACCCGAACCGAGGTTCAGGTGCTGATCGGCGCCGATGAGTCAGCCCTGGAGGAACTGGAGAACGACTACTACGACAAGACGTTGAAGAAACCGGCCTACCTGCGCCAGCGCGCCCGGATCACCGAACGCCTCGAGGGTCATTACCGGGTGCGCTCGCAGTGCGACAGCGCTCAGAGCCGTACCAGCCTGCCCGCCGCCACCGTCCTACGCCAGCAGTGGCCGGACAAAGACGTGATGTGGCGCCGTTCGATGCTCGCAGCGACCATCGACCATATTCGGATCGCCCCGTTCCCACCCGGGATGACCCGGACCCTAGTCCGCCGTCGCGGTGAAGACGACGCGAGTCTGGCCGCCCGCCGCAGCGAGCATCAGCTCGAGGTCCTGGAAAAACGCGTCCACATCGAATGGATTGCCTGAACACCCCACCCCACCACCGCAGGGCCGCTCAGATGTCACTCTGAGCGGCCCTGCAGCATGCCCCCACGGTGTCAGCCCGTGGTGTTGCTGCCCGACCTGTCCGGCCCCGGATCACGCGGTGACGGGATTCTCAGCAGGGCGACGATCCGCGCCCGGATCTGCTCATCCGTGACGAACGGTCCCAGCCCCTGAGCTGCCCGTGATGCTCTGCCCCACGCCGCTACCCGCTCCCGGTACGCCGCCTCATCCACAGATGTCATCAGCCCCACCAGGACCAGGACCGGCAGGGGAAGGGGTTACGCGGGCACCGCGCTCAGTTGCGTCCGCCGCCTCACCTTGGCCGTGCCCACCCACACGCCACCCAGGGCGCACGGCGCCCGCTTCACGGGCCGCCTCGCGATTGATCTCGATATCTCTCGCCACTTCACCAGCCAGCATTGCCTGACCCGGTGAATACCCGAAACCGACCAATTCCCAGGATGATTCAACAACACAACCACCCAGATCACGATCGGTCCCGATTCGGCCGGCGGCGGCCCGAGCAGCATCCTTCGTGTGATCAGACCGAGCCTGACGCAACGCCCCCAACGTCGTGGAATACCGCCGTGACTTGCTGGAGACGTGACCCCGGTAGGACAGCGTCTTGACCCACCGCCCCAACTTCAGCCCGCCCAGTTCCGGAACCTCGGCCAGAGCGTAGGCCGCCCCCGCCATCGCCGCCGTGTGAGCAGCCCGGGGAGTCTCGTGCCTGCCCGTAGAGTCCCACCCGGTCACCTCCGTGC
>JANNPJ010000813.1:0-1681 GCA_031400005.1 Kineosporiaceae bacterium | reverse complement strand
CAGGGGTCGGAAGTGCTTTTCGTCCGCCAGGTTTCGCCGACCGTCGAGGATCTCACCGGACGTCGGATCGATGTGAACCCGCTGACCGGCGCATTCCCGACCGGCGCGTGGGGTGACGAGTCGAGGGACTACCACGTGGCGGTCCGGGTGCCGCCGCAGCCGGTCGGCCAGGAACGGCTGGCCGCCCGCGTGCAACTGATGGTCCGCGACGAGGTCGTCTCGCAGGGGTTGGTGAAGGCCCGCTGGTCCAGCGACGACGCGCTCACCACCCGGATCGACCCGGCCGTTGCGCACTACACCGGCCAGGCCGAACTGGCCGAGGCGATCCAGGAGGGGTTGGCCGCCAAGGCTGCCGGCGACGAGGCCACAGCGACAACGAAATTGGGACGCGCGGTGGCTTTGGCCGCCCAGACCGGCAACGACGAGGCAACCGCCAAACTCCGCAAGGTCGTGGAGATCCAGGACGCCGACGCCGGAACCGTGCGACTCAAGCGCGGGATCGACAAACTCGATGAGATGGCACTCGACACCGGTTCCACCAAGACGACTCGGGTCAAGCGTTGAGCGCTCGCTGCCCGGACGGGCATAACTCCGACTCCACCGACTACTGCGATGTCTGCGGGTTGCCGATGACGGCCGCCCCGACTGCGTCCTCGGCTCCGGCTTCTGGGGGGTTCGACCCGCGCGTCTCGCCGACCGTTGCGATGCCGGTCGGCGGGCCCACGGACAAGCCCTGCCCGAACTGTTCGTCGCTGGTGCCGGTGGACGACTTGTTCTGCGAGGTCTGCGGATACGACTTCACCACCGGGGCGCTGCCGGCGCCGGTGGTGCATCCGGGCGGAGTCGCGGTCGAGGGCGGTAGCGCCGGGCAGGCCGCGGTCACCCCTGCCCCCGGCGGTGGTGGCGCGGCAGGTGGCGCGTCGCCGGCCGGCTCGTATCCGCACAGTGGCCAGGCCCCGGCCGAGCCGCTGGTCTGGGTAGCCGAGGTCTGGGTGGATCCGGATTGGTTCAGCACGCAGGAGAGCGACGAGCCGTGCCCGTCGCCCGGGATGCCGGTGGTCGCGCCGTTGCGAGGCACCAGCCTGCTGATCGGCCGGCGCTCGACCAGTCGGAACATTCATCCACAGGTGGACTGCGGTGCCGATCACGGGGTTTCGCGCCGGCACGCGCAGTTGACGACGGACGGCCAGCGGTGGTGGATCGAGGACCTGCAGTCATCGAACGGCACCTTCGTCGGCCCGGCCGGGGCGCCGATCCCGGAGCACCCGGTGATTCCCGGCCAGCGGGTCGAATTCGCGCCCGGGGACCGGATTTACGTCGGCGCCTGGACCCGAATCGTCGTCCGCAAAGCCACCCCCGACGAGCAGTGACCCCGCCCTCTTCGCGTCGTCCTCCCGCACCTTTCGCGTCGTCCTCCCGCACCGCATTCCTTTAACTAGTAGCCCCTTTTAACCCGTTCGAGGACCCTGCTGACCAATTCGCCGTCTGTAGCGAAGGAGGCCTCGAACGGGTTAAAAGGGGCTACTAGTTAAAGGAATGCGGTGCGGGAGGACGACGCGAAAGGTGCGGGAGGATGACGCGAAAGGTGCGGGAGGATGACGCGAAGAGGGCGGGGTCACTGCTCGTCGGGGGTGGCTTTGCGGACGACGATTCGGGTCCAGGCGCCGACGTAAATCCGGTC
>JANNPJ010000785.1:0-20739 GCA_031400005.1 Kineosporiaceae bacterium | reverse complement strand
CCGGGCAACGCGATCAGCGCTGATCCTGGTAGTCGAAGCTTCGAGTGCCGCAGTCCGCTACCGATCACCACGCCCGGGTGGTTCCGGACGCCCTCGGCGATCAGCAACGGCCAGGACGCCGGCAGGCCGAGCGGGGTGATCCCGCCGAACTCCATCCCGGTGTCGCTGACCACCTCGGCGAGCGGAGCGAACGAGGCCTTACGGACGCCAAGGTGGCGACGGACCACGCCGTTGACGTCGGCCCTGGTACTGGCCAGCACCAGGCAGGCAGCAAAGGAGACCTGGTCACCGCGGCGGCCCGCCACCACCACGCAGTTGGCGCAGTCACTCGGCTCGACGTCGTAGTAGCCGCACAGCGCGTCGGTATCGGCGTAAGCCGGGTCGATCGCGGCCACCTCCGCGCCGGCCAACACGGGTTCGTTCTCCACCGCTTTGCGTACCGGACAGGCAAGCCACTGCAGCCGTTCGACGGCCGGCACCCAGACGAGCGACTCAGTCATGGGCCTAGTTTGCACCGAACGGCCACAGAAAGTAGGCCCTGGTGGAAGAAGCTACGCCGCGTCCTGAGCCATCACCAAAGCGTGCTCAACGGCAGTCGGAGGCGTCAGAATGGGACGATGAGTCCGCAGCCTTCCTCCCGCAGCCAGATGGTCGCTGAGATCTTCCATCGCGCCGCCCCGACCTACGACTCGGTGGGTGTGCCCTGGTTCCAGCCGATCGCCGAACACGTGATCGATGAGTTGGCGCCGGTGCCGGGGGAGAAGGCGTTGGATATCGGTTCCGGTCGAGGCGCCGTGTTGTTGCCGCTGGCCGAGGCCGTCGGGCCGCAAGGTCACGTCACCGGGATCGATCTGGCGCTCGGCATGGTCGAGGCGCTCAGGGCGGATGCCGCCGATCGTGGCCTCACCAACGTCGACGTCCTGGTCCAGGACGCGATGGACCCGGAGTTCGATCCGGGAACGTTCGATCTGATTGCGTCCTCCCTGGTGCTGTTCTTCCTGCCCGATCCGACCGCGGCGCTGCATCGCTGGCATCGACTGCTGCGGCCCGGCGGTCGGATCGGCGTCTCGACGTTCGGCCCACGGGATGCCCATTTCCTTGCTGTGGACGACGTCTTCACCCCTTATCTGCCGGCGCAGTTGCTCGATGCTCGAGCCAGCGGGACGAAGGGACCGTTCGCCTCTGACGCCGGTGTGGAAGAGCTACTGGCCTCGGCCGGGTACAGCCACGTCCGCACGGTCAACCATGAGGTCGACGCCGTCTTCCGAGATGCCGATCACTGGGTGGAGTGGTCCTGGTCGCACGGTCAGCGAGCGATGTGGGCCGCCGTTCCGGAGGCTCGGCACGCCGAGGTGCGGGCGGATATCGCTCGGATCCTTGCGCAGGCCACGGATGACACCGGAACCATCACCCTGCGCCAGTGGGTCCGGTACACCCTCGCCCGCCGACCCTGAGCCGCCAGGTTGGCTGCGAGGACACAGCCCGGCTAGAGGTAGTGGAAGGACGGCGGTGGGTGCATCAAGAACTCGTGATGCGAGATGTTCCAGCCGTAGGCCCCGGCCATCGCGAAGGCCACCACGTCGCCGGCGCGCAGTTGCTTGACCGGTTGGTCGCGGGCCAGCACGTCACGTGGGGTGCAGAGGGCGCCGACCAGGGTTACGGGCCGATCCGTCACCTCGGGCCGGGGCCAGGGATGCGCCCAGCCCTCGGTGTGCACGACGGTGAAAGGCTGGTCGTGGCCGCGAGCGGCCGGGGTGCGCAGGTGGTGGGTGCCACCGGCGAGAACCGCGAACCAGGTCCCATGCGACGGGCGGACGTCGAGCACTTCGGCGACGTACCAGCCGGCGTAGGCAGTCAGCGCCCGCCCCGGCTCGATCCGTAACTGGATGCCCGGATATTGCTCGCCCAGGTCTGCCAGGCCGTCGCCGAAACGCCGCCAATTGAAACGCTTTTCCGGTTCGCTGTAATCCACGCTCATTCCGCCGCCCAGAGTCACCTCGGCCAGCTCGAGCCGATGGCGCCGCGCCCACCGGACCGCCCAATCGAGCACCCCGGCCGACAGTGCGAGGTGCGCGTCTGCGTCCAACCCGCTGGCCAGGTGCGCGTGTACGCCACGCAACCGCAGTCGCGGTGTGGACCGCAGGATCGGCAGACAAAGGTCGGCCTGGTCGGGGTCAAGCCCGAAAGGCGTTGGTGCTCCGCCCATCACCAGCGCCGGACCGGGGCCGCTAGCACCGCTCGGAGTGCGCGTACCGATGACCGGGATCGCCAGGTTCACTCGGAGGAGGACGTCGAGATCGGCGTCCATTCGTTCGGCGATGGCGGCGAGAACCCTTAATTCCTGGACGCTTTCGACATGCAGGACGCTGATCCCGGCAGCGAGCGCGGCCGCTAGCTCTTCCTCGGTCTTTCCGGGTCCGCCGAAGGCGATCGGCAACTGTGGGCAGTGGGCTCGCACGTGCGCGAGTTCACCACCGGAGGCCACCTCGATGCCATCGACGTGGCGGGCCAGAGTCGCCAGTACTGGTGGCGCTGAGTTCGCCTTGGCCGCGTAGTACAACTGGACGGCGGATGGCAGGGCGGCTCGGATCCCGGCCAGATGAGTGTCCAGTTCGGCCAAATCGAAGACATAGGCTGGTACGTCGGCGGATTCGGCCAGTTTAGTCACGTGATGACGAACAACGTTACTGATCATGGCTGACACAGCCACCAGCGTAGGGGGGCCCGAGCGGGAGCGACACCGGCACGTAGCCGCTGTCCCGGTCGGCACCTCGGCGCCAGCGGGTGAGCAGGTTGGTCTTCGCCGGCACCGGCACCCCGGCGAGGACATCGCGCAACTGTGGCGCATCACCGTGATCTCGAACGAAAGAGTTTAGGGCGCAACGGATTCTGGACCACAACACGCGCTCAGCTCCGGGGTCCAGATCGGCCAGCACCCCGAGTATCCCGCTGAGATGGTTCACGAACAGGCAGTAGGCCACTCGATCCCAACCCCGGTCCGAGGAGTAGTCCAGGTGGTCGCGGACCGCGACCGGCAGGGTTGCCAATTCTTCGCTGTACCGCGACCCGATCAGCTTCACCCCTTCCAAGTCGCGCAGCACGAGCTGACGAGGTTTCCCGGTCGGGTCTGCGGACAATCCGATCACGACATTCTGCAGATGCGCCTCGAAAACCACGCCGTGCTCGAAGAACGCGAACAGCACGGGCGGCAACACCAGCGCCAGATACCCGTCCCACCAGGCGATCAGCTCGTCTCGACGACGACCGAGCCGGGCCAGGAGCGTGGAGATGGTCGGATCCGGCCACGGCTCCGTGATCGCGGCCGACAACAACGGACGGACGTCGTCCATCATCAGGTCGGACAGCCCTTGACGGGCGATCACGCCGAGCTGATCGCTGAGCCGATCACCGAGCCGATCGCTGCTCTGATCGCTGCGACCGAACGCATCATCGGACGTCGGCGCAGCGGTGAAATCAACGGTCCGGACGGCGGGTTCACCGAGCACGACGGTGCCGGGGAACCGGGTGGCCAGTTCGGTGACGACCGGCTCCATCAGCCGGGTCACGGTGACCGCCGCAGCCAGCTCATGCTGCGGATTCACCCGCAGGCAATTGGTGATCTGCACAGTCAGGCTCAGCTTGAGGAAACCCGCCCCACCGAGGTCGACCGTGCGAACCGACGACGTCGGCCGCACCGGACGCCCGCGTTCGCCAAGGTCGAGGAGCCGGCCGACGGCCAACGCCTCGGGCAGCGCCCCGCTTCGGGTCAGAATCGCGTGCTGCCACGGGTGGACCGGCAACAGCCGATGTCCCGGCGGCGGCTCGACGCCGCTGGTCTCGACCAGCAACCGGTCCAGCCACGCCGTCCCACCCCGGCCGGACTCGCGCTGCCAAACGCTGTCCTCGGGCACCGCCAGATAGTGCAGCCGGAACGTCGAGCGGGTCTCCGGCGCATAACGCAACGCCTCGGCCGCCAACCCGGAGCGCGACTTCGGCGCCGGATGAAATCGGTGGCCGGCGATCAACGACTGTTCGGAGTTTAGATATTCGGTGTACCCAGCCGGGCTTTCCTCGCCCACGGGTCCGAGTGGATCGATCTGTCGACGACGCAGCACCTCGGTGATGAACGTGTGACTGGCAACGATCTCCGCGGCCAACGCGGAGGCGGACCCGAGCTCCCCACCCTCGACACCGAGCTCGGCGTTCACCACGGCGACCACCTGGTCCCAGGCCAGAGCGGACCAGCCGTGCCCGGCGTCCCATTGCTCCACCCGACCAGTCAACCGGGGCTCACCGAGGGTGGGCCGGCGGACCGCAGCCCGCAGCATCCGCCCGGTACCCGGCAGGTCGATCAGCACATGCCCACCGTCCGCCCGGATCTGACCACCGGGTCCGGCAACCTCACGAATCACGCAGTTCAGCAGGGCCAGCACGGTCAGATCACCGGCTGCCTGTGAGCTGCGGTCGGCACGGCATTCTGGTGGTGCAGCGGTGTCCGCCTGGGCTGTGCTCACAGGTATGCGCTCACAGGTAGCTGGGCGCATCGGCGCCGTAGTACTTGTTCACGTCGGCGGCTCCGGTACGCGTCTTCGGCAGCAGGGTGGCAGCAGTCAGGGCGCGTTTCACCGGTAGCCGTGACACCGCAATGATTCCAGTCTCCAGGAGAGAGGCGTCCCTCGAGTCCACATCCCGCGCTGCGGCCTCGACCAGCAGCGGCCGGACCAGGTCGAGAAGCGGGCGGGCCGGACGCCGAAGGGCAGTGCAGAGGTCGATCAGGACGGCCGCGACGCACTGGTGCAGCGTGGTGGTGACAAACAGGTCAGCGAGTTCGCGCCGATCGCGGGCGGCGAGCCGGTCATCGCTCAGCTCGGCGAGGGTCGGTGCCTGCTGGCCCAGGCTCACGGCGAGGACGCTCAGGTCCAGCTTGGCGCTGTCCAGGTCACGCAGCAGCAGCCGAATCCGTGGGCCGCCCGACGTCCGGTCCACCGCGATCAGCACGTTTTGCGGATGCGCTTCGAGCACGATTCCATATCGGAGCCAGAGCCGGACCTGCCAGCCGATGATCAGCCGCAGGTACTGCTCGAGCAACCGGTCGAGATCACCGTCAGCGAACCGGTTCGCGAGCGCGAGCATCACCGGGCGGCCGTCCGGTCCGACACCCGCCAGACCGGCCACCGGAACGATCGCGGAGCGGTCCAAACTCCGGTCCGTCGTCCCGCCGTCCAGGCCCCGATCCGCCGTATCGCTGGCGTCTGGGTGGCCGTCCCAGCGGCGGATCAGGACGGCGAGCAGGGGGTGACCGGCATGCAGCCAGGTGGACTCGTCGGCGATCCGCACCAGGTCCGTGAACTGCGGTTCTCGGCGCAGCGCCAGCCGTAGCAGCGCGCCGACCAGGGCGCCATCCGCCAGTCCGCGTCGGGTGATCGTGCGCAGGTTCAGCCGGCCAAGCGTTCGCACCGGCATCGGTAGCTTGAGATGTATTGCTGGCTGCCGGACACCGACCACGGTGCGGAGCGAGAGGGTGGGCCGGAACGACTCCGGACCCGACCGGGTCGCACCCACCCCGTCCAGCCCGAGGTCGGCCAGCGCCTGCCGCAGTGCCGCGGGGCTGACCGCGGGATGCACCGGCATTGCCACCCCGGGTGCGTCCGAGGACCAGTCCGGTCGCCAGCTCGGCCACGAGTCCGGCAACTGGCCTTGCTGCTCGATCGCCGACGACGGCAAGACCAGCCAGCGCAGGTCCAGCTCGGGTCGGTGTTCGGGTGCCACCCGGCGTAGTTGCGCGACCGGGAGCCCGACTCGCGCCAGCGAGAACGGGTACAGCGGATGATCGCGATGCGCGGCCAGCGTCTCGAAACCGATCGCACCGGCCCAACCCAACCCGGCGGCGAGTTCGAACCGCAGCCGGCCGAACACCAGCGGACGACGACGGCGACGCAACCGGGTCGCGGCCAGCGCGGCGACGGCCTCCAGACGCAGCGCCCGGAATCCGCTGCTGAGTTCGGCGGCCGGCGCCGGCTCCAAACCTCGAACCAGCTCGCCGGCCAGTGCGCTCAGGACCGCGTGCAACCGGCGGGCCCATACCCGGTGACCTGGGGTGATCAGGTACACACCAGCCGTCCGGACAGCCAGATCAGTCACCAGGTCGCCCCGCTCGGGGTCGGCGCGACGGACCGGGATCCGTAGCCGGCCCAGCGCCAGCCAGCTTTCGCCGTCCCCACCCCTGACCTGCCGACCGCGGGTCCGAAGCCCGGCGACGTCCTCACGCAACAGGGTGGTCAGTAACCGGACGATCAGGTCGCGTTCCTCGCTGGGCACCTGGGTCACTCGATCACCCAGCGCTCGGCATGCAGGAACTGTGCGGTGGCGGCCTCGACCGCCGCCTCGTCCGGTCCGATCGCTCGAATGGAGCCGAGGTAGTCCCGGTTGGTGCCGGTCACCTGGGCGCTCGTCCCAACCGCCCGCATCGGCCGGTAGTCCAGCCGGACACCGGTACCGGGCTCGCCACTGCTTGCCGACACCGTGCGACTGCTGGCCTCCGGTGCTGAGATCAGTTCACCGTCCGTCGTCGCGAGCACCCAATGCACGTGCCCGTGCCGGGTCGAGGCAGGCGCATCAAGGGCTTGCGAGTCAGAGGACGTCGATCCTGAATCCAACGGCCCAGGGCGCGGCGGCTCGCCGAGATGAACCCGGATCACGTCGTCGAACACCGGTTCGTCGAGCAGGTCGGCCATCGCGAAATCGCAGTGGTCGCCGATCAGCCGGTCGTTGACCTCGACGATGCGAGGGCCGTTGGGGGTGACGATGAACTCGGTGTGACAGGCACCGAATCCCACGCCTAGGGCCGAAAGTCGGAGCAGGACGGCGGCCAGGAGGTCCGGTGACAGCGCGGGTTGCCAGGTCAGCCGTTCTTCGATGAAGTACGGCGCGGCGGACACGGTGGTCCGGTAACCGCCCCAGATCCGCAGTGCACTGCCGTCCCCGAGCGTCTCCAGGGTGTGCAGCGAACCCTCGATCAGTCCTTCGACCAGCAGGTCACCGTCCCGATACCGACGGATTCCGGCGACCCGGCGGGCGAGGTCAGCAGCGTCCTCGACCAGCACCACGTCCTCACTTGCTACGCCCTCGGCGGGCTTGAGGACGGCGGGAAAGCACACCGCGTCGAGCAGGTCGATCGAATCTTCCGGACGAAGCCGGACGAACGCCGTGTCGTCCAGGTGCGTCTGCCGAAGCGTCGTCCGCATCAGGCCCTTGTCCCGAGCCCGGATCGCCGACCGCCAGTCCTTGCCGGGCAAATCGAAATAGTCTGCCGCAAGAGCAGTTTGGACCTGCAGGTGGTCACTGTTACTGAGCACCGCGCCGGGCCGGGTTCCGATGGCTTCGAGCACCGCCCGGACTTCGGTCACCGCGCAGCCATCGACCTGCGGCTCCGGGTAGCCGATCCGCTCCTGCGCACCGGCGTAGGCCATCCGATGCGCCGCCGGGTCGTCGGTGAGCACCCGGACTCGCAGACCAAGCCGATGCGCCGCGGGCAGCAGACCCAGAGTCACCGAATCGGTCGGGTTTCGCGCCAGCAGAACCAGGCCCATTCGGCCCCTCCCGTTCGCATATCCGCCGGTCAACGGCTCCGTGGTGGTCATCTGCGGACCCGCTTCAGGCCTGCCGCCAGCTCACCGATGAACGGACAGGGGGCCTCTGGCACAGGGTCGGCGCCGATAAGGCTAGCCTTACCTTAGACCTGCAGAAGCCAGCGATCGGCGAGGAGGAGCGTTGCCCGGACGCGTCGCCCTGACCCGCTCTGCGCCACTTCGCCCCAGATTCGGGCAAGTCGGACGCACCACTCGCCCCGTGGCGGTCGGGATCAGTCCGGTGGAGCAGCTCAGCCGCCGGCTACAGGCCCTCACCCCGGAGAACCCGCACAGTTATGCGGTCACCGACCTGTCTACCGGGTTGGACCAGAACTCTGGATGGGTACCGATAGTCGGCGTCCTTCCGACAATGCTGGCCCGCGCCGGAGATCATCGCTCCCCCGCAGTCACCGGCGCCAGGCTGGCCGGCACCCTCGGTTATGCGGTCGCCGGACGACTGGCGGTGGCGCTGGCCGTGACCGGCCGGGCGTTCGATGTGGGACCGGATTCGCTGATGGTCCAGCTGGACGACGACGGGTTGGTGGAGCGGATCGGCGTCCGTAATCCCGTTCTGGCAGTGTCGGCAGCGGACTCATCGGTAGGACCCGGGCCCTACCCGGTGATCCGATTCCCGGAGGTCAACGCGGTGATCTCCTGGGCCGCCGACCAAGCCTGGACGACGCTCGGTCCACTGATCGACGAGTTGCACGAGACGATCCGCTACGGCCGGGTACCGATGTGGAACCTGGTGGCAGACGCCGTCCTGAGCCCGGCGACGGTCGCTCCCGGGCTCGCCGGTGGCGACCAATGGGTCGGCCGAGCAAGGGGTTCGGCGTTCCTGGACGCCCTGAGCGAGCGCGGGGCGCCGATTCACCGGCGGGGCACCCTACGAGAGCCGATGACCGGCGGGGTACTGATGCCGGTACGCGGCTCCTGCTGCCTGCACTTTCGGCAGACTCAGGAGAAATGCGTCAGTTGCCCACTGCTTCTTCGTACGCAGGAGAAATCCGTCATCAGCACCGAGGGGTTACGGGAGAGCTGATCTGGCGGCGGACGGCGGTGTTCGTCTCCAGCGCCAGAGCCGCCTCCCGGGCCGATCCGGCTTCGCCACCTCGATCCAGCCGATCCAGGAGCGCCGCCCGGGTGGCGTGCCAGAGCGGATAGCGCTCCAGCCCGACCAACCCATCGACGGCCGCCAGACCGGCCCGCGGGCCGTCCCGCTCGGCCACCGCGACCCCTCGATTGAGCCGGACCACCGGGGTGTCCTGCACGGTGAGCAGCACGTCGTACCAGGAAACGATCGCCGTCCAGTCGGTGAGCTCGGATCGCGGGGCAAGCGCATGGCACGCCGCGATGGCGGCCTGAACGACGTAGGGATCCGGCCGGTCCGGGCTTTGCGCGAGTCCCTGGCCGAGCAGTTCCACCCCCTCGCGAATCTGCTCCTGCCGCCACAGTGATCGGTCCTGGTCTGCGAGCAAGACAATGTCGTTCTCGGCAGTGAGCCGGGCCGCGCGGCGGGAGTCGTGCAGCAGCATCAGCGCGAGCACCCCGGTCAGCGACGGCTGTGCGGGCATCAGCCGGTGCAGCACCCGGGCCAACCGGATCGCCTCGTCCACCATGTCGGCGCGGATCGGGTCGTCACCGGCCGTCGCCGCATACCCCTCGTTGAACAGGAGGTAGACGCAGGCGACCACCCCGGCGACCCGCTCGGGAAGCTCTGCGGCGGCGGGAATCCGAAACGGGATAGCGGCTCTGGCGATCTTTTGCTTGGCCCGGGTGAGCCGCTTGAGCATCGTCGGCTCCGGTACCAGGAGGGCCCGGGCCACCTCGGCGGTGCTGAGCCCGCACAACGTTCGCAAGCTCAGCGCCACTTGCAGCTCGAGGGCCAGCGTCGGGTGGCAACAGGTGAAAACCAGCTTCAGCAGGTCGTCCGGGACGTCGGAGTCGACCGGCTCAGAGGCGAAAAGCTGCTGCAAGCGCAGCGCTTCGGCTTCCTTGCGGTCCCGGTTGGACTCTCGCCGGACGATGTCCAGCGCGCAACGGCGGGCGGCCACGGTCAGCCACGCCCGCGGCTGGTCCGGAATTCCGGTGTCCGGCCAGGCGCGCAGCGCCCGGATCGCGGCTTCCTGGACGGCGTCCTCCGCGATCTGGACGTCACCGGTCAACCGGATCAGGGTGGCGACCACGCGCGGACCCTCCTCCCGGATCAACCGGGAGAGGGCCGCGCGCGCGTCCGTTTCGGTCATTCCCCCAGAGTAAGGAGCGGGCGCACCTCGACCGCGCCACCGCCCCACGTCGCCGGGATGCCTGCCGCCAGTGCGACCGCGGCATCCAGGTCGGCGGCTTCGAACAGGTAGAAGCCGGTCAACGCCTCCTTGGTCTCGGCGAACGGCCCATCGGTGGCGATGACGTCGCCACCCTTTCCGCCGGTGACTCGGACGGTGGTCGCCGTGGTTGTCGGATAGAGCACCGCTCCGCCCCGCAGAGCCGCGGCGGCGGCCTCGCCAAAGGCCTGGTACTCCTTCATTGCGTCGGCATATTCGGGCCGTGACCAGTCGACGTCGTCGGTGTAGATGAGGGCGGCGTACTGCGGCATAAGTCCTCCTTGGTGGGACCGGCCCCGATGACCGGCATCACTTTATGGACGAACAGCCTTCGCCGAGAAGGACAGATTCCCGGAGACGTTCTCTGAAATCGATTCGACGTGATGTCCTTATGTCTTGACAAACTGTGGGCGGATTGACAGAGTCTGGTCAACTGCACCGCCGAATCAACTGCCCGGTGATGCCTGCGCTGGAGGGATCCGATGACCGAGACCGTGACGCAGCGCCCGCTGGGGAAAGCCCTCTCGCCGCTGCTGGAGATGACCCGCACCACCCCGACCTGCCTCTGGAACGACTCGGCCGATCTGCGCGAGCTCGAGCAATCGATGTCCTTCGGTGCGGTCGGTGCGACCTGTAACCCGGTGATCGCGCTGGCCGTGCTCAAGAGCGATCCGGACAGGTGGCGGCCACGGATCGAAACGCTTGCGGCGCAACGGTCAACAGCGACCGAAGACACGCTGGGCTGGACCTTGGTGGAAGAACTCTCGGTGGCCGCGGCCGCGCTGCTGGAGCCGATCTTCGACGCGCACGGCGGGCGCAATGGCCGGCTCTCCATCCAGACCGACCCGCGACTGCATCGCAATGCGGAGGCGTTGGTCGAGCAGGCGGTCTACTTCAATGGACTGGCCCGGAACATCATCGTCAAGATCCCGGCGACGGCCGCCGGCATCGTGGCGATCCAGGAGGCCACGTACCGCGGAGTGAGCATCAACGCGACTGTCTCGTTCACGGTGCCGCAGGCGGTCGCGGTCGCCGAGGCGATCGAGGCCGGCCTTCGCCGCCGCGAAGCCGAAAACCTCGATGTCGCCTCGATGGGCTCGGTATGCACGATCATGGTTGGTCGTCTCGACGACTGGATGAAGAAGTCCGCCGAGGCGGCTCGCGTCGTCCTCGACCCGGGGTACTACGAATGGGCCGGGGTGGCCACCTTCAAGAAGGCCTACACGATCTTCACCGAGCGTGGCTACCGCACCCGGCTGCTGTCTGCCGCCTTCCGTAATCACATGCACTGGAGCGAGTTCGTCGGTGGGGACGTCGTCATCTCGCCGCCGTTCGACTGGCAGGTCCGGCTCAATGCCAGCGGAATCCGCCCGGACTCGCGGATCGACGTCCCGGTCGCCGCGCAGGTGGTTGAGGCGCTGTACGAAAAGCTGCCCGAATTCCGCAAGGCCTACGACGAGGACGGGATGTCCCCGAGCGAGTTCGACACCTTCGGGGCCACCCTGCGCACCCTGCGGCAGTTCCTGGCGGCGAATGCCGATCTGGAAGCGCTCGTGCGCGACGTTGTGGTCCCCAACCCCTGACCCGGTCTCCGGGCTCTGGTCAGCTGGCCAGCATGCTCAGGGCGAAGCTGTACCGGGACGCCGCATAGATGTGGTCCCCGAATTCGACCGCGCGGCCGTGGTCGTCGTACGCGGTGCGCTGAACGGTCAGCAGTGCGGCGCCGCGAACCTCGCCGAGCAGGCGGGCCTCCTCGGCGGTGGCGGTCCGGGCGCCGATCTGCTGGTCGGCGGCATGGAGCTGAATCCCGAGCGATCGGATCACCTGGTAGAGACCGCGGGTCTGCAGCGCCTGCTGGGTGAGCCCCTCGGCCAGGCCCGGGATGCTGTGCGGCAGGTAATTTGCCATCCGGGCGATCGGGTTTCCGGAGGCGGAACGCAGCCGGGTAAGCACTGTCACCTGGCTGCCCACCGCCAGCCCGAGAGCCTGCGCCACCGCCGCCGAGGCAGGCTCGACCGACAGCGACAACACCTGGGTCGACGGCCGCTGGCCGGTGCTCTCCAGGTCTTCGTAGAGGCTGCTCAGCCCCAGCTGACGGCGCACTTTTGGCTGCACGACGCGCGTGCCGATTCCCCTGCGGCGGACCAGGACTCCCTTGTCCACCAGGTACTGCATGGCCCGCCGCATCGTCGGTCGGGACAGGCCGAGTTGCTTGGCCAGATGCACCTCGTTGTCGAACCGGGTGCCCGGAGCCAGTCGACCGTCCAGAATCGCCGCCTCGAGGACCTGCGCGACCTGGAAGTAGAGCGGGATCGGGCTCGCTCGATCGAGGTCGAGCGAATTCAGCAGGTCGTTCGCTGAATCGTCGTCCGGCTTCGGGAAAGCGGCATCTGTCACCACGGGCACAGCATGAAGCCTATCCCGTGTTGAAGTCATTAGGTCGATATGTAAGGACAAACACGAGACGGACCACGGTGGTTACTCAGGCGTCCAGACGCCGGTGGCGGCGGCATCGGCCGCATAGTCACGGAAATCCCGGCTGGTGGCCACCGATACGCGAACGTCCACGAGACTGGGATCGACGCGCGTGCCGCTCAGCCGAGCCAGCGCTGCTGACGGGCTTTGCCCGCCTCGTGCTCGGCCCGACCGGACAGCGACGCCGGCACCCCGACCTCCCACCACGCACCCGACTCGGTCCAGGTGCTCGGATGGGTCCGGACCAGGACGACGGCCGGACGACGTTCGCGGACGGCGGCGGTGCGAGCTCGAGCGTAAGCGGACCGGACGGCGTTGAGACCGCTGCCCTCCGGCACGTCCTCGACGACACAGCCGAGGGCTGCCGCATGAGCGGCGAAGTCGACCCGAATTCCGCCTTGCTTGGCTCCTGGGCCCTCGCAGTCGGCGTACATGTTGTTGAAACCGTCTGCACCCTGGCCAGTTTGAAGCCGATGAATGACGGCATAGCCGCCGTTGTCACAGACCACCGCCACGAACGGATGCCCGGCGAAGGCCGCGGAAAACAGCTCCGAGTTGAGCATCAAATACGAGCCATCCCCAAGCATGGCGGTGACGACGCCGTCCGGATGGGTTTTGGCCCGGGCGATCGAGGCCCCCCACGGCCCGGCCACCTCATAACCCATGCAGGAGAAGCCGTACTCCATATCCATCGTGGCACCGGAAGTGGCTGCCTGCGGATTGATTTCACGCTGCACGGTGCGCCATCCGCCGACCAGCTCACCCGGCATCCCGCCGGAAGAGGTGAGCACATAGTCGTCCGGCCCCGAGGCGTCATTCACCACCCCGACCACTTGGGCGTAGCTGAGCGCACCGTCCGGGGCAACCCCGGCCCGGAGTTCATCGACGTGCCCGTCCCAGCGGGTTCGCTCACCGGCCGCGGCCGACGTCCATTGGTGGTCCGCGGACCAGCCGGCCAAGGCGGCGTCCAGCTCGGTGATGGTCTCCCGGGCATCCCCGACCACCGCGTGCGAGGCATGTTTGACGGCATCGAACCGAGCCGCGTTGATCGCGATCACCCGGGCTCCGTCGGCGAACACCGTCCATGAGGCGGTGGTGAAGTCCTGCAACCGGGTTCCGACGGCGACCACGACGTCCGCCTGCCCGGCCAGGGTATTGGCGGACGACGAGCCGATGATTCCGAGCGGGCCGGCGTGCAGCGGGTGGTCGTGCGGCACCAGGGTGCGACCGGCCGGGGTCTCCACCAGCGGAACGCCGTGCGCCTGGGCAAAATCGATCAACGCGGCGGCGGCACCGGAGTAGCGCGCTCCACCGCCGACCACGAGCAGCGGACGGCGAGCGGCCCGCAGCATCTCGGCGGCCTCGGCAAGCGCGGTGACATCCGGGCGCGGCCGGGGCGTGCGGTTCAGCCGTGGCACGAACATTGCGTCCGGAAAGTCGAACTCCTCCACCTGGACGTCCTGTGGAAGCGCCAGCACCACCGGTCCGGCATCGGCCGGGTCGGTGAGCACGCGAGCAACCTGGGGCAGCGTCGAAATCAACTGCTCCGGCCGGACGATGCGGTCGAAGTACCTGCTGACCGGCCGGAATGCGTCGTTGACCGAGGTCGTCGGGTCGCCGTAGTGCTCCACTTGCTGCAGCACCGGGTCGGACGCGCGGCCGGTAAAAGTGTCGCCGGGCAACAGCAGGACCGGGAGTCGGTTGGCGTGGGCCAGCCCGGCGGCGGTCACCATGTTCAGCGCTCCCGGGCCGATGGAGGACGTCGCAACCATCACCTGACGGCGGTCGGTGGCCTTCGCGTAGGCGACGGCGGCCAGTGCCATCCCCTGCTCGGTTTGCCCTCGCCAGGTAGGCAGTTCCGATCGGACGGCGTGCAACGCGGTGCCCAGACCGAGCACGTTTCCATGCCCAAAGATACCGAAAACCCCAGCGAAGAGAGGCACTTCGGTACCGTCTAGGAACTCCGAGCGCTGCGCGAGCAGCCACCGGACGAGGGCCTGTGCCGTGGTCAAACGCATCGGTTCACTCCTTCACAGAAATTCGTCGGCCGGCGGCGGTGGTGACGGGGCAGCGGGGGTCGGCTGGGGTATTCGGCCAGGCGTCCCGCACCCAGGCGTGGGCGGGTTCGTCACAGAAGGCCATCGACCGGTCGTCTCCGGTGCCGGGCCCGGCCAGCACGTTCAGGTAGTACATGTCGTAGCCGGGGGCGGCCACGCACGGTCCGTGATATCCGTACGGGATACAGAACACGTCGCCGTCCCGCACTTCCACGGTCTCGTCGAGCTCGGCGAGCCCGGCCTTGACGTGCTCGGGTCCGGTGAAGGTGCGGTGCAGACCGAACCCTTCTCGGCTCGGCGTCACCCCGTCCGGGCCGGCGATCTTGAAGAAGTAGATCTCCTCGTTCGACACCGGGCACGGGTCGGTGATGTCGTGCTTGTGCGGCGGGTAGCTGGACCAGTTCCCGGCCGGGGTGATCAACTCGCAGGCGATCAGCCGCTCGGCGTGGTCCCAAACTCCCGGCGAGCCGAAGTTCGTCACCTGGCGGGTGGCCGGACCGGCGCCCCGAACCTCCACTGGAACGGCTTCCGCCGGTCCGTACTTCGGTTCCAGTCGCCGCTCGCACCTGGCCGAGGGCAACGCCACCTCTGCCCCTTGCGCACTGAGCAGGCGAATCACGCTGTCTCGACCGACATAGGCGAAGTCCGTCACCCGCTCGAAGACCGAAGCCCGGCCGTTCAGAACGAAATTCGCCTCCGGGGTGGCGGGGGACGCCACCTGCGCCACCTCGACGGTCAGGGCACCGGCCAGCGGGAGCACGAAGACCTCGGTCTCGCCGGTGGCCACCGTGCACGGCACGCCTGGTTCGAGTTCGAAGACCTGCAACCCGGCGTAGGTCCAGCCCGCCGACTCCGGGCTCAGCAGCACCCCCGCCGAGGTCGGCGAACCGGAGACACTCGGCCATGGCCGGTGCAGTCGCGCGCCATCGGCGGTCATGCGCCGGACCCGGGCTTTGCACCGTCGGCCGAATCGGTCACCGCGCGCAACAACTTCGCGGCGGCGTCCACCGCGGCGTACACGTTGCCGTCCGGCGGGTAGAGCAGGGCTCGGCCGACAACCAGTCCCCGGGTCGTCGGGACCCGCAGGCTGCGACCCCAGGAGTTCAGGTCGGCAGCCGGGTCGGAGCTCGGCGGCCCGCCGAGGACCACGCACGGCAAGGTGGTCGCCCCGAGCACGATCTCCGGATCGTCGCAGGCGGGCAGCTTCAACCAGGTGTGCGCGCTGGTGGTGCCCAAGGCCGAGGCGACGGTCACGGCCCGAGCCAGCGAGTGCGCGTCGCGCTGCAGGACCAAGGCACCGGAATCGTCCCGGGCGTACGGCAGCGGCTCGACCATCGCCATCAATCGGTGCCGGGCCAGGTCGGTCACGGCAGCGGCGCAAGCCTGCAACGTCGGCACGGTCCCGGCATCCCCATCGACCAGCCGAAGCAGCATCTTGCCGCCTTCCAACCGGGCGGCGGCGATCCCGGCCGCGTCATACCCGGTGAACCGGTCGTCGATCTCCCAACTGGCCCCGGCCAAACCGCCGCGGTTCATCGAGCCGATCACCACCTTGTTCTCCAAGGCCCCGAGCAGCAGCAACTCCTCCACCACATCCGGCGAACCGAGCAGGCCGTCCACATCCGGGTGGGCGAGAGCGGTGATCAGCCGGTCGAGCAAACCACGCCGGTCGGCCATCGCCATCGGGTCGCCACCGGTGCTGAGTGCTCCACGGGCCGCGTGATCGGCGGCCACCAGAAACAACGTGCCTCGTTCGGACACCAACCGGCGCGGTCGGTGCCGGGAGGCGTAACCGTCCAGGATCGCCTCCGGATGCAGCGCCCGGGATTCCAGCAGCATCTCCCACTGCTGATCGGTGATCGGCCGATGCACCCGGGGAACCGCTACTGCGGGTCCAGCGGCGGGGTCCCCGTTAGTGGTGGTCATGGTCATCGAGTAACTCCTAGGACAGTGTTCAGTTCGTCGATCGTGGGCATGGCGTCGGCGCAGGCCAGCCGGGAGGCGACGATCGCCCCGGCGGCATTGGCGTATTGCCCGCAACGCTCCGGCGGCCAACCGCTCAGCAAGCCATGTACCAGGGCCGCCCCGAAGGCATCGCCCGCGCCCAGGCCGCACACCACCGTCACCGGCGTCGGTGGCACCGTGACCATGCCCGCCTGGCTGGCCACCAACACACCTTCGGCACCCTTCTTCACCAACACGATCTCTACGCCGAGATCCAGTAATCTGCCGGCGGCGGTTTCGGGATCGGCGGTACCCACCGCGACCTCGACTTCGGCCCGATTGCCCACAGCGACGTTGACCTTCGTCAAGAGCGTCCGGTACTCGCGCCGGGCGTCTTCCGGACTCGGCCAGAACGTCTCGCGCCAGTCCAGGTCCAGCACCGTCCACCGGCCGCTGCCCGGCTCCGGCCGGCCGCGGTGCTCGAGCATCGCGTAGTGCGTGGCCCGGGACGGCTCCACCGACACGCCGGTGCCGGTCACCCAGAGCACCGGGACGTCGTGAACGGCGTCCCAGGGCACGTCGTCCTTGGTCAAGGTCAGATCGGGGGCGATCGGCAGCCGGTAGAACAGCAGCGGCGGGTCCTCCGGCGGGTCGAGCGCGCAAAACACCACTGGAGTGAGCAGGTCGTGGGCGGTGCCGACGAACTGCGGGTCGACGTCGAACCCGGCCAACGCCGTCCGCACGTAGTCGCCGAAGCTGTCCGGGCCGACCTTGGTGAGGATTGCGCTGGCATGACCCAGCCGGGCTGCTCCGACCGCAACGTTTGTCGCCGTGCCGCCGAGAGACTTGGCGAAGGTGCTGACATCGGCCAGCGGCACCCCCGACTGCTCCGGGTAAAGATCGACGCCGACCCGGCCAACGGTGATCACTTCGGCTGAGGTCATCTGATCTGCTCCGATTCGACCGCGAGCGCCAGCGGGACGACGTCCGTCCACCCGCCGCTGTCCCAGGAGCGGATCAGGGCGGCTTGGACGGCGGCGAAGTCGGCGGCCTCGGCCAGTCCGGGGGCGAACCCGGAGCCGGTGGTCAGGGCCTGGAGGAACTCGTGGTCCTCGATCGCCACCAGATCTTCGAAGCCGATCGCGTTGGCGCTGCCCGGCACGAAGGCACCGTGGTAGGGAAACCGGTCGCCACCGTAAACCGTCGTCCACCCAGAGTTCAGCCCGGCCAACCCGGTACCCGTCCCGCCCGCTGCCCCGGCCACCGAGTAAACCTGGAGCTCGTTCAGCTTCTCCAGGTTCCAGGCCAGGGCCCCTTTGGTGCCGTAGACCTCGAACGCGTTCTGTGACTCGGGTCCGACGATGCTGCGGGAAGACTCGAAGACGGCACTCACCCCGGAGTCGAACTCGGCCAGCATGCTGACCGAGTCCTCATTGGTGACGTCGCCGGTCGGGTCTTCCGGGCGGCCTCGCCCGTAGTGGCTGGCCGCCCCGCTCGGCAGCGGACGGCGGGTGATCGTGGTTGCCCGGGAACCGACCAGTCGCCGGACGGTGCCACCAAGCAGGAAATGCGCCAGATCGACGGAATGGCTGAGCAGGTCGGACGAGGTGCCGTACCCGCCTTCCTCGAGCTGGAACCGCCAGGACAGCAGGCCCATCGGGTCGCTGCCGTACATCGAGAAGAACCTGCCCCGGTAGTGGGTGATCTCACCGAGTAGCCCTTCGGCGATCATGGCCTGGGCGTGCCGGACCAGCGGGGCCCAGCGGTAGTTGTAGCCGACGCCGGTGAGGACGCGGCTCGCGTCGGTGGCGGCCCGGGCGCGGGCGACGTCCTCCGGCCGGCCACCCACCGGCTTCTCGCAGAACACCGCTTTGCCGGCCGCGGCGGCGGCCTCGACCAGTTCTACGTGCATCATGTTTGGCGCGGTCACCCAGACGGCATCCACGTCCGGTGCCTCGATCGCCTGCCGCCAGTCGGCGGTGGCACGCTGGAAACCCCAATCCCGGCAGCCCTGTTCGCGACGTCCCGGATCGACATCGGCGACCACGACGAGCTCGGGGTGATATGCCCGGTCCGGGAAGTGGGTGGGCAGTCGGCGAGCCGAACGAGCGTGCGCCTGGCCCATCCAGCCGAAGCCGATGACCGCGATACCCACCGGCTTCATCAAATCAGCCGATCTCGTCGAGTCGCACCGGTCGGCGCTCGCGCAGGCTGCGCCAGGCGGCGAGACCGATCGCCACCGGGGCGCGACCGGCGCTACCAGGTACCGGCGAGTCGCCGCCGTCCCGCACATAATCGACGAAAGCCGCCCATTCTCGTTGGTAGGAGGCCAGATACCGGTCGAGGAAGAACCACGGCAAAGGCTGAGCGCTGGCTCGCCCGCTGTTCAGCACGATGGTGCTGTGGGTTCGGGGATTCTCGGAGAGGGCCACCCCCGCCGAGCCGAAGGCCTCCACCCGCTGGTCGAACCCGTAGACCGCCTGCCGACTGTTGTCGATCACGGTGATGGTCCGATCAGCGTGCGTCAACACGACGACCGCCGTGTCGACGTCGTTCTCTTCACCGATCCTCGGGTCGACCCGCACTTCACCGCGGGCATACACCTCCACCACCTCGGATCCGGTGATGTACCGAGCCATATCGAAGTCATGAATGGTCATATCGAGGAAGATCCCACCGGATACCCGGACGTATTCCGGCGGTGGCGGCGCGGGGTCCCTGGAGGTGATCTTGACCAGGTGCACCTCGCCCACCTCACCGGCGTGGACGGCGTCCCGCACGGCCTGATGCGCGGGGTCGAACCGCCGATTGAAGCCGACCATGAACGGCACCCCGGTCTCGGCCACCGCGGCCAACACCTCGTCCACCCTCAACAGATCGAGAGAGAGGGGTTTTTCGCAGAACACCGCCTTGCCCGCTTTGGCCGCCTGCACCGAGATGTCGACGTGGGTATCGGTGCTCGAGCAGACCGCGACGGCGTCAATGTTCTGGTCCGCCAAGATCTCGTCGACGCTGCCGGCCCGGACGCCGAGTTCGGCGGCGCAGGCGCGGGCGGAATCGGCGTTGACGTCGCCGACTGCGGCTAGTCGAGCGCCCGGCACCTCACGCGCGAGCAGGCTCGCGTGCAGCCGGCCGATCCGGCCGGTGCCGAGCACGGCGATCCGCACTGCTGGACCGGTAATCTCTTGCGGCAGATCAAATCCCGATCCCGCACTCATCTGTTACTCCCTACCAATCCCACGGTCTGACGGAGGAATTCCACGCTCGCACGGACGTCCTCCACCGGGCCAGTGCCTGGCTCGGGTACCTCTGCGGTAATTGCGGTGTCCTGCTCGAGCACGTACCGGCCCTGATATCCGGACCGCTCCAGTTCGCCGATCACCTCGTCAATCGGCACGTCGCCAGCGCCGAGACTGCGGAAAAGGCCCTGTTGCACACCGTGCAGGAGAGACAGCTCACGTTCGGCGACTCGGCGGGCGACGGCCAAGTCCACGTCCTTCAGGTGAACATGCGCCACCCGATCGGCGAAATCCCTGGCAAACTGCACCGGATCGACGCCACCGATGGCCAGGTGGCCGGTATCCAGACACCAGCGCACATCGCTGGCTGCGAGCACCCGAGCAACATCCTCGGCCGTCTCGACCACGGTATCGACATGCGGGTGCAGCGTCTGAACCAACCCGTGTCGCTCGCAGATCTGATCGACGGCGCTGAGACCTTCGACCAGATAACCCAACTGGACGTCGTCCAGTCGGACCGGCGCTGACCAGGCCTGATCCATCACCGCCGCGGTGACGAACCGATCGGCGCCGCAGCGCTCGAACAGGGCCGCCGCGGTCTCGGCCTGGGCCAGCGCCTCCTCGCGCTGGGTGGGGTCGTGCAGAGCGAGTGGCACGAACCCACCGACTAGGCGCATGCCGTGCCGACCGAGGACCTCGAGGACCCCCTCGGCGGTGTCGGGCAGGAAACCGGGCGCGCCCAGTTCCGTGCTGTCCAGCCCGACACTGCGCATCTCGGCCAGAACCCGCTCAGCCGGGAGCAACTGACCCCAGCCCGGAACCTCGCATACTCCCCAGGAGATCGGTGCGGCAGACAATCTGGACTCGATCATGGGTCCTCGCTCAGGTAGCGGTGGGGAACTGGAGGCTGGATCCGGACAGGTGGTTCACCTGCGGCCAGCGCGAGGTGACGACTTTGGCCCGGGTGTAGAACGAGATGCCTTCGGGACCGTGGATGTGCTTGTCGCCGAAGAGCGAGTCCTTCCAGCCGCCGAAGGAGTAGTAGGCCATCGGGACCGGGACCGGGACGTTG
>JANNPJ010000779.1:0-19581 GCA_031400005.1 Kineosporiaceae bacterium | reverse complement strand
GCTGGTCCGGGAGCAGGTGGCCCGCGAGACCGCCGCCCGGGAAAAGACCGCCCGCGAGACTGCTGCCCGGGAGAAAGCTGCCCGCGAGAAAGCTGCTCGGGAGAAGAGTCTGCGCGAGGCCGCCGACCGGGAACGGGCTGCCCAGCAGGCGGCGGCCCGCGAAGCCGCCGAGACGGCAGCTCGGGCCAAGGCGGCCAAGGAGCAGGCCGCGAAGGAGCAGGCCGCGCGCGAGGCCGCCGAGCGGGCCGCCCGCGAAGCGGCCGACGCCGCGGCCCGGGAGGCAGAGGCCCGGGCTGAGCAGGAACGCCGCCGGGCCGCCGAGCGAGCCCGGGTCGAGCGCGAGCGCCGTGAGGCCGAAGCCCGGGAGCAGGAGCTACGCGAGGCCAAGGTGCGGGCAGAGCAAGCGCGACGGGCGGCCGAGGCGCGCGAGCAGGAACGCCGGGAAACCGAGGCCCGGAAACAGGCCGCGCGGGAAAAGGCCGCCCGGGAGCAGGCCGAGAAGGAGCAGGCCGCTCGGGAGGCCGCCGAGGCGGCAGCAGCGCGGGCAGCCGCTGAGGCGCGGGAGGCGGCCGAAGCAGAACGCCGCCGGGCCGCCGAACGAGCCCGAGTCGAGCAGGAACGCCGACGCGCTGAGCAGGAACGGCGTGCGGCCGAGGCGCGGGAAAAGCAACGCCGCGATGACGAGGCCAAAGCCGAGCAGGAACGTCGCGAGGCGCAGGCGGAGCAGGCCCGGCGTGCGACGGCCGCTCGCGCCCGCGCCGAGCGCGAACTTCACGAACGGCAGCGGGTCGAGCAGGAACGGGTGGCTCGCGAGCGCCGCGAGGCCGAACAGCGGGAGGCCGAGGCCCGCGAGGCCGAGCAACTGCGGCAGGAGGCGCGGGCCCGCGCCGAAGCTGAAGCCCGGACGGCCGCCATCGAGCGGGCCCGGGTCCGCGCCGAGGCCGAGGCCGAGCGAGCCCGAGCTGCCGACCGGATTCGCGAAGAGGCGTACGCCCGCGCGGCGGAGCAGGCCCGCCGGTCGGCCACCGGTTCCTTCCCGATGCCCAGCCAGACCCCGTCCCGTGGCCTGGGAGTGGTCCCCAGCTACGAGTCGGCCGCCCACGAGTCCGGTGTGCAGGCACCGGCGGCTTTTGGGCAGCCGTTGCAGCGCCGGACGCCGCTGTACGACACCAGCCGAGACGCCGATTCGGGAGCCACCCAGCCGTTCCGGGAGCGCCGCAGCCATCCGCGCCCCGGCAGCCAATCACACGTCGATCCACCGACCCAGATCCGGCCGAATCCGTTGAGCCCGAGCCAGCTCAACCCCGGGCAGTCCAACCAGGGCCCGCCGGCCCCGATCCGTCCGGGTCCCGGCACGAACAACGGCGAGGACCACTACCCGAACGGCCAGCCCGGTACTGGCCGAAACGGTGCTGGTCAGAACGGTGCTGGTCAGAACGGTTCCGGCCAGTACGGCAATGGCCAGAACCGCTTCGGCCAACCAGGCAACGGCCAGAACGGTCCCGGTCAGTACGGCAACGGTCAGAACGGTTCCGGTCAGTACGGCAACGGCCAGCAGCCCGAGGCGAACCCGGAGGACGTCGAGACCACGATCATCCGTACTCGCCGCGAGCCCTTCGGCCCGGTGACCAGGAGCCAGGCGATCATCGATCTCTCGGCCCGCAAGCGCCCCCGCACCCCGTACACCAACTAGCTCGCACTCCAGCGGGGCCAGCGAGAGGCACCTCTAGCAGTCAGCTCCGGGCCACTACTCGGTGGTCAGCCAGCGCAGAAGAGCCTGCTCACACGCGATGATGTGGGACGCCGGGCAGTGCTCGTCGTCCTTGTGGGCGAACGACGGATCGCCCGGACCGTAATTGACCGCGGGCACGCCCAGCGCGGAGAACAGGGCGACATCGGTCCAGCCGTACTTGGGCCCCACCGTGCCGCCGACAGCCGCAACGAAGCCCGCCGCTGCCGGCCGGTCCAGCCCGGGGCGAGCCGCCGGTGAGCCATCGGTGACGGTGACCTGGTAGCCGATGAAGAGCTCACGCAGATGTGCCTCGGCCTGGGCGAGCGACCGGTCCGGGGCGAACCGGTAGTTGACGGTAACCACGCAGCGGTCGGGAATCACATTGCCGGCGATTCCCCCGCGAATGCCGACGGCGTTCAGGCCTTCCCGATAGACCAACCCGTCGACGTCCACTTCCCGCGGGGTGTACCCGGTGAGGACAGCGAGCACCGGCTCGACCGCGTGGATCGCGTTGCGCCCGGTCCAGGACCGAGCCGAGTGCGCGGCGATCCCCATGGTCTCGACCTCGACCCGGATCGTCCCCTGGCAACCACCCTCGACCCGAGCCGACGACGGTTCCATCAGGACCGCGAAGTCACCGACCAGCCAGTCCGGGTGCGAACGAGCCAGCCGACCGAGCCCGTTGCGGCTGGCCTCGACCTCTTCGGCGTCGTAGAACACGTAGCTCACGTCACGGACCGGCTCGGTCACGGTGGCGGCCAGCCGGAGCTGGACGGCAACCCCGCCCTTCATGTCCGCCGTCCCCCTGCCGTAGATCACCGCGTCGTCCCCCTGACCTTCCACCCAGGTGGGCAGGTTTGCCGCGATCGGGACGGTGTCGAGATGCCCGGCGATCACCACTCGCTCCGACCGGCCCAACTGGGTGCGGGCGACCACCGCGTCCCCATCGCGCAGCACGTCCAGGTGTGCGCACTCACGGAGCGCGGCCTCGACGGCGTCGGCGATCACCCGCTCGTCGCCACTTACCGAGGGGATGTCGCAAAGCGCCCGGGTCAACGTGACGACGTCGCTGGACAGGTCGAGCCGGGCTTCCTGGGACACGGGCGAAGTCATGCACCAAACCTAGCTACTCGGCCGGACCCTTAAGATGCGACCATGACCGAGGTGAGCACTTCGACGTCCGAACCGCTCAACACCGCCGACGGCAGTGATGGATCGGCCTCCCGCTCCGCGTGGGCGTTCGGGCTGGCCACGATCACCGACTCGGGGGCCGTCCTGGACACCTGGTTCCCGAAGCCCCAGCTCGGCAAGGCACCGGAACGCCCAGGCCCGTACGACGTCCCGGCCAACCTGGCCTCGCTGGAGCAGACCGACCCGCATCGCGGCGTCCGGACCGCCATCGTCCGGACCGTGATCGACCTGGACACCGCGCCCGCCGACGTGTCCGACGCCTACCTTCGACTGCACTTGCTTTCGCATCGCCTGGTCCCCCCGCACGGTCTGGATCTGACTGGCCTCTTCGGGGTGCTGCCGAACGTGGTGTGGACCAACCATGGGCCTTGCGCGGTGGAAAACTTCGAGATCACCCGGCTGCAACTGCGGGCCGGTGCCGGTACCGGTAACCAGGTCGAGGTTTACGGCGTCGACAAGTTCCCCCGGATGACCGACTACGTGCTTCCCACCGGGGTTCGGATCGCGAACGCCGACCGGGTTCGGCTCGGTGCCCATCTCGCGTCTGGCACCACGGTGATGCACGAGGGTTTCGTGAACTTCAACGCCGGCACCCTCGGCAGTTCGATGGTCGAGGGCCGAATCTCGCAAGGTGTCGTGGTCGGCGACGGCTCAGACATCGGCGGCGGTGCCTCGATCATGGGCACGCTGTCCGGCGGCGGAAAGCAGACGATCTCGATCGGCGAGCGATGCCTGGTTGGCGCCAACGCCGGCTTGGGGATCAGCCTCGGTGACGACTGCATCGTCGAGGCCGGCCTCTACCTGACGGCCGGCACGAAGTTGCTGTTCACAGACCCGACCGACGCGTCGGCGTCGGCCGAGCCGAAGGTGGTCAAGGCGGTCGAACTCTCCGGCGCCAGCGGGTTGCTGTTTCGCCGTCATTCCACGACCGGGGCGGTAGAGGCCGTTGGACGTCAGGGCCAGCGGTTCGCGCTGAACGCCGCGTTGCATGCCAATGTCTGAGGAGACACTGCGGCTACCTTCCCGGTCGCCGTCGACCACCGGCGGCAAGGGCAAACGCGACCGTAGTCGACGCGGCCGGGCCATCGGGCTGGTCATGATCAGCTTCTTGGGGGTGGCCGGGGTTGGCGTCTGGGCCTGGTGGAATGGCTCGGTGGGTTCGGTCCCGACCCGCGAGCATTGCACGGCAACCGTGGCAGCTGCCACGACGACGTCGACCAGGGCCGCCGAGCTCGACCCGGAGCAGGCCGGAAACGCGGCGATCATCTCGGCGGTGGCCCGCAAGCGTGACCTGCCCGCCCGCGCGGTGACGATCGCGATCGCCACCGCGATTCAGGAATCCAAGCTGCGCAACATCAACTATGGCGACCGGGATTCGCTGGGCCTGTTCCAGCAGCGTCCCTCGCAGGGCTGGGGCACCCGCAAGCAGATCACCGATCCGGTGTATTCCTCGAACGCCTTCTATGACGTGCTCGCCAAGGTCGACGGCTACGAGACCATGGAGATCACGAAGGTGGCGCAGAAGGTTCAGCGCTCGGCGTTCCCGGACGCATACGCCGACCACGAACCGGAGGCCAGAGTCATTGCCTCCGCGCTCAGCGGCTACTCCCCCGCCGGGTTCACCTGCGTGCTGCGCCCCAGCAATGCTGCCGCCCAGACCGTCGTCTCAGGCGGCCTGACCGCACGGGCCAAGGCGGTCACCGTGGCCGCTGACCAGGAGGCCGGGCGCAGGGACGTCACCACGACCGGTTCCACCGGGACGACGCTGCGGTTCACCGTGCCGGGGTCCGCGGATGCCCGGGATACCTGGGCGCTGGCGCACTGGGCAGTGGCCCGGGCGGACAGTCTGGACATCGTCCGAGTCGACGTGGCCGGTCAGCGGTGGGACCGAGACCGCTCCACCGAGGGCTGGTCCGACATGAAGACCCCGCTGCCGACCGACGCCGTCGTCATCACCGTCTCCTAGCGAGCGCTGAACGGAGGTAGCTCAGCGCTCGCTGACGGGTACCGCTCAGCGCTCGGAGAGCGGCTGGTAACTGCGCTCGGTGGCACCGATGTAGACCTGCCGCGGGCGGCCGATCTTCGTGTCCTTGTCCTCGATCATTTCGCGCCACTGAGCGATCCAGCCGGGCAGCCGACCGATCGCGAAGAGCACGGTGAACATCTTGGTCGGGAAGCCCATCGCCTTGTAGATCAAGCCGGTGTAGAAGTCGACGTTGGGGTACAGCTTTCGCTCGATGAAGTAATCGTCGTTCAGCGCGATCTCCTCCAGCCGGAGGGCGATGTCGAGCAGCTCGTCGTTGCCACCGAGGTTGGCCAGGAGCTGGTCCGCGGTCTGCTTGATGATCGCCGCGCGCGGGTCGTAGTTCTTGTAGACCCGGTGCCCGAAGCCCATCAGCCGGACGCCGCTCTCCCGGTTCTTCACCTTGGTCATGAAGGTGTCCACGTTGTCCGGGCTGTCCTTGATGTTCTGCAGCATCTCAAGGACGGCCGAGTTCGCCCCACCGTGCAGCGGACCGGACAACGCGTGGATCCCGGCCGAGACCGAGGCGAAAAGGTTGGCCTGGCCGGAGCCGACCAGCCGGACCGTCGAGGTGGAGCAGTTCTGCTCGTGATCGGCGTGCAGGATGAAGAGCAGGTCCAGGGCCTTTGCCATCGCCGGGTCGACGTCGTACGCCTCCGCCGGGAACCCGAAGGTCATCCGCAGGAAGTTGTCGACCAGTCCGAGCGAGTTGTCCGGGTAGAGGAACGGCTGCCCGACGCTCTTCTTGTAGGCGTACGCCGCGATCGTCGGCAGCTTGGCCAGCAGCCGGACGGTCGACAGCTCGACCTGGTCACGGTCCCGGATGCTCAGGCTGTCCTGGTAGAACGTGGACAGCGCGGAGACCGCGGAGGACAGCACCGGCATCGGGTGCGCATCCCGGGGGAAGCCGTCGAAGAACCGCTTCATGTCCTCGTGCAGCAGCGTGTGTCGCTGGATCTTGTTGGTGAACGCCTGGAGCTGTTCCGCGGTCGGCAACTCACCGTAAATCAGCAGGTAGCTGACCTCCAGGAACGAACTCTTTTCGGCGAGCTCTGCTATTGGATACCCGCGGTAGCGCAGGATGCCGGCGTCGCCGTCGATGTACGTGATCGCCGACGTACACGAGGCGGTATTGACGAAGCCGGGGTCGAGCGTCACGTAGCCGGTCTTGGACAGCAGCGACGAGACGTTCACCCCAGAGCCACCGTCGGTGGAGGGAACAACTCCCAGATCCAGTCGGCCACCCGGATAGGTGAGGCTTACCTGGTCGGATCCGTCAGACATGAACGCTCCTGCGTGGTATGGGTGCGCGTCGATGGGCAGCACAGGCGGGTAAGCCGTAGGCCATAACTGAAGCTACCCCTCGGTCGTCTTCGGAGACCATCCGGGGGGACTTGACGATCAGCGACTCGATTGCCCCGCAACCCGGACATTCAGCCGGCGAAGCCCGTCTGCGAGTCCCCCATCTGGCCGATGCGCTCGTCGGTCGTCCGATCGGTCGTCCGATCGGGCGGCGGGAGGACGTCCCGAGCCCACGGCGCATCCCCCTCGGACGTGGGATATACCACCTCGGGTGGACGACGAATCCGCTCGAATCGCACCCATCAACTCAGCTGGGGGGCGCGAAGCCCGCCAGCCGGTCGGCCAGTTGGCCGATGCGCTCGTCGGTCGCAGTCAGCGCCACCCGAACGTGCGCGGCGCCCGCCGCACCGTAAAACTCTCCCGGTGCGACCAGGACACCCCGCTCGGCGAGCGCCGAGACGGTGTCCCAGCACGGCTCCTGCCGGGTTGCCCAAAGGTATAAACCGGCCTCGGAATGGTCAATGGTGAAACCGGCCTGGACCAGGGCGGCGGCCACGATCTCCCGCCGGATGGCGTAACGCGCCCGCTGTTCGGCGACGTGTCCGTCGTCTCCCAGCGCCACCCGCAGGGCCTCTTGGATCGGCCAGGGGACGATCATCCCGGCGTGCTTGCGCACCTCCAGCAGGCGCCTGACCAGCACCGGATCGCCGGCGACGAAGGCCGCACGATAGCCGGCCAGATTCGACTGCTTGCTGGTGGAGTACACCACCAGCAAGCCCTCGTGGGAGCCGCCACAGACTTCCGGGTCGAGCACGCTCGGCACCCGGAGGCCGTCCCACCCCAGTTCGGCGTAGCACTCGTCGCTGGCCACCACCGCGCCGTTTGAGCGGGCCCACGCGACCACCTTGCGCAGGTGGTCGACGCCGAGCACCTTGCCGGTCGGATTCCCCGGCGAATTCAGCCAAACCAGCCGGACCCGACGAGCCGAGGGCCCGACCTGCATCGTGCCGTCGGCAGGCAGCGGGGTGGCCCTGGCCAGTCGCGCACCTACGTCGTATGTGGGATATGCCACCTCGGGATGGACGACGATGTCCCCTTCGCCCAGCCCCAGCAGGGTCGGCAGCCACGCCACCAGCTCCTTGGAACCGATGGTGGGCAGGACGCCGTCCGGGTCCAGGTTCGGCACCCCACGACGCCGGGCAAACCACTGCACGACGGCTTCGCGCAGCGGCGCGGTGCCGTAGGTGAGCGGGTATCCGTGAGCGTCGGAGGCAGCGGCGAGGGCGTCCCGGATCAGCATTGGAGTCGGATCCACCGGCGTGCCGACGGAGAGGTCGACAATGCCACCCGGATGCGCTCGCGCCCGATCACCGAACGGCGCCAGCCGATCCCAGGGAAAGTCCGGGAGGCTGAAGCCGAGGGCTGAACCGGTTGGCGCGGCCGTCAGCCTTCCTGTTCCTGCGGCGGGAGCGCCTTGATCAGCGGGTGGTCCTTCGGGATCAGCCCGAGCTTGGCAGCGCCACCGGGTGAGCCGAGGTCCTCGAAGAACTCCACATTGGCCTTGTAGTAATCGGCCCACTGCTCGGGGGTGTCGTCCTCGTAGTAGATCGCTTCCACTGGGCAGACCGGCTCGCAGGCGCCACAGTCAACGCATTCGTCGGGGTGGATGTAAAGCATCCGTTCCCCTTCGTAAATGCAGTCCACCGGGCATTCCTCGATGCAGGCCTTGTCCTTCAGGTCTACGCACGGCAGCGCGATGACGTAGGTCACGTCGAGTCCTCCAAGTACCAATCACCGCAGGCATCCGGTAGCTCGCGGCAGCAGGTCCTAGTATCGCGGACGATCGTCCACCTGTCTGCGGAGGGGTTCCACATGACGTCGCCAGTCCCGCCGACCACCCGTTGGCAGGACCATCTGGGCCAGCGGATCGTCGTCCGGGTACGCCGCACCACCGGCCTGTACGACGTCCTCGGTGATCTGATCGAAGTCACCGATGGCCGTCTCCGGGTCCGCACCCGGCGTGGTGAGGTGGACGTCGACACCACCGCGATCACCGCCGGTCACCCGGTGCCGCCGGCCCCGGTCCGAGCCGCCCCGCCGCATCGGGCGATCTCGGTCGGCAGCCTGGAACTGGTGATGGCCCAGCATTGGCAGGCCGCCGAGCAGGACTGGCTCGGCGGCTGGTTGCTGCGCGCCACCGGAGGCTTCACCAACCGGGCGAATTCCGTGCTGGCGGTCGGAGAGCCGGGGATGCCGATGGACGTCGCCGTCCTGGAGGTCACCGACTGGTACGCCGAGCGCGGGCTGCGACCGGTCGCCGCCGCCCCCGAACCCCGGCTCGACGAGGACGACACCGAGCAGTTGCTAGCCGCTGCGGGCGCCTTCGACCAGGCTGGCTGGCGACCGATCGAGGGTGCGGGCGCTCTGGTGTTGACCGGGCCGACCGGTGAACTGCGTGGTGCCGGCCGCGGCTTGCCCACTGGTCTGACCCTGCACCTGCAGGACAGCCCGGACTCAGCCTGGATACAGCAGTACCACTACCGCGGCCAGGCAGTGCCGGAGCACGGCATCCGACTGCTCACGTCGGCGCCGGAGCAGGTATTCGTTTCGATCAGGGACGGCGACCGGGTGGTCGCCGTCGCGCGGGGGTCGCTGGCCGAACGCTGGGCTGGGTTGACCGCGATGGACGTCGACGCGGACTATCGCCGGCAAGGGCTTGCCAGCGCGCTGATCGCGGCGATCGCCGACTGGGGCTGGCGGAACCGAGCCCGTGCGATCCAACTCCAGGTGGGCGAGACCAATGAGGTCGCCACCAAGCTTTACCTAGCGAATGGCTTCGAACCGCACCACAGCTACGCCTACCTCGCACCCCCCAGCTAAAGGGACGACCAGCAGCCACGGCCAAAGCAGCCGGCCGGAACCGACAGCCGGAACGACCAGCCGGAACCGACAACTGGTACGGACAGCCGCAACCGACGGCGGAACGGACAGCCGGAACCGACGGCGGAACGGAGGGCGGGAGAGTCGACGGAGAGTCGACGGCCGGAAGCCAGCTAGAGGTACGGCCAGGAGCACGTCCCCCGACGAACCAGATGACGCCCTCTTCGATGATCACCTCAGGATGACCTTGGTGGTTCGAAGTGCCTGCCAGTTTCGACCCAGCCACCGGGTCGAGACCGGCAAACACTTCGAGGCCGAGCGCGGACGTCAATGAACCCGCCCTGACCGAGCCGAAGATCGCCAACCGTGCTCGGTTTCGGCGCAGATGGCGCGACGAAACCAGGAACAGCTGGCGATCTTTCGCGGTGCTACGGCTTCTTGGTTTCCGGCTTAGGGCCGCAGATAACCTCGTCCTCGGCGTTGTAGACGGCCTGGAAAGTCTCCCTTTTCACCACCGCACTCGAACCCGGCTTGCGGAAGGTACGGGTCACCGAGACATCGAACCCGCCGTTCGCGCCCTGCGTAACGCACCCCGGCTTGTCGTCGTACACCGTCTTCGGGGCGCGGAAGTTGCTCCGCGCGCTGCGGGAAGCGGTGATATCCCACGTCTTGGTTCCATAGAAGGAGACATTCACGGTATTGGTGACATTCGCTTTGATCAGCACCGCGGTGTCCGAGTTGTTGCGCCACTTCAAATCCACGGTCGGATAGTTCACCGTGGCCTCGCGGCCCTCCGGGTAGCGGGAAATATAGAACGAATGCGGCTTGTGGTAAATGTCTTCGAGACCGGCGAAGAAGACGTTGTTGAAGATGGTGGTGGCCATTTGAGAAACGCCACCGCCATAGTCGTTGACCAATCGACCGCCGCTGATCGCCGGCGCCTGGTGATAGCCCTTCTCCGGTGTGCGCCTGCCGAGAATGGCGTTAAGACTGAAGGTTTCGCCGGGCAGCACCAGGGTGCCGTTCACCTCCCGAGCCGCGATCCGCAGATTCTCGGTCCGTCCCGAGACTGGCGGGTAGATCGTCGAGAACGTCGAAATCCGTTCCTTGACGCCGAGCTTCAAGGCTTCCTCGGTGGTTAGCTTCGGTTGCTTGAGCACCGTCTTCACCACCGCCGTCCGATTCTCGTCGGTCAGCGCGGATAGCGCCGCAGCGGCCAACTGGGTCGGGTCCACCGCGACCCCGGCAACCCCAGGAATCACTGCGGGCTTACCCTTTTTGAGCACGATCTGGGCATCTTTGGCTTTGGTGCCCAACTCGGGCTCAGCGGCCAGCACGACGGCGAGTAGTTTCCGCCCGTTGACGGTCAGCGCCAGCTTGCCGTCCTTCGGCGCCAGACCAAGCGTCGGCACCAGCTTCGCCACCGGCACGGAGACCGACTTGTCACCGATCTTTACAGCCAGTGGCCGGGAGACCGCCGGTCGGGCCAGCGTCGCGAGCGCGTCCTCTCCCTCCGCCTGAGTGATCTCCGGTTCTTTGACGTCGGTCGGCAGCGCCAGCGGCCGAACACCGGACAGCCAGGAGCCTTGGACCAGTCCAGCCGCAGCGGCGGGCTTCAACTCGATACCGGTTTTGGCCGGCGTCAGCACCGGTTCATCCTTGACGTACGCGATGGAGGCGTTGGTCGCCGGCTCCACCACATCGGCAGCCAGCGCCCCAAGCGCCGACTCGAGCCGAGCTTGATCGGGTTTCGGCGACAAAGGCTCCTCGACGCCGCCGCCCAGATGCCGCCACAGCGCGATCGGGCTGAGGCTGAATCCAATCAGGCTGTCAACCGTTGACTCGGCGTCCACGCTGAGCCCGGCAGCCGCCAGGTCGAGGCTGGCATTCTTGCCGTTAGCCGTAATCGGCAAGGCGCCGTCGAGTTCGGCTTGTGCCGCTCGCAGGCGTTTGAGCGCGCCATCGCGGCTCTGACCACCCAGGTCGAGCCCCGCGACGGTGGTGCCGCCCGGCACCCGGGAGGACATCGCCCACGCGGCACCGCCGTAGAGCACGATCGCGGCGGCCACAACTGCGCCGACGATCAGCCGCCGCCGGCTGAACCCGCTCGGGGGCGATTTCTCGGCCTCCCGAGCCGCCACCGGCGTGGCCATCGACTTCGCGTTCCACACCGGCTGCTGCCCCGCTTCCGGCTTCGCCTCACCCACCAGCTCTGCCTTCGCCACCGGCTCTGCCTTCGCCACCGCTTCCGGCTTGGTCACCGGCTCTGCCTTGGTCACCGGCTCTGCCTTGGTCACCGCTTCCGGCTTCGCCACCGCCTCTGCCTTCGCCACCGGTTCCGGCTTCGCATCGGGCTGTGTCTGCTTAACTGGCTTTGTCTTTGCCGCCGGCTCTGCTTTCGCCACCCGCTCCGGTTCGAGCTTCGCCATCGGCGGCGTTGTCCCGGCTGGTTCTGACTTCGCCACCGGCTGGGTCGAACTCACTGGCTCCGGCTTCACCACCGGCGGCGTTGTCCCGGCTGGCTCTGTCTTCGCCACCAGCTGGGTCGCTCCCACCGGCTCCGGCCTCACCACCGGCGGCGTCGTCCCCACGGAGTGCGCCTCTCCTACCGGCTCCGGCCTCACCACCGGCGACGTCGTCCCGGCTGGCTCTGTCTTCGCCACAGGCTGGGTCGCTCCCACCGGCTCCGGCTTCACCGGCTGGGTTTTTCCTGCCGGTTCCGGCTTTGCCACCGGCTGGGTCTCCCCTACCGGTTCTGCCTTCGCAATCGGCTGTGTTGTCTCGGCCGGCTCCGGCTTCGCCGCCCCTTCCGGATTCGGCACCGTTTCCGACTTTCCCCCCACCTCTGGCTTCGCCACCACTTCCCGCTCCGCCACCAATTCTCGCTCCATCACTGACTGCGCGTCCGCCGCCTCCACGGGCTTCGAAACGCGCGTCACCTGCACCGATCCTGTGCTCACAGTTCTCCCCACCAGGCTGCCACCGGGCACATGGTACGGGCCATTGATGCCCGGCGGGGAACCTTCAGCTCCGCCCTGCGGAACGCGTCGCGCAGCCGGATTCCGCGATTCGATCCCGCACTCGGATCGGCCGGCCGAATCCTGAGCCGAGACGGGGTTCACTCCAGGCGCTTGTAGGTACCGCGGTGGTAGACCAGAGCGGACTCGGTGCCCGCCGAGATCGCTGCCGACACCACCGAGCCGACGATGATGCTGTGGTCCCCGCCCGGATACACCGCCTCAGTGCGGCACTCTAGGGTGGCGGTGGCCGCCTCCAGCAGCGCCACTCCGGTGACTGGGCCCCGGTGATGCGGTGCTCGGTCGAGTTGGCCGTGCAGCGGGCGACCCCGGGTCGCCAGCCAGTCCGCGATTGCCCGTCCACCGCCGTCCAGGATGCTCACGCCCCAGAACCCAGCCGACAGCACCGCGTCATGGAACCGCGCCTCGACCTCCACACAGATCAGTACCAGCAAGGGCTCCAGCGACACTGAGCTGAACGAACTCACCGTCATCGCGTGGTCGACCCCGGCGTCCTGGCTTGTCACTACGCAGATCCCGGTCGGGAAACGGGCCACCGTTCGGCGGAAGACACCCTCGTCGACCGGATCGATGGCGGCGGCATCGATCCGGTCAAAGGACTCGCTACCCGAATGCACTGCGCCAGCCTAGGGCTCGGCTAGCGAGCGTGCCGGGCGGGCTGGTGACTGGCCGGATGGTTGGCCTCTGCCTCCTGCAGCACCAGGTCGATCTCCCTGCCGATCAGCTCCTGCCGGTCCAGCAGCGCGTCCCGGAGCGCTTCGACCAGGTGCCGGTTGGCCGCCAGCAGGCTGCGCACCTCCGCCTTCTGCCTGGTCAGCAGGGCCTCCAGCATTCGCCGTCCATCGGCGTCACCCATCACCCGGGAGACCAGGTCGCCGCCGCCGAAGGCACCGGCCGGTGCCGCCGCAAAGGAGATCAGTGTGCCGTCCATCCCGGCAGCACCGATCATCTGTGCCGCGACCGTGGTGGCGTACTGCAGGTCCCCCGACGGCCCGGTGGAGACGTCGCCGAAGAACAACTCCTCCGCCACCTGTCCACCGAAGGCGATCCCGATCAAGGCGAGCAGTTCTTTGCGAGAACGGGTGTAGACGTCGTCCCGGTCACCGTGTGCCAGCAACCCGAGCGAGTCGGCCCGCTTGATGATGGTCAGGACCTCCAGCCGACGCTGTGGGGCCAGCAGGTGAGCGGTCACCGCGTGTCCGGCCTCGTGCGTGGCGATCAGCCGCTCCTCGTGATCGGTGTATCCGACCGGCTGCCCCAGACCGACCTCGGTCACCATCCGAGCGTGCTCCAGGTCGCCCCACGACATTCCGGTCGCTTCCCGGCGCAGAGCATTGATCAACGCTTCGTCCATCAAGTGCTCGATCTGCACCGGGCTGTAGCCCTGAGTGACGCCCGCCAGCGCCTCCCGGTACTCGTCGTCGTCCAGCATCGGCTCGTGTGACTTGCGGGAGAGGAAGTGATCGATGAGCTCACGTCGACCGGCCTTGTCCGGCAGGCCGAACACCAGACGGCGATCGAACCGGCCCGGGCGCAGCAGTGCCGGGTCGAGGGAGTCCGCCCGGTTGTTCGCGGCGATCACGAGGACGTCGACCGGCTCGACCCGGGGCCGGGGGATCTGTCGATGCGCCGGCAGCAGCAGATTGACCTTGTCCGCGCCCCAGGAGGCAACCCGCTGCCAGCCGGTCGGGGTATCGAAAGATTGCATCTGGACCAGCAATTCATTGACGACGCCGCCAGTGCCTTCGCTGGTGACCGACCGGTTCAGCACGGAACTGCTTACCCGCGAGCCAAAGCCATTCAGGACGCCCGCGCCGGGCAGACCGGTGAGTCCGCCACAACTGGCACCGGCGGCACCGAACCTGGCGATCTCGGTCGGCGTGCTGGCCAGACCACCGCGAGCGGTGGCAATCGCGTCGATCTCCTCGATGAAGGCGATCGCACCACCCTCGGCCCGAGCCGCCTTGCGCAGAGCGGCGAAGAAGGAGCGGATCTTTCGGGCCGAGGCGCCGTAGTACATCGACTGGAACGCGGTGGCGGAGACGAACAGGAACGGGACGCCGGCTTCCGCGGCCATCGCCTTGGCCATGTAGGTCTTGCCGGTTCCGGGTGGACCCTCGAAGAGCAGGCCACGGCGGGCCCGACCGCCCATCTCGTGCCGGAAGGTGCGGGCTGCGAGAAACAGCTCAAGCGAACGACGGACGTCTTCCTTGACCGGGTCCAGACCCTTGAAATCGGCCATCTTGACGTCGATCTGCTCGGGTCGGAAGGTCGTGTGCGGTGAGCGCCCGGCCATCATCGTGCTGGCCAACAAGGTGACGATGAGGATGAGGAAGAAGCTGCCGCTCATCAGGTACATCGGGTCCACGGTGGGCAGGGTCGGCCAGCCAACCGGGTCACCACCGATCAGCCGGGTCCAGAACAGCACGTTGATCGCGAGCCCGACTCCGGCGATCTGCCACAGGCGGCGACGCCGGCGACGCTCCCGGGCAGCGGCGACATTGCGCACCTTCAGTGGCCCCTTACCCTGGGCAGCGTTCCCCGCATCCGTCAGCAGCCTCTTACCCGAAGCGGCCTTCCCCGAATCCTTCAGTGCCTTACCCGGTACTGTCGCGGCACCCTGATCGGGCAGCTCGCCACCATTCGCCTGCTCGGCTGCTGAGATGTTGCTCGGCACTGTGGATCCTCCATCGTCGGTGAACCCAGGAAACGACAGATCCGGCAGCGATCGGCCACTCTCCGTACCCAACCACCCACCCGGCGGACCACAACTAGCCGATTCAGTTACCCTCTGCAACACTCCGATGCTCGGTGCACCCTCCTCGGCCAGATTCGGGATAGCGTGTTTGATCGGATGGCTCTATGCCACTCAGATCCCCACGATCCGGTGGGAGCCCTTCTGTGGATAGCGGATGGGGGTTGTCCACAGGGGGGTGGGGGTACGTCCGGTATGCGCCAGGCTTGAGGTCGTGTCGCCGCGAGGGCCTCTCACCAACGACTCCGACTGGCAGGAGCTCGCAGCCGAGCAAGAGGGCATGGTCGCGCGGCGGCAATTGCTGGCCTTGGGTTGGACATCCGCTCAGGCCAGACAGCGCGTGATCACTGGGCGCTGGGTTCGCGTTCTCCCCGGCGTCTACGCGACCTTCACCGGCGAGCCCTCGGAACTGTCGCGGGTGTGGGCCGCCGTTCTGCTGGCCGGCAGCGGTGCGGCAGCAACACACGAGACCTCGCTCTGGCTCGCGGGTGCCCGCACCCGACCTGTCGGCCTGATTCATATCGCGGTCCATGCCTCACGGAACGTGAGGACCCCAGCGTGGGTGCGACTGCATCGCAGCCGAAGTCTCAGACAGGCCCTGCATCCGAGCGCCACCCCACCCCGGACCCGGATCGAGGAGGCCGCACTGGACTGTTGCGATGCCACGACCTCGCTCGACACCGCTTTGGGCGTCATCTTCACGGTTACCCAGCGGCGACTGACCACCAGTGATCGGCTTCGGGCGGCGCTGAAGTCGCGCACCCGGCATCGCTGGCGCGCCCTGCTGAGTGAGGTGCTGACCGAGGTGGAGGACGGCGTGGCCTCACCTTTGGAGCATCGTTATGCGCGGAATGTTGAACGTCGGCATGGCTTACCAGTCGGCGTTCGGAATCAGGCCGAAGCTGCTCCGGGCGGTGGTACCTGGTACCGGGATGTCCGCTACCCAGAGTTCACCACCATTGTGGAGCTGGACGGCATCGAAGCACATCCGGGCGAGCACCGGTTTCGCGACCTCCGCCGGGACAACCACGCGGCAGTCTGCGCTGATTCCGTGCTTCGATACGGCTGGCGAGACGTCGCCGGGAAGGCATGTGACGTCGCACAACAAGTGGGAGCGGTCCTGCGAGCACGCGGCTGGCAAGGCCACCTCAAGCGTTGCGGCCCAACCTGTTCCATCCCCTTGAGCGAACACTCGCCTTACCGTGTTTGATCGGATGGCTCTAGACCACCCGATCAAACACGATCACGGACACAGGCGGGGGGCGGGGGGCGGCTCAGAGGCCGGCGAAGAGGGAGGTTTCGCGGCCTACGTCGTCCCGGTCGCCCGCGGGTGCGCCTTGGACCAGGCGGTAGAACTCCAGACCCTGCACCGGATGGCGGATGCCGTTACTGAGCGCGTAAAACGCGCCGTCAGCACTGACCGTGACCTGGGTTTCGTGAGCGCGCAGGGCCGCGACCTTGGCGGCGGTGAATTCGACCGCATCGATCGAGGCGGTCACCTGGTCGTCAGGTATCACTTCGCTGGGCATCCGCCCGGCCGGGTCCAGACCGCGATAGTCGGCGCCCTCCGCCGTGGCAATGGCGTTCAACGTGGCCCGCATCAGCGACTCGGGCTTCACCACCCAGTAGACCTTCGGCACCACCCATCCCGGTACCCCCGATTCCTCCGAAACCCCCGGCGCCCCCAAAGAACCCGACTCCCGCAAAACCCCTGGCTCCGCCGAAAAACCCGGCCCTTCCGAAGAACCCGGCGCCCCAGAAGAACCCGGCCCTTCCGAAGAGCCCGAAGAGCCCGACGCGACCGGCGCGACCGGTGGTGCCGGTGGATCGGTGGGGCCGACGAGGGCCGCGAGTTCGACTGCGCGCATCGTCACCAAGTGCGTCTGGACATGGTCCGGGTGCCCATAACCGCCCCCCGGCTCGTAGGTCACCACAACCTGCGGGCGTAGCGCTCGGATCAGCTCAGCCAAGTGCTCCGCCGGCTGCTCGACCGACTCCCCCACGACCGGTGTGAACGCCCCGGGTTCCTGCACCGGTGCGGGGACGACGCCGCCGTCCCGGTCGTAGGCCATCCCGGAATCCCGGTACACCGTTCCACCGTCCGCCAGCACCTTGCTGGCCGTGCGGCCAGGTGACGTGGGATCGCCGAGGAACCGATGGTCGGTGACGCCCAGCGCGGCCATCGCCGCCGTCAATTCACCGACCCGATGGTCACCGAGCTCGTCCATCGAGGCGCCGGACGACGCCAGCTGAGCCAGCCGCTCCGGGATCACCTCACCTCGCTCACCCCGGGTACAGGTGACGAGCGTGATCTGGACGCCCTCGGCGACGTACTTGGCCATCGTGGCACCGTTGTTGATCGACTCGTCGTCCGGATGAGCGTGGACGAGGAGCAACCGGCGTTCCGTCTGGGGATCAATGGACGTCGTCACCCGGCCATTCTGCCGCGCCGATCAACGATCGGCGCGGCAGCCTGCCCAGAAACTACGGGCCAGTCAGGGCTACGGGCCAGCCAGAACGACAGGTCGACCAGAAACTACTCGCCAGGGAAGTGGCAGGCGGCCTCCACCCCGGCCAGGGGACGCAACTGCGGGTCGATCTCGACGCACACGTCTTGCACCTTCCAGCATCGCGTTCGGAACCGACAACCGGACGGCGGATCCGCGGGGCTAGGCGGGTCGCCTTCCAGCACGATCTGTCCCAGCATGCCGCGCAATGTCGGGTCCGGAACCGGCACCGCAGACAGCAGCGCGCGGGTGTACGGGTGCTGCGGGTTGCTGTAAACCCGTTCCTGCTCGCCGATCTCGACGATCCGGCCGAGGTACATCACCGCTACCCGGTCCGCGATGTGTCGGACCACGGACAGGTCGTGCGCGATGAAGATCAGCGAGATGCCGAGCTGCTTCTGCAGGTCCTGGAGCAGGTTGATCACCTGAGCCTGCACCGACACATCGAGCGCGGAGACCGGCTCGTCGCAAATCAGCAGCTTCGGGTTGAGCGCCAAGCCGCGGGCGATGCCGATCCGCTGCCGCTGCCCTCCGGAGAACTGGTGCGGGTAGCGGTTCTCGTGCTCCGGGCTGAGCCCGACCAGCGCCATCAGCTCGCGGACCCGCTCGGCCCGCTTGGCCTTCGGAATGACCTCCGGGTGGATGTCGAACGGCTCGCTGATGATGTCGCCGACCGTCATCCTCGGGTTCAGCGAGGTGTACGGGTCCTGGAAGATCATCTGGACATCGCGGCGGAAGGCCTTCAACCCGGCCCCGCGAGCGCCGATCAGGTTCCGTCCCAGCACGGTGACCGCGCCGGCGGTCGGCGCCTCCAGCCCGACCAGGAGCCGGGCGAGCGTTGACTTGCCGCAGCCGGATTCACCGACCACGCCGAGGGTTTCGCCGGGATAGACGTCGACATCCACGCCGTCCACCGCTTGCACCGCACCGACCTGCCGTTTGAACACGATGCCACGGCGCAGCGGGAAGTGCTTGACCAGTCCTCGGACCTGCAACAACGACTCGCTGTCGGTCGGCCTGCGGGTGAGCTCAACGGATTCCATGAGTCAGGACCTCCTCGGCGAAGTGGCAGGCGCTGGTCCGTCCCGACCACAGTTCGATCTCCGGCGGAGGCGGATCATGCCGGCAAACATCCACGGCCCGCGAGCACCGCGGGGAAAACGGGCAGCCGGGTGGGATATTCGTCAAACTCGGCGGGAGCCCCGGGATCGCGTACAGCCGGCTGTCCTCGCCGATCAGCTTCGGCATCGAGTCCAGCAGACCACGGGTGTACGGGTGCGCGGGCTTGCCGAAGACCTCTTCCGCGGTGCCGTGCTCGACTACCCGACCGGCGTACATCACGCTGATCCGATCAGCGACCTCGGCGACCACGCCGAGGTCGTGGGTGATCAGGATCAGCCCGCTGCCGGTCTCCCGGCGCATCTCCGCGAGCAGTTCCATGATCTGTGCCTGCACGGTGACGTCGAGCGCCGTCGTCGGCTCGTCGGCGATGATGATGTCCGGATCCAGCGCGATCGCCATCGCAATCATGATCCGCTGGCGCATGCCGCCGGAGAACTGGTGCGGGTAGTCGTTCACCCGGGACCGGGCGCCCGGAATCCGGACCCGATCCATCAGTTCGATCGACTTCTCCTTGGCGTCTTTCCTGGACATTCCGCGGTGCACGGTGAACAACTCACCGATCTGAAAACCCACCGTGTACACCGGGTTCAGCGCGGAGAGCGCGTCCTGAAAGACCATGGAGATCTTCTGTGCCCGGTACGTGCGACGGACCTTCTCCGGCATCGCCAGGAGATCCTGACCACGGAACTTGATCGTGCCGGAAGTGATTTCGGCCGGCGGCATGTCCAGAATGCCCATGATCGCCTGCGCGGTCACGGATTTCCCGGAGCCGGACTCACCAAGCACCGCCAGCGTTTGACCGGAAGTCAGGTCCAGGTCAACCCCGTTGACGGCGTGCGCGACGCCGTCCCGGGTCCGGAACAGCACGTTCAGGTTCCGCACCTGCAGAAGCGGGGCGGTCGGATCGATCTCGGCCACCGGACGTCACATCGCCTTCGGGTCGAGGGCTTCACGGACGACGTCGCCAAGCGAGATGAACGCGAGCACCGTGAGCGAGAGGAAAAGAGCAGGGAAGAACAGCATGTGCGGGG
>JANNPJ010000728.1:0-9175 GCA_031400005.1 Kineosporiaceae bacterium | reverse complement strand
CCGGTGTTGCCGGCGATGTCGTTGGTGCCGGCCAGAATCACCACCACCGCCGGCCTCAGCGCAACAACATCGGCGTGAAAACGCACCACCATCTGCGGCGTGGTCTGACCGCCGATGCCGCGCCCGACGTACGGCTTGCCGGGAAACAACGCCGGGAAATGCGGCACCCAGCCTTCGGTGATCGAGTTCCCCATGAAAACCACCCGTCTCTCGCCCGCCCGCGGTGCCGGCAGCTGGCGGTTCTCCTCGCGCTCAAACATCCATTCCCGTAACAAATCTGATTGCAGATCAGCAACCTGATCCCGAACAACCTGCGAGCACCGCTGAATCTGCGCCAGTTTCGCGACGAACCAGACGAGTTGCAGCAGAAAGCAACGAAAGAACTCTGGAATCCGAAGACCCACAGGCGGCAGCGACCAAGCTCCTTGAGCGAGCGTTGCGCCTTGGCCACGAGAAGGACGACGAAGACTGGCTGCACAGTTCCACCGTGAAGAACCAGATGAAGCGCATGGACCCGGCTTTCAGCGAGAAAGCCCTTGGCTACCGTTCATTCTCGGACTTCGTGAAGTCTCGCGAGTACGTCGCCGAACTAGACGAGACGAACCCGGTACGCCTGATCCGGCTCCTCTCCACCGGTGACGTACGCTGACCGCCGTCAGAACAACGTTTCGGGTAGCAGATCGCTCAGCTCGCGAGCGTTCGTCTGTGCGTAACTGCGATAGCAGTTGTTGAACAGCACGTGCACCTGATCGCTGTCCTGGGCCAGCTTCTGCACCGGGCTGACCCAGTTCTGCAAGATGCCGCACGCCGGCGCGACGCAGGGATCTCAGACCGTGGTCAGATGCTTGACCGGCGTGGCGGGGCGGGTCTCAACACTCGTCGGAAGCGTGAAGTAGAAGTGGCTGCCACCACCGGGATTATCCATGACGCCAATAACACCGCCATGGCGGTCAACGATGCGCTGGCAGATCGCGAGCCCGAGGCCGGTACCGGCGTATCCGGCATGAGACCGATGCAGTGCGGCGAACACCAGTGCATGTTGTCCGGGCGGCACCCCGACGCCGTGGTCGACGATTTCGATCCGAACCATGTTCGCATCCTCCATCCGGGAGGTGATCTGGACGTAGGCGGCCTCACCGGGCAGCGTGTACTTGAGCGCATTGCCGATGAGATTGTCCAGGAGTTGCCGGCACATGGACGGATCTGCGTGCACGCTCGGCAAGGGCGCGACGACGAAAGTCGGTATTAGATCCTCCGCGTCCAGTCCGTCCGTCTGATCGGCAATGATCTGCGTGACGAGGGCTTGGAGGTCGACCCCCTCGGGGCGAAGGGAGTGATCCCGGGCGGTGGCGAACGCCAAAAGATTGTCGATCAGGGCCGTCATCCGTTCCACCGCAGAAACGATCTTGTCCATCCGCTGGCGAACGGATTCGTCCAAGCCACCGGTCTGGGTGTTGGTCAGGTCGGTGCGGAGCATCTTGGTGAATCCGCCGACGGTCCGCAGCGGTGCCTTCAGGTCATGAGCCACCATTCCGGCGAATGCGGTGAGTTCGGATTCCTGCGCCAGCAATCGGGCTTCGATAGCCATCCTGCGGGACAGTTCCTGGGACAACTTCTCGGCGGTTTGAGCCATCGCCAGCTTGGCGGCCGCTTCGGCACTGATGGCACCCGCCACGGTGTGACGGACCTTTTCAGCGGCTCTGGCAGCGGCCGCAGCAGCAACAACCATGGCCTCCGCGACGTCACCGGCATCGGCGACCATGTCGGCGGCGGTTTCAGCGGCGACGGTCATGGCTGTTTCGGCGGTCTGGGAGGCCTTGGCGATCACGTTCGTTGCCGCCACCGAGGCGATCTGGACCATAGCCTCGGCGGTGGCGGCGGCTTCGACGGCGACCTGGGCAGCGACCTCTGCCGCGATCGGTTCGCCACCGATGCCCGGAACGTCCTGACGCGGAAGGTCGTCGACGGCCTGGAGGGAAGAGGACCTCGTCCCGGAAAGGTCGTCGTCAGAGATGGTCTCGAGGCTCGTCATGCGGCACCATCCGTTTCACAGCGGCAGAAGCAGTCCAACAGATCGGCCGCTCGAGGGTTGCACTTGAGCCGCCCAGACCCAGACGGCCGGTCTCCCTTTCGATTCGCTAGTGCAATCGGATCGCGGCCCCGGCCCGCCGGTACACCGGGATTCGTTCCAGCGGGGTGTCAACGGTCAGGGTGCTGCCGCCCGCGTGCGCCACGTCGTCGTTCCATCCGTCCACCCAGTCGGTGCCGGCCGGGAGGTAAACCACCCGGTTCGACATGCCCGGTTCGCTGACCGGTGCGATCAGGAGGTCCGGGCCGAACATGAACTGGTCGTCAACGGTCCATGCGGCCGGGTCGTTGGGGAAGTCGACGAACAACGGCCGCATCGGGGGCAGCCCGTCCGCGGCGGCCCGGTCCATCTGCTCATGCAGGTACGGGCGCAGCCGTTCACGCAGAGCCATCACCCCGGCGATGATTTCGTAGGCCTCGGCACCGAAAGCCCAGACCTCGTTCGGGCCACCGGTCATCTCGAAACCGGTCGGCAGCCGGGGCTCGCGATCGCCATGCAGCCGGAAAAGCGGACAGAAGACGCCGTACTGGAACCAGCGCACGATCAGCTCGCGGAACGCCGGGGACTCCGCGTTGCCACCATGGAACCCGCCAATGTCCGTCGTCCACCACGGGATTCCGGCAATGGCGATGCTGAGTCCGGCGCGGATCTGCCGCTGCAGCGATTCCCAGGTGGCGGGGATGTCACCGGACCAGACGGCGGCACCGTACTTCTGCTGCCCGGCCCAGGCCGAGCGGCAGAGCAACACGGTGTCCTCGGCAGCATCGGCACCGCCGAGACTCGCCATCCCCTCGGAGAACATCCGGGCGTTGTCGCGAGGGTAGATGCTGGCTGTCTCGGCACCAGGCCCGGCGTGCAGTGCCAGATTGGCGGGGTGGCCCGGGTTGAGCTCCGGCTCGCAGGCGTCCAGCCACCAGGCTTTGATCCCCAAATCGGCGTAGTTGCGCTGCACCACTGACCAGATGAATTCCCGGGTACGGGGGTTCGTCGGGTCGTAAAACGCCACCGGCAGCGGCGTCGTCATCCCCTTGTCCTGGATCGTCTGGTGGAACTCCACGCCCTGGTCGACACCGATCAGAAGGCCGTTGTCCCGCAGGTGTGCGAAGTTCTCCGAGAGCGGTGAGATGGTCGGCCAGATCGACACCATCAGCTGGACGCCCATCTGCTCCAACTCATCGATCATGGCCTTCGGGTCTGGCCACTCGACCGGATCGAACCGGAAGTCACCCATCGCCGTCCAGTGGAAGAAGTCCGCGACGATCACGGACAACGGCAGCCCCCGACGGCGGTGCTCGCGGGCCACCTCCAGTAGCTCCTCCTGTGCGCGGTAGCGCAGCTTCGACTGCCAGAAGCCGCTGGCCCACTGCGGTAGCCGGGGCGCGTGACCGGTGGCATCGGCGTAGTGCGACAGAATGTCGGCAGGTCCGGAAGACACCGCACCCGTGGTGATCCAGTAGTCGATCGCAGGCGCCTGATCGGCGCTCCATCGGGTGTGATTCTCGGCGAACGCGACCGACCCGATCGCCGGATTGTTCCAGAGGAACCCGTAACCACGATCGGACAGCACGAACGGGATCGATACCTCGGCGTTGCGTTGCAACAGATCCAGTGCCAGGCCCTTGTGGTCCAGCCGACCGTGCGTGCGCTGGCCCATCCCGAACAGCTTCTCCCCGGGATAGGCCCGGAACTGCTGATGGATTCGCGGTGACCCGGCCCGGTTACCGAAGTAGACCCGCGCCCCGGGCCACCAGAAGTGCTCACGCTCCTCCGAGAGCAGTTCCGCACCGGTTGACGTGCGCAGAAAGGTCAGCAGCGGCGAGGGATACCCATTGGTGGCAGGCAGCGTGACCTGCACCGTGAGCTCTCCGTTGATCAGCTCGGCCGAATCCGGGGCGGTGCTGATCCGCACCTCGCCGCTCTGGTCGGGCCTGGTGGTCAGGGCACCGACGTCGCTGACCGGAATCTGCTGCTGGGCGGCTCGAACCCGGACGCTGTCAGTCCCCCAGGGCTCGATGCGAATCACCTCGTGCTGGTGGTGAACCTCCAGGACATCGCCGTCCATCAGAAACGCGGTCATGACCAACTCCTTCAGGCACCGGGCCTTTTAGTCTTTCACTGCGCCGGAGGTGACTCCGGTGGAGACATAGCGCTGGGCGAGCACGAGCGGATCCGACCACGCTCGATCACCGGACTGCCATGTACCCAGGAGTTGAGTTGTGAGGAAACCTTTCCTCAGATGGCCAGTCGGCGTCAAGTTCTATCGCCGAGATCGCTTGAATGATCTTGTAGGAGTCGGACAAACGTGGGGGAAACGATTTCCCAAGCCACCTGACCGCGGAGTCGCTCCGCAGGTCGGTCCGGCGACGTGGGATGCGACCGGATCAGTACGAGAGTGGTTCGGCTCGCTCCGGCGAATCGACGGCCGTTGGATCCGTGGATCCACGAACCACAAGCTGGCATCGATGCAGCCGGACTCCGCCGCCGACCGGACTGCCGTCGATGATCCCGAAAAGATCCCGAACCGCCGCTGCTCCGAGTGCTTCGAGGTTCATGTCCACCGTGGTCAGCGGAGGGTCCGTCTCTTGTGCGAACGTCACCCAGTTGTCATACCCGGTCACCGCGACGTCCTCGGGTATCCGTCGTCCGCTCGCCACGACTGCATCGACCGCACCGGAGGCGATCTGATCCGAGCCACAGACGACGGCATCGACGTCGGGATGGGCGGCAAGCAAGCGCTCCGCCGTCATCCGCCCGTCACGCTGGGACCACCGGCCGTAGGAAATCGGGGCGATCAGGGACCGGCCGTGCGGGCGCAGACTCGCCCGAACGCCCTTGACTCGCTCGCTCACGGCCCGAGCCCCGCGTGGCCCGGTCAGGTAGGCGATTCGTTCCCGGCCCAGACCGAGCACATGATCCATGGCAAGCGATCCACCATTGCGGTCGTCTGGGACATGGACGACATCCTGCTGCCGCCCGGTCTCTCCGTAGATGTACACCAATGGTGCATCGAACTCGGAGGTGATGGACGGGGTGAGGGTGTTGTTGTCGCCGATGACGATGAGCCCGTCGACCATCCGTTGCCGCATCATCTCGGCCAGCGATCGCAGCCGGCTTTCGTCACCCCGGGCATCGGCGGTGACCATGGACAAGTTGATCTCGCTGAGGGCTGCTTCAGCCCCGAGCATGGTCGGCACCACAAACCGCTGGGCCAGGCTGTCGACGATGATCAGTCCGACAGTGCCACTGCGACCACTGATCAGGCTCCGCGCCATCGGGTTGGGGCGAAAGGAGAGCTCTCGGGCGGCTTTGAGCACCTTCGCCCGGGTTGCCTCGGAAACCCGACTCTGGCCATTGATCGCCTTCGAAGCCGTAGTGAGGGAGACCCCGGCCCGGTGGGCGACCTCCGTGAGGGTGGAGGCACGCCGCGGGCTCATGCCGGTCATTGTGCCAGGCGCCTGCTCCAGCAACACAGGTCGAGCGCACCGGCCAGCGCGTTCAGACCGACGCGGGGCGCAGACGAGGCTCGGCCAGTTCGTTGACCCGGATGAAGAGCCGGTTCTTCTTGGTGTTGTGGAAGGCCGAACATAACCAGCGGTCCCCCCGGCGCACCATCGTGAACGTCTGCACCTTGTTTCGACGGATGGTCCGGCCCTTCCCGATACCGCCCTCGGTGACAACAACGGCCGTCTCAGCGTTCAGCAACCGCGTCTGCAGGACCCGCAGGTCCATCCGGCTGCCTTTCTGCCACTTCGTGAAGACGGGCACGTGCGCTCGCTCGATCTCGTCACGGCCGAAATATGTCAGCCCCACATAGATGATGTAGCTGAGCGGCACCGACTACCAGGCCAGCAATGTGCTCGCTCTTGACGGACCGATGACCAGCGGGGAACCCGCCAGCCGGCTCGCGCTCAGCTCAGGCGCGACAACGCGACTGATGGATCGAATGGTCGCCGCTGGGTACGCCCGCCGGATCACGGATCCAGCGGACCGGCGCCGCGTCCTGGTCGAGCACACCGGGTACGTTCCGGAGCGGCTGAGCGAAATCTTGACCACGGTGACCGGGCCGGTGGCCCAAGTCGTGCAGCAACTGTCCCCGGAGCAACTCGATGGCTTGGCCCACTACATCGCCGGTGCAGCCGAGGCGTACCACAGCGCCACAACAGCTTTGCGTCAGAGCGGAAAGACTCACTGACTCGTTCCGCCGGCACCGGCCCGGCACCCAGCGGGTGACCGTCGCCGGGAGTGTCCGATTCGAGGGAGATGTCATGGATATGGTTCCACCGTGTCCAAGACCACCCTGTCTCTCCCCCGCGCCCCCGAGCGCGGCGCCGAATTCGGCCGTGACGCGCTCATCGTCTGTGACAATCTCGTCCGCATTTACCAGACTGGATCCGTCGAGGTGCAGGCCCTGCAGGGGCTGGACCTACTGGTGAGCCAAGGTGACATGGTCGCGGTGGTCGGCGCCTCCGGTTCGGGCAAGTCGACGCTGCTGTCGCTGCTGGCCGGCATCGATGCACCCACCGCTGGTCGGGCCCGAGTCGACGGGTGGGATCTCTTGTCGATGTCGCGCGCCGACCGGGTGCGGTACCGCCGACACACCGTGGGATTCGTGCGGCAGCAAGCGGCCGGCAATCTGGTGCCGTATCTGACGGCGCGACAGGTCGTGGACCTGCCGTTGACCATTGCCCGGGTGTCCCGGTCGGAGCGTCACGCTCGGGTCGATGACCTCTTGGAGACTCTGGGAGTCACCCATTGCGCTGAGCGCCGACCGGCGCAGATGTCCGGTGGCGAGCAGATGCGGGTAGCCATCTGTGTCGCTCTGGCCAATCACCCGCGGGTACTGCTCGCCGACGAGCCCACCGGTGAACTGGACACGGAGACGTCGAGCACGGTCTTCGATGCCCTGCGTACCGTCAACCGGCAGATGGGGGTCACCATCGTGATCGTCACACATGACCCGGACGTCAGCGGCCAGGTGGAGCGCACGGTGGCGATCCGCGATGGCCGCACGAGCAGCGAGGTGCTCCGCCGCACGACCAGGACGGCGGACGGCGGCGCGGAGGTCGTCGCGGAAGAGTACGCCGTGATGGACCGCGCAGGCCGGGTCCAGGTACCGAAGGACTATCGAGAGGCGCTCGCGCTGACCCGGCGGGTACGTCTGGCTCTGGAGTCCGATCACGTCACCCTGCGGCCTGATCCAACTCCCGACAGCTGAGCGAGCAGCACCGTCGTGACTCCTGCAGCTAACCGACCCGAGTCAGATGCCCAGCGAATGGACCACTTATGAGCGACATTTCAGTCGCGCAACCGATGCTCACCGTGCGCGGGGTCAGCCGCAGCTTCGGCTCCGGCGCCACCGCCGTGGATGCCCTGCGCGACGTCTCGTTCGACGTTGCCACCGGGACGATGGTCGCCCTCGTCGGCCGCTCGGGCTCGGGCAAGACAACGCTTCTCAACGTCGTCGGTGGGCTCGACAAGCCAGATCTCGGCACGGTCGTCGTTGACGGGACGGAGGTCACCGCGTTGGACGAGGAAGGGCTGAGCCGCCTGCGACGTGACACCGTCGCGTACATCTTCCAGACCTTCGGGCTCATCCCGGTCCTGTCAGCCGCGGAAAACGTCGGTGTGCCACTACGGATGAGCCGGACGCCGACGGCCGAGCGGGAGCGCCGGGTCACCCTCCTGCTCGAGCTCGTCGGCCTGGCCGACCACGCCGAACAGCGCCCCGGTGAACTTTCCGGAGGGCAGCAGCAACGAGTGGCGATCGCGCGCGCTCTGGCCGGATCCCCACGGCTGCTGGTCGCCGACGAGCCGACCGGCCAGCTTGACGCCGAAACCGGGCTGTCGGTCATGGCGTTACTGCGCGCAGTGGTGGAGTCGGAGGGCGTGACCGCGCTGGTCTCCACCCATGACCCGGTGATGATGGCGCTGGCCGATCGCGTCGTGCGGATTTCCGACGGACAGGTCACGACGTGACGGGGCAATGGTGCTGAGGCTGCTCACGCGCCGGGCTCGGGTCCAGTTCCCGTTGCTCGCTGCCGTGGTCGCCGTGGTCACCGTGGGGGCGACCTTGCTCGGAGTGTGCGCCCTGCTGCTGACCAAATCGCAGGAACGGGCCCTGAGCGAGGGTATGGTCCGGGCGGCGGCGCCCGACCTGGAAGCCACGGCCTACCTCGCCGGCATTCGCGCGGCCAACGCTGGTTCGGTCTTGGCGGACACCCAGGCCTTGATGGCCCAGACCCTTGCCCCGTTCCGGACGACCAACGCCGCGCGGGTTTCCTCCACCCTCCGCCCACTCGGTGACCGGACCGCGAAACCGCGTCGATTGGCTTACCTTTCGGGAGTTGACGGGCTCAAGAACAGAGCCCAACTGACGACCGGGCGCTGGCCACAATCCTCCGGGCGGAGCGGACCACCCGAGGCGGTGGTCCTGGAGACCACGGCCCGACAGCTCGATTTGAGTCCCGGCAGCCGGGTTCGGCTGGGCGCCGAGATTCCGGTCGTGGACGGGGCCGACGCCGTCACGGTGATCATCGTGGGCGTCTTCCGGACGCTGCCGGGGGCCGGATGGGACCGCGACCCGCTGGGCGGGACCGGCTATGACCCGGCCTACCTGGATGGATACCCGGATCCGGCGCAGGTCTACGGCCCGTTCGTCGTCGCCATGTCCGACCTCTTCGCGAGCGGATCGACGATCGACCGCCTGCAGGTGACCGCCACGCCGCATCTGAAAGCGCCGACCAGCGCCACCCTGGACGCCGTGGCGACCTCGGTGGCCGGCGCGAACGCCCGGCTGACGAAGGTCCTTGGCGACCGCGTGGAGTTTGAACGCGTCGCCTCAGATCTGCCTCTCACCCTCGCCCTGGCACGTACCCAGCAGGCCGTCACCCGTTCGACGGTGCTCGTGGTGGTGCTATTGGGCAGCGCCCTCACCGCAGCAGCGCTGGGCCTGGCCGGTCGGCTCGTCGCCGCTCTGCGAGCGAGTGAAACCGCCCTGCTCTCGGCACTGGGAGCCAGTCGCAGCCAGCTGATCGTCGTTCCGCTGGATCTATCGCAAGGATCGAGACAAGAATACGTCGAGGACTG
>JANNPJ010000752.1:0-8239 GCA_031400005.1 Kineosporiaceae bacterium | reverse complement strand
TTCTCTGGGGGTCCGGCTCGCGAGGGAGGTTTCTGTCTCTGCGTTTCAGCAGGTCAGCGGCCGATTGATAGAAACAATAGTGATGCGACAGGTGTGGTGCAAGTGCGCCGCGCCGGGGTTTATCGCCGTGGTGTGGGGGTGTTGATCTGGGCCATGAGTTCGCGGTTAGCGGCGCGGGATGCGGTGAGGTCCTGGTCGCGTTCTTCAAGTTGCAGGCGCAGGTCCAGGACGTTCTGTTCGAGTGTGGTGATCTGTTGATGGAGTGCGTCGATATCGGGTGGGGAGCCGAGTCCTGATTCTTTCCAGGCTTTTTCGCCGAGGGCTTCGGATAGGCGTCGTTCGAGGTGTTGGGCGCGGGCGCTGATGCGGGCGGCGCGTTCCTGGGCGGCGAGCAGGTCGGCGTGCAGGGATGCCCGGCTGACGGTGGGTGCGCTGGAACCGGTGGTGGTGGGTTGGGTGGCGCTGGTGTGGAGTTGGGCGAGGAGGTCGCGGTGGCGGTAAAGGAAGGTGCGGTCGACTCCGGCGCTCCGGGCGATGGCGCTGACACTGATCTCGGTGCCGGCGTTCTGGGCCAAAGTCAGTGCGGTGAGGACTTTCTGGCGTCTGCGGTTGGTGTCCTGTCGGCGGCCGGCGGCCATCGCGGCTGTGCGGTCGGTGTCGGTCTTGCTGGTGGTGGTGTTCATGAGAGGGCTTCCGGGTGGATGTCGGGCAGCGGTTGACGGATGCGGGGCATGCCCAGAGCGACGCCTCGGTGGCGGCGGATCGTGGTGATGGCGTCGTCGATCTGCGCGCGGTCGATGTCGGTGAGTTGGTCCAGGCCTTCGCTGACTTTGCTGATTAACCGGCGGATTCGGGTGATTTCCTCGGTTGAGGGCATGGCGTCGGTCTTGACCCAGTCATCGACGTCGGTGCTGGCCAGCAGGCGTTCGCGGTTGCGCAGCAGGTCCTCCAGGTGTGCGGTGAGGTCGGGTAGGTAGGACACATCGGTGCGGAAGTGGTCGCAGCCGGTGCAGCGGAACCGGTAGGGGCAGGCCCCGCCGCCGGCTTTGACGTTGGAGGGTTCGGAGCAGACCCCGAACGGGACGATGACTTCTCCGACGGCGCGGCGGGCGCGTTCGGAGTCCAGCAGTGCCTGGGCGGCGCGCCAGATATGGTTGCCGTGCCGGTCGAATTGCAGGGCAGCGACCTTGTCGACCGCTTCGCGGCGGCGTTCGTCGCCGACCTGGTAGTACCCCTTCGTGGTGTCCAGTTTGCGGTGATCCATCAGGTCACGCAGGACGTCGATCGGGACACCGGCATCGGCGTGGCGCTGGGCGTAGGTATGCCGGTAGGCATAGAGCACGATCTTCGTCCGGTCGACCTCGAGGCCATCAGCGGTCAGCAGCACCGGGATCCGGTCGATCCAGGCGCGGTGGCTGAACGAGAGACTGAACGCGGTAATGGCTTTGGTGCCATCGGGGTTGCGCCGATCGGTAGGCAGGAGTTTCAGATCCACGATCGGGGTATGAGGGAACCGGGCGCGCACGCGTTCCTGCTGGGCGATGATCCGGGTGGCGGTGGGTTCACTGATCGGCAGACGGCGGGCGCGTCGGTTGGCTTTGTGGTTGTCGTAAACCAAGACGGGCAGGTTGTCATCCTCGCGGACCAGGCAGTCGAAGGCCAGAGCGGCGACTTCCTCGGGGCGGCGGCCGGTGTCGATGGCGATCTCGAACCCGGTGCGCATCTCGGTGGAGGTCACTTCGCCCAGATGCTCACAGATCTGGCGCATCAGGTGGACCGGCAGGTCCCGCCCGGCCTGGCCCGGTTCGGGTTCCTCGGGGATATCGCCCATGCCAAGGGTGAAGTCATCGCCGAGACCGGCGGCCGGACCGCCGGGTCGAGTCAGGCCCATGGCCCGGATCCGGCCCAGCATCGAGCGTACTTCTCGGCAGGCGCGGATCCGGGCGTCGGTACTGATCTGTCCGCCGGCTTCCTGATAGGCCAGCCGGTGCAGGAAGCTCTCGATATCCGTGCGGCCCACCGCGGCGGGGATCTGTCCGCGGTCGGGGCGCATCCGCAGGATCTGGGACAACCGGGCCATCGCGGTGACGTGGTGGCGCACCGACGCGCCGATGGTGGTGCGCCGTCCGGTCACGACCCGGCGGCGGGGCAAGTCATCGGCGGCCCAGCGTTTGGTGCTCTCGCGCAGCCATCCCTGAGTGATGCCGGTGAACGAGATCGTGCCTGAATGCCCGAACAAGGTCAGGTCCCACTCGTCAGCAAGGACCTCGGTTTCCACGCTGGCCAGCCCGCGGCGGGCGTGGAGGGCCAGCGCGTTGGCCAGCGCGCTGATTCGCCCGTCGACGCCTGTGGCGAGGACGAGATCATCGACGGTCGCCACCTGCTGGCGGCGCAGTTGCTCGCAGACCACCCGCAGGTCGCTGTCTTTGCTCTTGACCTCATCGACCCGGCAGCGTTGCTGCACCCCGAACAGGACCTGGACCACGACCAGGTCCGGCAGCGCTTTCAGACTGACCCGACCGGCGTGAGCGACCGGTGGTTCCGTTGCCCTCCAGCGTGTTTCGTCAACTCTTTGACCGTTGCGGCGCAGGGTGCGAAGACGCATCTGATGCACCTGGCAGTAGGTCCCGTCCCGGTGGCGCACCTGCCGGGAGCAGGCCGCCACCGCGCACGGACCACACGCCGTCAGCGCCCCGGCCTGCGGGTGGGTGAGGAACTCCTCGGTCGAGGCCCTCATGCGGTCTCGCTGATGCGTGTGCTGGGCGCACAACCCGTGCAGCAGCGACGCCGACTCCCGCGCGCATCCGCTCACCCGGCAGAACGCCAGGTCCCACTCCCGATCGGGCCGGGGCGCAAGACGAAAAATGTCCTGCGGGCCGAGCCCACGCTTACGTAACTGGGCCCGGCACCACAGACAGATCCGGTCCCGGGTCGAGGCGGTACTGACACAGCCGGGCCCCTGGCAGAGCGGGCGGCCTAGCAACAGATGCCCCGGTGCCGGAGCCATCACCATAGTCGCTGCATCCCAGCCGATCTCGACGAGGAACCCGACGTCCAGCAAACTCATCAACCGGGCTGGAACCATCCCACCTCCGGCTCGAGGACCGAAGACCGCGATCTGCGTCGCCGTCGCCGTGTTCGAGGCCGACGCCTGGGCCGGCCGCGTCCGCGCGAAGGCGTTCACCGGTCGGCTCCCGGACGCATCCGCGGGCTCGGCACCCGATCCACCGCCTGGCGCAGCCGGGCCGGATCGGGATGCAAATACACCTGCGAGGAACTCATCGAGGCATGACCCAACAGCTCAGCGATCTCGTCCAGGCTGCCGCCGGCATCAGCGAGGTTGCTGCCGAACGCGTGCCGCAACTGATGCGGAGTCACCGCCGACCGCAGCCGTGCTCGTCGCCCGGCGGCACCGATCAGCGCGTTGATCGCGTCCGGGGGCATCGGCGCACCGATCGGCTCCCGAAACAAGTTGACCAGCAGGAAATCGCTGTCGGCAGCCCGGGGCACCTCCAGGCGCTCGAACTCATAAGCATCGAACGCCTGCACTACCAGGAAATCCAGCGGAACAACCCGCTGCCGACGGGATTTCGCCCACGCCCCGTTCGGGTTCTCCCGCCGCACCACATGCAGATGCGCGCGGGCCACCGCACATCCCAGCGCCCGCGAATCCAGCAACAAATGAACATCCCCGCGACGCAAGCCACACACCTCACCACGGCGCAAACCCGCCCGGGCCATCAGCAACACGATCAACCGGTCCCGTGACGAACAACAGGCACCCAGCAACGCCACGATGTCCGCATCAGCGGCCCGATCGACGCCCGTTTCCTGCTCACGAACCCGGTGCCGGGCCCGCATCCGCCACGCCATCCGCGTGTCCTCACCCCGGGCCCGCTCGGGCAGATCCCGGTCATCGGCGAGCTCATAGATCAGCGGCAGCAACGCGCCCGGCGCCCGCCCGGAACTGACCGCATGCACGATGAACGCCCGCACCGCCGTCAGCACCCCATTGATCCGCCGCGCTCCACGCACCGGCGCCGCCCCCGGACCGGCGAACACCTCCCCGCCGCTGACAGCGACCGCGCCGACCCCGCTGACCGCCGGCCCAGCATGACGCAACCACGTCACGAACAAGCCGAGAAACTCCACCCCAGCCTGCCATTCACGACCAGTACGGACACACCACCGTAAATACAACACGATCCCACCGGCATACGAGCGGGTCGTCAGCTCCGACCCGTCCCGACCGAACCGGACATGCCGCAAGAACGCATCCGCGTCCGCGACGACCCCGACCTCTTCATCCAAAACCGTCCAATACCTCACACCAGACGGCAAACGCACCGGGAAAACCCGCACGCCATTCACCCCTCCCAAGAGATCCAGTAACTGAACGACTACCAGCCACATGAACCACAGGGGCAGAGATCCGTCGCAGGACCCACCGCGTGTCGCACTACTGCAACATCACGCAACAGGTCGGAGGACCCCCAGAGAACGGCGTGGGTGGTTGGAGCGCCCACGAACATGACGTTGCCGCGCATGCCCTGAACGAGTATTTCGTCGATTGTGGCATGGATCATCCGGTGTCATATGTGGATGATCTCTAGGGCATTCTGCCAGAATACGGTCGAGCGGGTACGCTGAGGACATCGACCGGTATCGTCCCTCAGCCACAGGGAACTGAGCGAGATCTTCCCAGAGCAGGTCATGACCGATCACAGCTCCAACAGCGACCGCCCCGAAGCCACCGGAAACGCGGACCGCATCAAAACCCCAGGTAGACCCAACAGCGCAGGTAATCCCAATAGCGCAGGTAGACCGGACAGCGCAGCCGACAGCACAGGCGAAGCGGTAACGGCGGATTCGGCTTGCCCCATGGGGTGCGCCGTGCATGCCTATGTCGAACTCGCCAAGATCATCCTCAACGAGCAGCCGTTGGGAGTCGTGCTGAGGCGGATCGCCGAACTCGCTGCCGAGATCATTCCCGGCGCGGACGACGTCTCCGTGACCTTGATCGAGCGCGAACAGGCCCGAAGCGTCGCATTCACCGGCCCGCTGGCGGTTGCTCTGGACGAGCGTCAGTACGAAGCCGGTTTCGGACCATGCATGGACGCCGCTGTCACCGGTCAAGTGATCCAGATCGATGACACAGCGGTTGGTGATGGCTATCCAGACTTCTCCCGGCAGGCTCATCATCACGGCATCCGCCATACGCTGTCCATTGGCATGCCCACCAACCAGAGCATTGCCGGAGCGCTGAACATCTACGGCGGAGGCAGTTCTGGTCCTTTCGATCAGACTGCACGGGACATCGCGACGACGTTCGCCGGCTATGCCGCCATCGCTCTGCTGAACGCCACGCTGTACGCGGGGGCCACGGATGAGGTCGCCCAGATGCGCCAGGCGATGGCCTCTCGGGCCAGCATCGAGCAGGCGAAGGGCATTCTGATGCGAGACCGGCGCTGCACCGCCGATGAAGCTTTCATCATCCTGCGGGAGAAGGCCTCGCGATCCAATCGCAAGCTGCGTGCCATCGCCCAGGACATCATCGACGAGGCTGTCGCCTGATCTCGTTTCACGGTGTCGAGGTCAGTGAATCTCGTTGATCGACAAGCGATATCCGCACTCATCGGCTATTCCTGGAGCCGCCTTACCGGCGATTCTCGGGAGCGGTGGAAGGAAGATCATGAAAGCGCTGACATGGCAAGGAAAACGGGATGTTCAGGTAGACACTGTTCCCGATCCGGTGCTCCAGGATCCGACCGACATCATCGTTCGGGTTACCTCGACCGCGATCTGTGGCTCCGATCTGCATCTGTACGAGACGCTGGGCCCCTTCCTGGACGCCGGTGACATTCTCGGCCATGAGCCGATGGGGATCGTCGAAGAGGTCGGTCCCGAGGTCAGGGCCGTCCGCCCGGGGGACCGCGTGGTAGTGCCATTCAACGTCTCCTGCGGAACCTGTTTCATGTGTACCGGTGGTCTCCAATCGCAATGCGAGACCACTCAGGTCCGCGAACGTGGCACCGGAGCAGCCCTGTTCGGCTACACCAAGCTCTACGGACAGGTGCCCGGTGGGCAAGCCGAGTTCCTGCGGGTGCCGTTCGGGAACACGCTGCCGATCAAGGTTCCGCACGGGCCAAAGGATCAGCGATTCCTGTACCTGTCCGACGTCCTGCCGACGGCTTGGCAGGCGGTGGCCTACGCGGACGTTCCGGACGACGGCAGCCTGGTGGTGTTGGGCCTGGGCCCGATCGGTGACATGGCCACCCGGATCGCCCAGCGGCTTGGCGTGGAGCAGGTGATCGGGGTCGACCTCGTCGCCGAACGTCTGCAGCGCGCTCGCCGGCACGGGGTGACCACGATCGATCTCAACGATCACGAGGACGACCTGGGGGAGGTGGTCCGCGACCTGACCGACGGGCGCGGCGGTGATGCGGTGATCGATGCCGTGGGTATGGAGGCGCACGGCTCACCGACGACCAAGCTGGCCCAGCAGGTGGCCGGACTGCTGCCCGATGCGCTGGCTCAGAAGATGATGGAACGTACCGGGGTGGACCGGTTGGCGGCGTTGTACTCCGCGATCGACATCGTCCGCCGGGGTGGCACGATCTCGATTTCCGGAGTGTACGGCGGGATGGCCGATCCGATGCCCATGCTGCAGGTCTTCGACAAGCAGATCCAGTTGCGGATGGGCCAAGCCAACGTCTGGAACTGGGTGCCGGCGATCCTTCCGCTGCTGACCGCTGAGGACGCGCTCGGCGTGGACGGGTTCGCCACCCACACGCTGCCGTTGGATCAGGCACCGCAGGCGTACGAGATGTTTCAGAAGAAGCGAGACGGAGCCATCAAGATCGTATTGGAGCCCTGACAGACTGTGGTCTTAAGAACACCGTAAGTTATCCTACATAAGCTCCCTGTGCCGGGTAGGGTGCCGAACGTGACCAACGAACCCTCCGCCCCATCGTTGGCGGACGTCGTATCCGTGCTCGAGCGGATGTACGACCCCTCCTGGGCCCGTGACTGGGACGCCGTCGGACTGGTGTGCGGCGATCCCTCCGCACCGGTGCGCCGGATCCTGCTCGCAGTCGATCCCGCACCGTCCGTGATCGACGAGGCGCTTGCCTGGCGAGCCGACCTGCTCATCACTCACCACCCCTTGCTTTTCAAGGGGGTGCACGCGGTTGCGGCCACCACGCCCAAGGGCCGCGCCATCCATCAGTTGATCCGGGCCGGTTGTGCTCTGTACACCGCGCATACCAACGCCGACGTCGCCGCACCCGGCGTATCGGACGCGCTGGCCCGGGTACTGGGGCTCACCGATCTGGTGCCGCTCTCGGCCGACCCTGCCGATCCGATCGACAAACTCGTCACCTTCGTGCCGGAGAGCTCGGTGGAGAAGGTGATCGACGCGCTGGCCGCTGTCGGCGCCGGAGAGATCGGTGACTACTCGCGCTGTGCCTGGACCTCGGTCGGTACCGGCACCTTCATGCCCGGCGCCGGGGCGGTCCCGGCGATCGGCACTCCCGGCGAGCGAGAGGCAGTGGACGAGCGTCGAGTCGAGATGATCTTGCCGCGGCATCGCCGCTGCGAGGCGATCGCCGCTCTGCGTAGTGCGCATCCCTACGAGACCCCGCCCTTCGATCTCTTCGAATTGGTGTCCTGGTCCAGCCCGCGCGGGATCGGCCGGGTCGGCACCCTGGAATCGGCGACCAGCCTGCGGGAGTTCGCGATGCTGGTCGCGGAGGCCCTCCCGAGCACCGCCCAGGGCGTGCGGATCGCCGGAGAGCCCACCGCCGAGGTCCGGCGGGTCGCGGTCTGTGGCGGTTCCGGGGATTCGCTCTTCGATGCCGTCCGGCAGGCCGAGGCCGATGTTTATGTCACCGCCGACCTGCGTCATCACCCCGCTTCCGACGTCCGGGACCTGGCCGGTGAGGGTCCGCCATATCTCGTCGACGTCGCCCATTGGGCCAGTGAATGGCCCTGGTTGGCAGGAGTTTCCAACCGTTTGGAAGGGGCACTGATGGACGTCGGAACCCCCGTCGAGGTGCTGGTCTCGGTCCGCAGCACCGACCCCTGGATCTTCCGCGTCCCCAGCCCCGGCGGCATGGTCCGTTAATCAGCGCGAACAATCAACAGGGACGGTCGACGAGGGAAGTCGTCGTCATCAGCGCCGCAGGGCTCGCGAACAATTGATGCCGTATCTGGACCGTCAAGGGCGGTGGTCAAGGGA
>JANNPJ010000685.1:0-31098 GCA_031400005.1 Kineosporiaceae bacterium | reverse complement strand
CCTTGCCCAGCGACACGCCTTTCATCGTTACCGGTGCTCCTATCCTCCTTCGGGCCATCACAGAAGTGAGCAGCCAGGTCCCGAACCTGACGATCGTCAGCGTCTCGGGACCACCTGAAGCCCCTGAGCGACTCGTGGTCCGGATGTCCGCGACTCGGGCCCGACAGTTCACCAGAGCTTTCGCGGATGCAATTCATATCGAGCCCGACCTACCACTGCCCGACGTTCCCGATGGCGGCCTGGGCCCAGTCTGAGCTGGGCCACACCACTCTTTCTTCCCAGCACACTCATCCCTAGGACAATTGCTATGACTCCACGAAGCAGGCGTAATCCTACCGACGCTCAACCACCTGACGACGACAGAGAAGCACCTCCACCTCCCGGCGGGGACGCCGATGCAAATCAAGCGGTACCCCGCCGGGAAAGGCCGTACCTAATTGCCCAAAGAGACACCCAATTCTTCGGCGCTTCTATTGGTGGTGCTGCTTTCCGCACTGCCGAACCTGTCGACTTTGATGCGCTGGTGGCTGACCTGCAGGCAGACCCCACCGTCCAGGTTGAACGAGAGATCGCCCCCGCCGGCCTAGCCGCACTCGCCGTTGCTCCCACCCCCCTGCAACGGGTCGTCGTCGCCCACATGCCGGACGCAAAGGCTCAGGAGCTCGCCGCAAACCCCGGCCTCCTCGTCGAGGAAGATGCACCGCTGCGACTAGCACCAGCAACCGACGTCATCAACGATGGACTCAGCGATGTACTGCTCGACCCGCTCTCGCTGATCCCCTTCGGCTCAACCACAACCTGGGTGATGCGGATTCAAGATCGCAATGGAGACGCCGTCGTCGGAGCCACAGTGACCCTGTCCGGCAGCGGAATTCCTGTTCAAGGACGCACGGACAATGACGGTAAAGTTTCACTCACGCTCACCAACGAGACAGACCAGACGCTCAAAGCACTCCAAGTTATGCCGCAAAGCAACTACTGGAGTCGGGTCATTGCCAACCCCGTTCTCAGCAGCGACGGCCGAGTCAACGAAATCCTGCTCCAACCGCTCTCCTCGACATTCCAGGGCTTCCCAGAAACCCAGATGGTCGGCTGGGGAGAGCAAGCCATGCGCTTGGTCCAGTTAGATTCTCGTTTCACCGGAGCCGGCGCGAGGGTCGCCGTGATTGACTCCGGGGCAGCCAACAGTCACCCCGACCTGACGCATATCACCCGCGGCAAAGATTGCACCGTGGCTCCGCCCACCGATAATGGCTGGGAGGATGACATCCAGGCTCACGGATCTCATTGCTCAGGCGTCGTCGCGGCAACGAACGACAAGGCCGGAATCCGGGGTTTCGCTCCTGCCGCGGACGTCCGCGCTGTCCGGGTGCTCCCGGGAGGCAGATTCAGCAGCCTCCTGGACGCGCTCGACTACTGCATCGAACAGCAAATGGACGTCGTCAACATGAGCCTCGGAACCCAGGAGACGTCCGAGGCAATTCAACTCAAACTCCGCCAAGCGAAGAACGCCGGCGTCGCCTGCATCGTCGCTGCCGGAAACACCGGTGGTCGTGTGCTTTTCCCTGGCACGTCCCCCGATGTCCTGACCGTGGCCGCTGTCGGAAAGATCAGCGAGTTCCCCGCCGACAGCACACACGCCCTGCGGATCCCCACCAATGGGCCCATCGACAAGGGCTTCTTCTCAGCGACGTTCAGCTGCCACGGCCCCGAAGTGGATCTATGCGGTCCGGGAGTTGCCGTCATCTCATCCGTTCCTCCCGACGGGTTCGCCGCTTGGGACGGGACCTCTATGGCGGCTCCCCACATCGCTGGCCTCGCCGCGCTCATCGTGGCCCATCACCCGGATTTCAGCCAGAACTTCCAGCAACGAAACAGCGCACGAGTCGATCGACTCTTCCAAATCCTCAAAGAAAGCGCCACCCCGCTCAACCTCGGCGATCCAGGCAGAACAGGGGCCGGCCTGCCCGACGCCATCACAGCACTCACCGGGCAACGCAGCGGCACATCACCGAGCGATGACCTGATGAACAACCTCCTCACACAGCTCCGCAACGAACTGATAGCAGCCGGTCTCCTCCAGCCGTAGGAGAACACCGGGAACGCACCGCGAGAGCGTGTCGGGCGAATACTGGGCCACCGAGTGCAGGCGCCGTCAGTCGCCCGACACGCATCTCGAAATACTGACATGCCCCGGGAGGAGTGCAAAGGAAATGACCACCACGGAAGCCGAGGAGCGCCTAACCAGCGGGCTTGAAGCGCCAAGCGACTCCCCAACTGAAATAAAGGAGCGCTGGCTGAGTCCGCTCCGGGTTCCAAACTTCGACCCTACTCTCGGGGTGCCTGTTTCCGTCGAGAAGAAAGGGCGCCCACCCAACAGAATTGTCACCCTCGGAGACTCTCTGACCCAAGGCTTCCAAAGTGGCGCCATTTTCAATACCGATATCGCCTATCCCGCTATCCTCGCCCATGAGCTTGGCTGGTCCACGGAATACCGCTTCCCGCGGTACGCCGGCCCGGGTGGGGGTCTACCTTTCAACATCGAGCTTCTGCTTCGCCACCTTCAGGAACGCTTCGGCGCTACGCTTTCGATCTGGGAGTTGCCGATGGCGTTGTTCGCGGCCCGCAGCTTCATGGATGACAATGAAGACTACTGGGAGCGTGGGCCGGGGAGCTCCACTCCTGCTTTCTCCAAGTTCAACCACAACCTCGCCATGTACGGATGGGATCTCCGCGACACGCTATCGCGTACGGCGGCTATCTGTGAGGCCGAACTGCGTGCCGCAAAAGACGATCTGATTCAGCAGGTGGTGGAGAACGACAGTCAGCGCGCAGCGCTTCGGGTGTACCCTTCCGGGCCGGCGAATCGCGACCTGACCTTGCTCAACGCCGCGGCAGCCATGGGGGACGAGGGCGACGACGGCGCTGACTGTGGCATCGAGACCTTGATTGTATTTTTGGGCTCCAACAATGCGCTGGCCTCCGTGACGTCACTCCGAGTGGTGTGGAGCGGAGATCGCTACAAAGACCTCAGGGGAAAGTCGGGGTACACCGTCTGGCGACCCAAGCATTTTGCGAGCGAGTTCGCCGAGGTCGTTGAAAGAGTCAAGCTCATCAAGGCCCGACACGTTATCTGGTGCACCGTCCCGCACGTCACGATCGCGCCAGTGGCGCGAGGAGTCGGTCGCAAGATGTCGATCGGGTCGCAGTATTTTCCCTACTACACGCGACCGTGGATTGATGACGCGAGTTTCGATGCGAGCCGAGACCCGCATATCACCGGAGCGCAAGCGCGAGCCATCGACATAGCCATTGACGCCTACAACACAGGCATCGAAGACACCGTGCGGTCAGCTCGCGGGGAACAACGTGATTGGTATCTGCTGGACATCGCCGGCCTCCTCGACCGCCTTGCTGCTCGACGTTTCATCGAGGATCCTAACGCCCGTCCGAGTTGGTGGACCCCATATCCTCTCCCGCCGGCGCTGAATGCGCTTCGCCCCGTACCCGATTCCCGTTTCATCACCAGCGACGGGAATGGCGGCCGCGCTTCGGGGGGTCTGTTCTCCCTGGACGGCGTCCACCCGACGACCATCGCTTACGGACTGATCGCCCAAGAGATGGTCAATATCATGCGCCTGGCGGGGGTTGAGTTCTATCACGGTGGCGGCGCCCTCCGGACCGATCCCGTGACCGTGGATTTCAACAGGCTGCTCCTGCGAGACAGCCTCGTACGGCACCCGCCACAGAATATTTCTAGATCGCTCAGCATCATCGGATGGGCCGATGAGACCCTTGACTGGATAAAGCGGGCCGTCGCTTGGAGGGCAGGTTGAGCGAATACTGTTGCGGGAACACGTGTCGTTGAGTGGACCCTGCGGAGTTCCCGATCCCGCTTGAGCATGCTCCCGTGTTTGAGCAGGCTCTCCTGCCGTCAGCTTCTGTCTGCGACATGACAACCGGTTTGCCTGACGATGTCAGTTCGCTCACCCGACTCCACCGGGGAGAACGTTCGGTTGATCAAACCGGGAGAACGTCCGGTTGATCAATCGACCTAACGACGAGCGAGGCACGAGCGAGGCACCTGGTTGGCGTGTCCGGAGGGAGACACCTCGGTTGGTTGCGCCCCCACCCGGTGACTACTTGGCCGCACGTTGAACGGCACTCTCTCGGTATGGTCTAGGGATAGAACGTGGCGCAAATATGTGGTTTCGAACCACGTCGAAATGAAAACGAAATCTAAAGGAAATGCATGCGGCGATCCCTAGCCGGATTTGCCACGATGACCGCTACCGAGCTGAGACGCAACCGAGACGCTTGGGTAGGCACCTCTTTCACGAACCTGAGACGCTCCGGTTTCGCTACGACAACGCCATGGCCATGGTCTTGAGCCGTTTCGTGACGTGGTCCCCACGCGGTCAGGTGTTGCGTCCGGCGCACACGTAGGCCGTGCTGAGGCCAGCCGTTGGCCTGTGCCACGGTTAAACGCGTGCTGTGCGGTCATCCGGTCCGGTCTGGCACGAACGGCTGGGCCAACGCCCTGGGTTCGCGAGTTTTCGCCACGAACAGCACCATCGCCAGCAACGCCAGCAGATACGGCGCCGCAGCGAGCAGTTGCGAGTTCAGGGTGACGCCCAGTGCGGGCAGCGCCAACCGCGAGGCGTCCGCCAGACCGAACAGGGCGCAGCCCAGCAGCGTGCGCCCGAGCCGCCAGGCCCCGAAGATCACCGCGGCGATGACCAGGTACCCCCGGCCGGCGGTCATGTTCTGGGTGAACGACCCCACCTCCCCCACAGCCAGGTGGGCGCCGCCGAGCCCGGCCAGCGCGCCGCACCAGAGCATGGCCTGGCGACGTCGCTGGTTCACCCGGATTCCGGTGACGTCGGCCGCTGCTGGATCCTCCCCGACCGCCCGCAGTTCCAGTCCCCACCGGCTGCGCTCGACCAGCCACCAGGTCAGCGGAATCAAGCCGAGCAAGAGGTACACCGGCCAGCGCTCGACGAACAATGCCGACCCGATCACTGGCAGGTCCCGCAGCACCGGGATGCTCAGCTGCGCCACCTGGTGGCCGTGGAACCGTGAGGCAGCGATCAGGTAGCTGGTCAGCCCGAGCACGAGGGCGTTGAGGACGAGCCCGACGACGAACGTGTTGATCTGTATTCGATGCGAGGCAGTGGCGTGCAGCAGGGCGATCACGACGCCGATCACCATCCCGCTCAGCAGGCCGAGGGTGGCGCTGCCGGTGGCACTGGCCACAGCGACCGAGCCGAAGGCGGCACCAAGCATCATCGCCTCGATCGAGATGTTGAGGCAGCCTGCTCGTTCAGCGACGTACTCTCCGAGCGCGGCGAAGGCCAGCGGAGCGGCCAGGCGCACCGCGCTGGAGAGCACGATCTCGGCATCGATGGCGAGGCTCATGCGCTGGTCTCCAGTGCGGTGAGGCCGGCATTGCCACCCGGTCGGCGCCGGTCGCGCCGATGATGGAGATGGATGGCCGCCACCGGTGGCACGATGAGTGCCAGGACCATCAGCGATTTCACCACGTCCACCAAGTAGAACGGCACCCCGGTGGCGGCCAGGAAACTGCCCCCGGCCCGGAGCACACCGAACCCGAAAGCGACCGGAACACACAGCAGTGGACGGCTACGGGCAACGAGCGCAACCAGCAGGCCATCCCAGCCGAGGCCGCCCGCTATTCCTGGTTGAAGTCGGTTGGTGCTGATCGGGCTGGCCAGCAGAACGGCTCCGGCCAGCCCGGAGAAGGCCCCGGACAACACCAGCGTCCAACCCGAGACCCGGGCGATCCGGATCCCCGAATGCAAGGCCGCACCCGGACTCAGACCGACGAGCTTCAAGCGGAAACCCCAGCGGGTACGGGCCAACCCGACACCGGTCAGCACCGCCAGCCCGACAGCGATCATCAGTCCGGTGTTGAGCTGGAGGTTCGGGTAGTGGCCGATCGAGTCCAGCAGCGCGCCGTCGGGTAGCTGGTTGGACTGTGCCGGGACGATCAGCTTGGTTCCCCGCGACTGCTGCAGGAACCAGGGCGTCGCCACCGAGAAGTGGATCAGCTGAGCGGCGATGAAGGTCATCAGTAGCGTACTGACCACGATGTTCACCCCACGCCAGCGATGCATCAACGCGCTCAGACCAGCCCAGGCCCCGCCGCCGATCGCGGCGGCCACCAGCACCAGGATCGCAAGCAGCGGCCCACCGAGGGCCAATCGCAGGCCCACCCAGGCGCCGGCCAACGCACCGATCAACACCTGACCTTCCTGCCCGATGTTGAATACGCCGGCCCGAGAGCCCACGCAGGTGCCGACAGCGATCAGCAGCAGCGGTGCGGTATACAGCAGAGTCGAGCTGAGCGCCGCGTCGCCACTGAGACTGCCGGTGTAGATCGCGTTCAGGGCGGAGATCGGCGAGAACCCGGTGACGACCATGAGCGCTGCCGAAAGCCCCAGCGCCAGAAGCATGCTCAATGCCGTGGCAAGGAGGACGGTGAGCAGACCGGTCCAGCCGCGCGTCATCCTGATACTCCCCCGACCAGCAGGCCGAGCCGCTCCGGAGTGACGTCGCCAGTCTGGAGTACGCCGGTGATCCGCCCACCGGCGATCACTGCGATCCGGGATGCCAACGCCAGCACCTCCTCAAGCTCAGTTGTCACCAGCAGCACGCCGGCGCCGTCGGCAGCCACCATCCGCAGCCGCTGGTACATCTCCTCGATCGCGCCGACATCCAGCCCATGCGTGGGCTGCGCCGCGACCAGGACCTGGGGATGGGACGACAGCTCACGAGCCAGTACCACGCGCTGCTGGTTGCCACCGGAGAGCTGGCGCACCGGCGTGTCGGGCGACGGTGTGACAATCGCAAAGTCCTTGATCAGCTGCTGCGCTCGCCGGTTCAGCTTCGCACGGCTGAGGAAGACTCGACCGCTGATCTCCTCGAGCGACTTCATCGTCAGATTCTCCGCGACGCTCAGATCGAGGACGACGCCACTGTGATCCCGGTCCTCTGGGATGATCCCGACCCCGCCACGGGTGAGCGCGCCGGGCCGGCCCAGGTCGATCAGCTGGCCGCCGACCTCGATCGTGCCCGCGGTCGGGACGACGAGTCCGGACAGGATCTGACCGAGCAGACTCTGGCCATTGCCCTCGACCCCGTAGAGACCGAGGATCTCACCGCGGGCAACCTCCAGGTCGATCGGCCCGAGATCCCCAAAAGTCAACTGCCGCAGTCGCAAAGCCGGAAGGCCCAGTGGATCGGCGGCCGCCAGGTCAGGGCCGTCGGGGCGGGCCGGAAGCACGCCGAGAGCGGCCCCGACAACCGGCAGGCTGACCTCGTGCCCGACCATGTGGCGAGCCAGTTCCTGCACCGTGGTCGTCGCGGTGACGCCGTGATAGACGACCCGGCCGCGGCGCAGCATGGTGACCCGATCGGTCGCCGAGACGACCTCGCGCAGCTTGTGGCTGAGCAGGATGACGGCGCGACCTTCGGCCGTCACCACCCGACGCAGGACGGCGAACAGCTCCTCCGACTCGGCCTGCGTGAGTACCGACGTGGGCTCGTCCAGGATCAGCACGGAGGGGTTGCGCCGCAAACACTTGACCAGCTCGACTCGCTGCCGGTGCCTGGGTGACAAGTCACTCACCCTGGCTGTCGGGTCAATCGGCAACCGATAGCGGGTGGCTACCTCCTCGACCTCGGCGCAGATCGCCGCACGGTCGATCCGGCCGACGTCACCGAGGCTGACGTTCTCCCAGACGGTCAGCGGCTCGATCAAACTGAAGTGCTGGTGCACCATTCCGAGGCCGTGGGCGGCGGCCTGCTGCGGGTTGGCGATCTCGGTCGGGACGGCGCGCAGGGAAATGGTGCCGACATCGCGCTGGACCAGCCCGAGCACGATCTTCATCAGCGTGGACTTGCCAGCTCCGTTCTCCCCCAGCAAGCCGTGGATCTCACCGCGGTTCACGGTGAGATCCACGCCATCGCAAGCGATCACCGAACCGTAACGTTTGCTCACCCCGCTGATCGACAGGACGGGGGGCTCCAGCGGGTGATCAGGAGGTTGGTTCACGATCGGTCCTACTTGGCGAGCCGCGCAACCTCCGTGGAGGCGTCGATCTCACCGCTGCCGATCTTCTTGATGAAATCGGCCAGCTTGGTGTTCTGTTCGGGCGTGCCACTGCACAGTTTGACCGTCGGGTACGGATCGACACCGAGTTGCCATACCTTCGTGATTCCCATCCCCAGCGTCCCGTCGGCGAACGCCTTCAGCGCCGACTCGAAGTAGTCCCCCGGACTGAAAAGCACTGAGACAGCGTATTTCGGGGCAACGGAATCACACCGATCGGTACCAGGAGTGAGCACCTGCACGCTGGCTGTGTTGGCGAGGGCTGCCACCGCGTCGGTCGCCCCACCGAGGTACGGATAGATGAGTGATACACCCTGACTGAGCTGAGCCCGGGCCGCTTCCTTGCCCTTGGCCGGATCGTTGGCGTCGCCGATGTAGGTGCGGAGCACCTCGGCGTCGCCGATCAGCTCGCGGATACCAGCGGTGAAGCCGTTCGCGGCAGCAACGCTGTAGTCCGCCTCGGGACCGGCGATGAACCCGGCCTTCGTCGACTTCTTCGCCTGCATCAGCAGCCCCGCGGCGTATCCGGCAGCCAGCATGCTCTGGTCCGGAACATCGGCGGACAGAAAGATCTTCGGTGTCTGATCGATGTTCTGCGAGGACGGGACGTACCAGGCCGTCTTGGCGCAGACCGCGTCCTCGGACGCCGGGATGGCGTCGGCCAGGTCGGCGGCTCCGAGGGCGACCAAGTCGACCTTCTGTGCGCAGAGGGCTCGCGCGGCGTTCAGCGCATCGGTCGGGGCGACGCTGCCCCGCTTGATCACCGTCCAGCCCTTGGACGTCGCGAACGCCTCCGCAGAGGTCACGAAACTCTGGTAATACCCACGATCATTGATGTCACCCGGGCTGAGGACGCCGATCACGACTTTGCCGTCGCCATTGACATCTGGTTCGCCGGGCGGCACGGTGCCCTTGGCAGCCGCCCCGGAGGCGCCCGTTGAGGCGCCCGCCGAGGTGGCGGTGTCGCTATTACTGGCGCAGGCAGAGAGCGCCAGGCCGAGAACGACGACCGTGACGAACGCGCGTACGGTGGGTTGCGTGGCGTGAAGCACCTGCGAATCATCCCGCATCGTGCCTCGCTGGAGCACACGCCGACGCCAGCCGAATCCCCCTGCTGTGCCGCAGGACGAAATGCCACCGCGGGACTGCGATGCGGAACCGGATCCCGATCTTCCTCGCCAAATGATCACGTTCTGTGACATAGCGTGCCATGGTGCACGATGTGTGAGTGGTGCACACGTTCAGTAAAGTCTTGTCTGCCCCTTGATCGGCATATGATGCGCTCTGCTACTTTTCTCACTCCGGCGTCCTAACTCTCAGACCGACTGTGCCCGCATTGGCGCGGGCGTGGCCTGGTGGGTGCGGTCTGCCCTGTTTCGCGCAGCCGGCTCGCCTGGGTGCGCCCGAACCGATGGGTGAGCATCCATGACACGTCCTTCGTGGGTAGCCGACGGGATCGACCTGAGCCGCCCGAGTGCCTCCCGGGTCTACGACTTCTATCTGGGCGGCTTCCACAACTTCAGTTCCGACCGGGAGATGGCCGAACGGGCGATCAAGGACTGGCCAGACCTCCCCCTGATCATGAAGGCCAACCGCGCTTTCCTTCGCCGCGCGGTGACGTATCTCGTCGAGCAAGGAATCCGGCAGTTCCTGGACATCGGTTCGGGCATTCCGACGGTCGGAAATGTGCACGAGGTGGCTCAGGCACTCGCCCCAGGCGCTCGCATCGTCTACGTGGACATCGACCCGGTGGCCGTTGCGCACAGCGAGGCCATCCTGACCGGGAACCCGGACGCGATCGTCGTGAGCGGTGACTTCCGCAACCCGGAGAAGCTGCTGGCCGAGCCGGCGGTGACCGAGCACCTGGATTTCGATCAGCCGATTGCCCTCCTGACCGTCGCGCTCCTGCACTTCATCAGCGACGACGACGCGCCCGGCGAGGTCATCGGTACTCTCCGCGAGGCCCTCGCTCCGGGCAGTTACCTGGCGCTCTCGCACGCCACCCACGAATTGCATCCGCCCGAGCTCACCGAATTCCACCGAGGCCTGTATCGGCAGACCGCCACCCCCATGACGATGCGCAGCCAGGCTGAGGTGGAATCCCTGTTCTCCGGCTTCGATCTGGTCGAGCCAGGCGTGGTCCTGGGCGAGCTTTGGCGTCCGGTCACCCCCGAGGACGTCCAGCAGCCCGAACGATTCCCCTTGTGGGCCGGTATCGGTCGAAAGCCATGACCCTGCGGCCGTCGGCTGATCTGGATGCGCTGACCCAGGCGTGGGAGCAGGCGTTCGTCTCGGCCGGTATGCCGCCATGCACCGGACAAGTCCCCGGCAGCCTGTCTCGGCAGCTAGCCAGGGTCACCGACGCCCGGCCGACCTCGGAACTGGCCGCGGAACGGATGGGCGCCGAACTCGCCCGACTGCTGGTCGAAGCACAGGCCACCGCACCGGCCGTGGTGCAGCACGCAATCTTGGTGATCGGTCGGCTCTCGCTGGAAGCCGACATCATCGCCCGGATTCAGTCCGCCCTGACGTTCAGTCATGCAATGGCCACCCAACGGCGTCTACTCGCTCAGCAAGAGGCCATTCATCGGGCCGCCATCACCGCCCGCGACCGGGCCGCGCAGGCGCTGCGGGAATCTGAAGCCCGGTTCCGGGCGCTGTTCGGGCAGGCCCCGGTGGGCATCGGGATCGGTGACACCAGCGGTCGCATTCTCGACGCCAACGACGCACTGCAGCGCATGTTCGGCTACACGCTGACCGAATTTCGGAACCTGCGGGTCGAAGACTTCATGCACCAGGACGACGCGGCCCAGGTCTGGCAGGACTACGCCGCTCTGGTGGCCGGGGATCTCGAAGAGTTCCGGACCGAGAAGCGGTATCTGCACAAGGACGGACACATCGTCTGGACCAATCTGAGCGTCTCGCTGGTTCGCGATGCCGGTAGGGCCCCGATCTTCCAGGTGGCCGTGATGGAGGACGTCACCGAACGGCATCAACTCCAGGAGCAACTGCTTCACGAAGCCACCCACGACAGCCTGACTGGACTGCCCAACCGCGCGCTGTTCCTCCAGCAATTGGACGCCGCGATCGCACATCCGCAGGCCGGTGGCCAGATCGCCGTCCTCTTCCTGGACCTGGACGGATTCAAATTCGTCAACGACTCGCGCGGCCACCTGGTGGGAGATCGGGTTCTGACCGCGGTGGCCCGCCGGCTCGCCAAAACCGCGGAAAAGCACGCCGCGCTGCTCGCCCGGCTGGCCGGTGACGAGTTCGTCGTCCTGCTCACCGGGCAGGCCGGCCGACTGCATCAGGTGGCCAGTGACTTGCTGGCGTCCCTGGACAGGCCGATCCAGCTCGACGATCAGCAGTCGGTGCATGTGCGGGCGAGCGCCGGCGTGGTCGAGTTGCCCGTGGTCGGTGCCAGCGCCGGTGAGCTGCTGCGAGCCGCGGATCTCGCCCTGCACGCCGCCAAGGAGGATGGCCGAGGTCAGGTGGTGGCACACGACCCAGGCCGGACGGCGCATCAGCTGACCAATTTCACCATTGCGATGAACCTACCGGGAGTGGTGGAACGGGCTGAGCTAGCGCTCGCGTATCAGCCGCTGGTCCGGCTCAGCGACGGTGGCCTGCACAGTGTGGAGGCCCTCTTGCGGTGGAACCATCCGCAGCTGGGCGAGCTCGCACCGGACCTGTTCATCCGGCTCGCTGAGGAAAATTCGGCGATCATCCCGATCGGCCGCTGGGTGCTCGACCAAGCCTGCCTGGATATGGCCGACAGCGATTGGCCCACCGTGAACATCAACGCGAGCGTACGCCAGCTCTACTCACCCACTTTCGTCCAGGACGTGCGACGAGCCCTGGACCGCAACCAGCTCACGCCGGAACAGCTTCGCATCGAGATCACCGAGAGTGTCATCATGCAGGACGGCGATCCCGGGCCGCTGGCCTCCCTGCGGGCTCTCGCCGATTCCGGAGTACGGATCGTGATGGACGACTTCGGCACCGGATACAGCAATCTCGCTGCCTTGCGCCGTTTCCCCTTGCACGAGCTCAAGCTGGCCGGCACCTTCCTGAAAGGCCTCGGCACCCAAGGTGATGCTGACGCCGTCGACCTCAAGATCATCACTACTCTGGTCGACCTGGCGCACAGTCTGGGACTGGTGGTCACCGCTGAAGGGGTGGAAACCGCAGCACAGGACCAGCGAGTCCGGGCCATCGGCTGCGACATCGGCCAAGGCTGGTACTACGGAGCAGCACTTCCCTTGTAATTAATTCACCACTGGCGCTCCTGTTCACTTTGCCGATGCGGCACCGGCCGAGCGTGGGTAGGCGCCTTCTGCTGCCGGCGCCTGGAACCAGTCGCACAGGTGGGCCGCCGCGGCTCGGAGTGTGCCAGGCCCCCGGAACCGATGCCCCGCTCCCGGAATCGTCACCAGCCGGTGCGCACACGACAGCCGCTCCAAGGCTTGCAGATTTCGTCTCAGGACATCGGAATCCTGCTCACCGACGATGAGGAGGGTGGGCGCACGCAGCGCTCCCAACCGGGCCACCAGGTCCAGGTGTCCACCCAGGCAGGCCACGGCGTGCAGGTCTGCCTCCGGGGTGGCGGCTGCCTCCAGGGCGACCGCTGCCGCCATGTCAGAGGCCAGATAGTCAACTCGGTCGAAGTTCGCGCCGACGGTCTGGGTCACCGATCTCAACCGGCCGGCAAGGAGAGAGATGGCGAGATATCGGTCTCCGTACCTCTCCTCTTCCCGGGTCAGCAGATCCACCAGCAGGGTGGCGAGGCCGATATCGGTCAACCTGCGGCTCAGGTACCGGCTGCGCGCCGAGTCCCGCTCCCGGCTGCTGTCATGGGCCATGATCACCAATTCCCGCGCGCCCACCGGTACTTCGAGTCGCCCGGCCAGGGTCTTTCCCCCCGCCTGGAGAACCAACTCCTGGACCCGGACCGGAATCGCCGGGCGGTCTGCCGGCATCAACCGCGGTGCGAACGCATCCGGCATTCCAGCGGCATCCGGCATCTCGGCCGCCTTCGGGAATCCCTTGGCCACGGCGAGGAGCGAGGCGATGTCGTCGTCATCAGTTTGACAAAAATCGAGGTAGTCCTGACCGACGCTGCTGAAGTCTGCAGGCGTCCGCAGCGCCACCACCTCGTCGACGACCGGTGCCAGCTCGGCGAGACCCTCCGGCGCTGCGATCGGAACCGCGACGACGACTCGCCCGGCTCCCCGACGCCGGGCCGCCTGGCAGGCCGCCCGGATGCTGGAACCGGTGGCCAATCCGTCGTCGACCAGCAGCACGGTCCGACCGCCGAGCATTGGTGCAGGCTGGTCACCGCGCAGCCGATCGACCCGCTCGTGCAGGCGCTGACGCTCGTACCGCTCCACGACGTCCACCTGATGCGGGCTGACCATGGCCGCCTCGACGAGGCGGTGGTCGATCACCCGGATCCCACCCTCGGCCAACGCCCCCATGGACATCTCCGGCTGCCATGGGATGCCCAGTCGGGCCACCACGATCAGATCCAGCGGCGCCCGGAGCGCTCGTGCCACTTCGAACGCCACCGGCACCCCGCCCCGGGTCAAGCCCAGGACGATCACATCGGTTCCGATCTGGTTGCGTACCCGATCGGCCAGCAGCCGACCGGCCTCACCCCGGTCGGCGAAGATCCTCGGTTCCCGATCTCGGTGCATGCCCCGTCCTCCATTCCAGGCCATCACGGCGGATGCCCCTGTAACAGAACATATGCCTCGAATGTCCTCAAAGCATGGGGGCGCTGTGCCCCTCCTGGAGGACCTTCGACCTCCTGGCGACACTGCAGAACCGCCAGAGGCTTAGAACGACGAGCACAGGGACAGCGCGACTCATGCCGACAACCCCTCGTGCCGGTCACGTAACCATGGCAACAAATTACGCGGGGTTAAGGAGAACCGGTGAGAAACCCTGGCCCGATCCGGTGGTTACTCACGTGCTGCATGACGGCCTGCAGGTCACCGTGGACGGTCGCCGCGGCGCCGTCCTCAACCGGCGCGCTGGAGGGTACTGATCCGATATCGCAGCCCGCTGCGAGAGTCGCTCCAGCCCTGCTCCGGGATCGTCTGAACGGTACGCCAGGTGTGATCGAGCTCGGGTGCGTAGACATCGCCGGCGAACACCTGCTTCAGTTCCGTGCGGACGACGCGTTCGGCGTGCGGAAGGGCCGCATCGAACACCTGGGCGCCACCGATCACCCACAGGTCCTCGATGTCGAGTACGTCGGCGATGGTGGCGACCGGCTCGGCGCCGCGGTCGACCCAGTCCGGCTGTCGGGTCAGCACCAGGTTGCGGCGCCCCGGCAGCGGGCGGAATTTCGGCGGAAGCGACTCCCAGGTCAAGCGGCCCATCAGCACCGATCCTCCGGCCGTGACCGTCCGGAAGTGTGCCAGGTCCTCGGGCAGATGCCAGGGTAGGCGGCCGTCGGCTCCGATCACGCCGTCCGGCCCCTGCGCCCAGATCAGGCTGAGGCTCATACCGCGATCGGCGCCCGCAGAACGGGATGGTGCCGGTAGTCGATCACATGCAGGTCCTCGTACCGATGGTCGAACACCGTGGACGCCGGATCCACGGTCAGTTGCGGGAACGGGTAGGGCGCCCGGGTCAGCTGCTCGGTGACCTGGTCCACATGGTTGTCGTAGATATGGCAGTCACCGCCGGTCCAGATGAAGTCGCCGACCTCCAGCCCGACCTGCTGCGCGACCAGGTGGGTCAGCAACGCATAACTGGCGATGTTGAACGGCACACCGAGGAAGAGGTCGGCGCTGCGCTGGTACAGCTGACAGGACAGTCGCCCGTCCGCCACGTAGAACTGGAAAAGGGTGTGGCACGGAGGCAGCGCCATCTCCGGGATCTGAGCGACATTCCAGGCCGAGACGACCATGCGCCGCGAGTCCGGATCGGACCGCAACAGCTCCAGCATCTGGCTGATCTGGTCGATGTGCCCGCCCTCTGGGGTGGGCCAGGAGCGCCACTGGACGCCGTAGACCGGGCCTAGCTCACCGTCCGGGCGGGCCCACTCGTCCCAGATCCGCACGCCCTGCTCGCGCAACCAGGCCACATTTGAGTCACCCCGCAGGAACCACAGGAGTTCACAGGCCACCGACTTGAAATGCACCCGCTTCGTCGTGATCAGCGGGAACCCCTGGCTGAGCGAGTAGCGCATCTGGTGGCCGAAGACGCTGCGGGTGCCGGTACCGGTGCGGTCCGATTTACGGGTACCGGAGGCCAGGACCTGCCGAAGCAAGTCCTCGTACTGGGTGTCGACGGAGGCGATTCCGACGGGGGCATGGTGAACGGAACTCACGGGTCTGACTGCTCCTCGGCTTGGCGATCGGCATGACGCCTTGACTGCCAAACCTACGGCCTGTCCCGTGGGGCTCAGGACCCCTGTCGGGGTCTCCTGCGTGCCCTGACCTCGCGCAGCCGGTCGACGGTGGCGCTAGTGGAAAAGAGCAGGACCAGGTATCCGACCAAGGCCACGGCGATACCGGTGGTGTGTTCCAACGAGATCCCGACGGCCATCAGCAGCACACCGATCACCAACCCCGCCGCCGCCAATATGGCACTCAGGCCGAGCGGCAGGCGGCGAATTCTCAGCGACGAGGCAAGGCTTGGATCCTCAGCGAGAAGATGGGTCTCCATCTCCCGCAAAAGACGCCTCTCGCGCTCCGACAGCTCCATGGGCACACCCCTTTCACCGTGGGAACGTCCGCCATCGGCGGTTGGTTCCGCGTCGTCGAGACGATAGCGCGATCGCCGCTGATCGGCAGCTGACCGGCATGACTCAATAGGTTGATCGCTCTGACTTTAACCCCGATTGTTCAGCGGGAAACCCCAGCCGAGCGCCCGGGAGATCCCGCGGGCCGACGTTCGCACCAGCGGGACGTACTGGCCCGGCGTGGTCTGCGCGTTGGGGAGCACCAAAGAGATCGCGGCAATGACCCGGCCGGTGCGGTCGTGGATCGGTGCGGCCACCGATATCGCGTTGAGCGTGATCTGGCCGTCACTGATCGCCACGCCGGTCCGTCTGATCTCGGCCAGGGCAGCGCGCAGCTCAGCGTGATCACTGATCGTCTTCGTGGTGAAGCGCTGAAGTGGGGCGGCGAGAACCCGGTCCTGGACCTCGATCGGGGCGTACGCCAGCAGCACGAGTCCGACACCTGTGGCGTGCAGCGGCCAGCGCGAGCCGACCTTGGCGAGAATGATGACTGCCTCCCGCCCGGAGACCCGTTCCAGGTAGACCGCCTCCGACCCGTCCCGGGCGGCGAGCGAGACATTCTGATGCGTGGCTTCATACAGATCCTCGATGAAGGGCATCGCCACCTCGCGCAGCCCCAGAGCGCGCGGCGCCAACGCGGCGATCTCCCACAGATGCAGCCCGATCTGCAAGGCGCCACTCTCATCGCGTTCGAGCGCTCCCCAAGTCAGGAGTTCGGCGACCAACCGGTGGGCGGTGGGTAACGGCAGAGCCGTGAGCCGGGCGATCTGCGACAGGGTCAGCACCGGTTGTGCCTCGGAGAAGGCGCCCAGGATGTCCAGCGACCGGCGAGTCGGCGAGCGATCGTCACTACGTCGCGGCATCGCGCCCTCTCCTCGCCTTTAGCCCGCGTCCGGCCCCGGCACTTTATCTCGACTTCCACCATGTGAAAGTGCCGTTTCGGGGACGGTGGGGCGCTCCGCACACTGACAGGCAATCCACCCGAGGAGCACTCGATGTCTGTTTTTGTTCGGAACCAGTGGTATGTCGCCGCCTACGGCTCCGAAGTGGGCCGCGAAATTCTCGGCCGCACGATCCTGGGTGAGTCGATCGTCTTCTTTCGCAGCACCCAAGGCATCGCGGTGGCGCTGACCGGACGGTGCGTTCACCGGCGATTCCCCTTGTCGCAGAGCCCGACTCGTCTGGTCGATGACACCATCGTGTGCGGATACCACGGGTTCACCTATGACAGCACCGGCAGTTGTGTGTACGTTCCGGCCCAGAAACGAATTCCCCGCACGGCCCGGCTCGGCACCTACCCGGTCGTGGAGCAGGACGGCTTGGTCTGGGTCTGGATCGGAGACAACGACAAGGCAGAAGCCACCGCGATCCCGCGTGCGCCGTACCTCTCGGATTCCTCCTACACCGTGGTCAAGGGCATGGAAGTCCTCAATGCCCGGTACGGCCTGCTGGTCGACAACCTGATGGATCTGTCGCACGAGACCTACCTGCATGGCGGGTACATCGGGACCCCAGAGGTCGCCGAGACGCCGATCCAGACCGAAGTGGACGAGGATGCCGGGATCGTCCGGGTCAGCCGGCGAATGACGGACGTCGACTGCCCCCCGTTCTACTCCGAATCAACCGGCATCACCGGCACCATCGATCGCTGGCAGGACATCGAGTACCACCCGCCGTGCCTGTACCTGCTGCACAGCCGGATCGCCCCGACCGGAGTGCCGGTCCGAGCCGACGGCAGCGACGCGGATGCCTGCCATGCGGAGATCGTCTATGCGATCACTCCCTCAACCGAGAACACGACGTACGATTTCTGGATGGTCGCGCGTGACTTCGCGATCGACGACGACGAAGTCAGCCAGTACCTGGCCAAGAGCAACCGAGCTGTGGTCCTGCAGGACGTCGTCGCCCTGAACGTCCTGGAGATCGCTCTCGCCTCGGAACCCGAGGGGTATCAGGAACTTTCGGTCAACATTGACACCGGCGGGCTGGCCGCCAGGCGGCTGCTGGCCAAGCTCGCCGCCGAAGGATCGCCGAGCCTCGATTCCGCCGTCCCGGCCGCTGTGGTGGTGCGCCCGTGACCGGGGGCGGGTCCCCGCCCGGGGGCCAAGCCCAACAGCAGTCTGATGGCCGAATCTTCCGAGTGTTCTGGATCCCGGGGACCGATTTCCTTCGAGCCACCTGTTACTGCGAAGCGGAGCAGATCTTCGACGACCCGATCGAGTTGTGGAGCTGGTTGCTGGATCACCCGCGCGGGCACGACATCGGTGGTTCAGCGGCAGAACCGAGGGACGACGTGCGCCAGGAAGGACAGCTGTCCGGGGCGATCCGGTGACCGCGGGAACCCAGCCCGCCGACCTCGTTGACGTCGAGGTGGAACTGGATCTGGTGATCCGGGACGCACAACTGGTGGCTGACGACGTCCGGGCGCTTCGTCTGGTCCGGGCGGATGGCGCTGCGTTGCCCGCGTGGACGCCGGGCGCACACATCGACCTCATCCTGGAAAATGGGCTGACCCGGCAGTACTCGCTCTGCGGGCCACTCGATCGCCCGGACGAGTGGCAGGTTGCCGTGTTACGCACCGCCGATGGGCGGGGCGGGTCGACCTTCGTCCACGAGGCGCTGGCCGCCGGCGGCACTGTGCGGGTGCGCGGCCCACGCAACCACTTTGCGCTGCAGGAGGCCCCGGACTATCTCTTCATCGCCGGCGGGATCGGCATCACTCCGCTGGTGGCGATGATCCGCCGGGTGGTCGCGGTGGGCGCGACCTGGACCTTGCTCTTCGGTGGCCGGAGCCGAACGTCGATGGCCTATCTCCCGCTGTTGCAGGATCTCTGCGAAGCCTCCCGAGGACGCGGGCGGGTGGTGCTGTGGCCTCAGGATTCGCACGGTCTGCTTCCCGTGCAGGAATACCTGGCCGACCCGATTGACGGAAGGCTGGTGTACTGCTGCGGGCCCGAGCCGTTGATCAGCGCCGTCGAGGCCGCTGTCGCGGCGGCATCCGGGGTTCAGCCCGCATCCTTGCATGTGGAGCGGTTCAGCCCGGTGGAGCAGGGTGAGCCGATCCGATCCGAGGGCTTTGAGGTGGAATTGGCCCTGTCCGGACGCACGGTCACGGTCCGGCCGGATCAGTCCGTTCTCGACGCGGTTCTGGAGTCGGGCATTGAGGTGCTCTCCTCGTGCCAGGAGGGCACCTGCGGCACCTGTGAGACGGGGGTTCTCGCCGGCACCCCGGAGCACCGCGACTCGATCCTCAGCCCCGAGGAGCGAATCGTCAGCGAGGTGATGATGATCTGCGTCTCCCGCTCCATCGGCCCTCGACTCACCCTCGAACTATGACGCATGCGAATAAATTAGTCCGTTCGATGATTAATCGTTCGATGATTAATCATCGATGATTAATCGTTCGATGATTAGTCCGTTCGGTGATTCGTCAGTTCGATCCGGCAGGAGTCGAGCAGTTCTCGCAGGCGTTCCACGTCGGCCGGGCTCAGGCGGGCGGTCATGTCACGTTCGAGGTCCTTCACCACGGTCGCGGTTTGGGCGAGCAGGTCCCGCCCGGCACCGGTCAGGCTCACCACAAGTTCTCGTCGATTGTGTGGATTGCGGTCGCGGCGCACCAGTTTTCGCCGTTCAAGGTTCGCAATGAGGTCGGCGATAGACTGCGGTGTGACGAATGAGTCGCGGGCCAGTCGGGCCGGGGACAACCCCTCATGGTGATCCAGCACGGTCAGCGCGGTGTATTGCAGGGCGGTTATTCCGGACGATTTGAGGATCTCGTCCAGGCGCGACCGGACCGCCAGTTCCAACTGTTTGACGACGTAGAGCAGGGAAGGGCGCGGCGGCAGCGCAGCACGTTCGGCCGCGACCGGCCGAGTTCCGACAACCATTACCAGGGCCCTTCTCACGTACGGCGGGTGCGGGCCAAAACAGCCCTCGATCGACATCCAGCCTACCAAGGCATTGACAAGAATCCTGCTGATCATCAGGATGAAATCGACAGGATTCCTGCCGACGGATGATCGTCGCGGGAACTCCGCAGCCGCCCGCCCCGAGCCACCACATCGACGTCAAGGGAGACCCGATCATGGCACCACTAGATACCCAGCCCTCGCGGATCGATGAAGGCCAGTTGTACATCAACGGCAAGTCCGTGCAGTCCTCCAGCGGCCGACGCTTCGACGTCACTGACCCGTCCACCGGTGCCGTCGTCGGGACCGTGGCGGACGCCGACCCGGCCGACATCGATACCGCCGTGGCGGCAGCCCGACTCGCCTTCGATGAGGGCCCCTGGCCGAGAATGAGTGGCCGCGAACGGGCGCGGATCCTGCTCAAGGTCGCCGACCTGGTGCGGGCCAACGCCGAGGAGATCGCTCGGCTGGAGAGCCTGGACGTCGGAAAGCCGATCGGGCTCTGCCTTCCGGTGGACGTGCAGACCGCCGCCGATGTGTATGAGTACTACTCGGCCCTCGCCCAGTCGATCGACGGCTCGACCCGCGAGATCCCGCTGCGGGCACACGCCTACACCCGGCGTGAGCCGCTCGGCGTCATCGCCGCCATCACGCCCTTCAACTTCCCGCTGATCCTTTCCACCTCGAAGATCGCCCCAGCTCTGGCGGCGGGCAATGTCGTCGTGCACAAGCCCGCCGAAGACACCCCGCTCAGCGCGCTGTTCATGGCTTCGCTGCTGACTCAGGCCGGCGTGCCCGATGGTGTGCTCAACGTCGTGACCGGTCACGGATCAATCATCGGCGACACCCTGCTCGGACACCCCGGCATAGACAAGATCGCCTTCACCGGGTCCACCACCATCGGTCGGCACGCCGCCACCATCGCGGGCCGAAGCCTCACCCCCGTCACCCTGGAACTCGGCGGCAACGCCGCGAACATCGTGTTCGCCGATGCCGACCTGGACAAGGCGATCGGCGCCGTGATCAAGGGATTCGTGTTCAACACCGGCCAGTTCTGCATGGGCGGACCGCGACTTCTGGTGGCCCGCGAGCTGTACGACACCGTGCTCGGCATCCTCGGACAAGCCGTACCCGGCGTCCCGATCGGTGACCCGCGCGACCCGCAGACAGTGATCGGCCCGATGGCCGGCGTCCGGCACCTGGAGAAGGTCGAGGAGTACGTCGCGCTCGCCCGCGAGGACGGCGGACGCATCGTCTGCGGTGGCGAGCGCCTCGACCTGAACGGTGGCTTCTACTACCGGCCGACCGTGATTGCGGATCTGTCCAACGACTCCCGAGTCGTTCAGGAGGAGATCTTCGGGCCGGTTCTCACCGTCCAGCCCTTTGATTCCGAAGAAGAAGCGATCGCGCTCGCGAACAGCACCCCGTACGGGTTGGCGGCGGGAATCCAGACCACGAATCTGGCCCGGGCACACCGCGTCGCCGCCGCCCTGCAGGCAGGCATCGTGTGGGTCAACGATTGGGCGATGCTCGACCCGGCCATCCCGTTCGGCGGGGTGAAGGACTCGGGGTTCGGACGGGAATACGGACCCGAGTCACTGGACTCCTACACCCGGACGAAGTCCGTCGTGATCTCGCTCGACTGATCCAGCTTCACTTCCACCCGGCAATCCCCCGTGAGCCATTCACCGAGTAAGGACAGATCATGACCAGCACCCGGGCCGCCGTCGTCGAATCCGGTGGCGCTCCTTTCACTTTGACCGACATCGACCTTGACGAACTGCGGGCAAACGAAGTCCTCATTCGCATGGTCGCCACCGGCCTCTGCCACACCGACCTCACCGTCGCCAGCGGCGGGTTGCCGTTCCCGCTGCCCGGCGTGCTCGGGCACGAGGGTGCCGGTGTCGTTGAGCGGATCGGTACGGCCGTGACGTCCGTGCAACCCGGCGACCACGCCGTCCTCTCCTTCACCTCCTGCAGCGCGTGCGGCAACTGTCGTGACGGGCACCCGGCCTACTGCGCGACCTGGCTGCCGACGAACTTGCTCAGCGGAGCTCGCGATGACGGCAGCTCACCGCTGAGCCGCAATGGCCACGCCCTGGGTGGCCATTTCTTTGGCCAGTCCGCCTTTGCGGAACGGGCAATCGTCGACGAACGCAGCGTCGTCAAGGTGGATCCGACCGTCCCCTTGGAAACGATCGCCCCGCTGGGCTGCGGCGTGCAGACCGGCGTCGGTGCGGTCTGGAATGTGCTGGCCCCCCGTCCCGGCAGCACGATTGTGGTGCTCGGCGCCGGCGCGGTCGGGCTCTCGGCCGTGATGGCCGCCGCGATGTCGCCGGCCGCCCACATCATCGCCGTCGATCGGGTCGCAGAACGCCTCGACCTTGCGCTCGAGCTTGGTGCCACCCACGCGATCGACGCCGGCGACCGCAGTCTCAGCGAGGCGATCTCCGAGATCACCCAGGGTGGCGGTGCCGACGGCATCGTGGAGACCACCGGCAGTACGGCGGTGCTCCGGCAGGGTGTCGATGCCCTGGCCCTGCGGGGCACCCTCGTCATCGTCGGTGCCCCGCCGTTCGGCTCCGAGGTTTCCCTCGACGTCAATGCGATGCTCGGCGGGCGCACCGTGGTCGGCCTCACACTCGGCGACAGCGAAACGCAAACCCTTATCCCGGCACTGGTTTCGCTGGTCCAGCAGGGACGCCTACCGATCGGTCGACTGATCACCGAGTACCCATTCGCGGACATCGGTCAGGCGGTTCAGGACATGTCAGCGGCCAAGACGATCAAACCCGTCCTGCGGTTCTAGCCCCACTCGCCAGTTCCAGCCCGTCATTCGCCTCTGCTGGCGAGCCCCAGCGCGTGATTGACCGTACTGGCCCATTCCATTCGTCGCGGCGGGGCACCTCAAACCCGCCGCTGATCATGCACGGTTGCTCGCTTCGCAGGGCGGGATGCGGGCAACCGTGCATGATCGCGGCAAGGTTTGGGGCCATGTCCGACGCGAGCTTGCCAACGCCGGGATTCAGCTCAAGAAATACCGGTGCTTACCGTTAGTGAACGTTCCACAGGTCCGGCCCGAAAATCTCGTAGGCGATATTCGCCGGGTCGACACCTCGCGAGATCAGGCTTTGCCGGATGCCACGCATGAAGGGCAGCGGTCCACACATGAACACCTGAGCATCGGCCGGAATCGGCACCTCGCTCACATCCACCAAGCCGGTCCGGATGACGACACCATTGGCGGCAGGGCTGGCAACCTTGGCAATCCCAGGTTCGGCCGTCCCGGTCTGGGCGGTCTCGTACCAGGTGTATTGGATAAGATCAGTGAATGCCTCGGCTGATTTGGCGACGACCCCAGACAAGGCGTGATGCTGCGGTGAGCGGTCGGCGTGAACCAGCACCACGGAGCGCTCCGGGTTGCGGATCGAGGTGTGTTCAAGAATGGCCGCCACCGGGGTGATTCCCACTCCCGCACTGATCAGAACCAACGGCGCAGTGCTGTCCGCCAGCACCACGTCGCCGCAGGGCCGGGTCAGCTCGAGGCCATCGCCGACGGAAACCATTGTCGTCAAGAAGGTGGAGACTCGGCCGTCCGGTGCCCCATTGAGACCGCGGACCCGCCGGATGGTGATCTGCACGGTGCTAGCTCGGGAACTGGTGGAAATCGTGTACTGGCGCGGCTGCCTGCTGCCGTCGGGCAGGTTGACGGCCACCGAGACATATTGACCCGGCAGATGTGCTGGCACAGGGGCACCGCTTACCGGACGCAGAACCAATGAGACAACGTCTTCGGCTTCATCGATGACCTGGACGACGTCATACCTTTCCCACGGCTGCGCCGGGTCAACCCCAGCCAAGGTGTAGAGCCGCGACTCCTCAGCGATCAATTGACTGGCGAACAGCCAATACACCTCATCCCAGGCGCGGGCGATCTCGGGTGTGACGGCGGCGCCAAGGACCGTTCCGACCGCCTTCAGTAAGTGCCGGCCAACGATCGTGTACTGCTCGGGACGGATTCCGAGGGACACATGTTTGTGAGCGATGCGTTCGAGGATCGGATGGAAGGACGGCGCGTCCGGGTCGATGAGCTGAACGGCGTAGGCGACGACCGACGCGGCCAGGGCCTGTCGTTGCTCTCCGGTGGCCTGGTTGCCCAGGTTGAACACGGAAAGCAACTCCGGGTGTGCGCCGAGCATGTCGGGATAGAAAACCGAGGTGATCTCCTCGGCGTGCGCGGCCACGACACCGGCGGTCGCTGTGACGACGGCGACGGATTCTTTAGATAGCAATGAAGCATCCCCTCGAGCTGAACGAATCTGCGGCACCACGAAGCCCTGGTTCAGATGAGACCTGGCTGAAATCGCGGAACTGCCCGAATTTCGGGCAGAAAATGGTGGTTGCGGCTAGCGGTCAAAAGGCAGGCCGAACCTCGGAAATCAAAATATTACCGGCTCGCTGATCGTGCGCTATGGACCTTGGTCCCGAAAGCGTTCAGCCGCGCTTACGGATCCGTCCATTTCGGGACCGAAGTCCCGAAGAAGATGACCAGCGGCCGGCAGAAAGGTTGGGGTATTTCGACCAGACTTGGGCCGCGCACCGAGCGTGATCCATCAGTGGGAGGCACGATGTGCGAGTACTGCGGATGCCAGCAGATCGCCACGATTGATGAACTGACCCGTGAACACGAGGCGCTGATAGCCGCGATGTCGAATGCTCGCAGGCAGCTGGCGACCGGCCGCACCGACGAGGCAGCAGCCAGTTGCCGGAGCATGCTCGACATCCTCGGTCCGCACACCCTGGTGGAGGAGGAAGGCTTGTTCCCGGAACTGGCCGATGAGTTTCCGGGCCACGTGGAAGCACTCCAGGCCGAGCACACCAGGATCGAATTGGTCCTGGCCGAGTCCCGGAATGGCGTGCCGGACGATCCGACCTGGCCAGCGCGTCTGACGGAGACATTCTTCCTGCTGCGCGAACATATCCTTAAGGAACAGGACGGGATGTTCCCGGCCGCCTTGGCGTCGCTCGACGGGCAGCAGTGGGATCGAGTGGAAGCCGTCCGGGCCCGGGCAGGCATCCGGCAGTTGGCGAACGGCCCCGATCAAGCACGGGCGCACCCGGTCGAACGCTAGGGTTCCGCCATGCCGCGCAGGAAGCCACAGTCAACGGGCGCCGTCTATGGCATCGACCTCGGGACCACGTACAGCTGCCTGGCCGCCATCGATGCATCGGGGCGGCCTGAGATTGTCCCGCAGATGGACGGCACGCTGACGCTTCCGAGCGTGGTGCTGTTCGTCGGTGCGGACGACTATCTCACCGGCGAGGCGGCCCGCGCCCAGGCCCGCGCCCTCCCCGACGACGTATGCACCTTGGCCAAGCGCCGGATGGGCGACGGAGAATGGCGTTTCGTCAGCCATCGGAAGGCCTGGTCGGCGCCGGCGGTGAGCAGCCTGATCCTGCGGGCGCTGGTCAACAACACCGCCCTGAACACGGCCACGGCCGTGCAGGACGTCGTGATTACCGTCCCGGCCTACTTCGGCGACGAGGAACGAAGAGCCACCAGGCTGGCAGGCGAGTACGCCGGGTTGACGGTGATCGATGTCATCAGCGAACCCATCGCGGCCGCCCTCTCCTACGGCTTCGCCCGCCTGGACAGCTTGTCCGACGCCGTCGCCGAGGAAGTCGCTCTGGTCTATGACCTGGGCGGGGGGACGTTCGACGTCACCGTCGTCGAGCTGGCGCAGCGCCGGGTCGCCGTCGTATCGATCGACGGAGACCACGAACTCGGCGGCGCCGACTGGGACGAGAAGATCGCCGTCCATCTGGCACGTTCATTCACCACCGCACACCCCGACGCCGAAGATCCACTGGACGACGGAGTCGGTTCGCAGGCCCTGATCCTGTCCGCGGAGCAGGCCAAACGCGAGCTCACGGACAAGGACTCGACCACGATCCGAGTGGCGCACGACGGGTGCGAACTCGACGTGACGCTGTCCCGCGAGGAGTTCGAGGGGCTCACCCGCAGCCTGCTCGACCGCACCCTGGAACTCACCAGGCAAGCGGTCAAGGCGGCCCGGCAGCGCGGTGTGCGGCAGATCGACCGGGTACTCCTGGTCGGCGGCAGCAGCCGGATGCCCGCGGTATCGACCAGATTGAGTGAAGAGCTGGGTGTGCCCGTGCAGCTGGCCGATCCGGATCTTGCGGTCGCGAAGGGGGCGGCCATCTATGGCGAGAAGAAGGCCGTCGAGCGTCTCGTCACGAGCGACCTGACCACCCGCGGACAGTTGTCGGCGGGCGCCGCGTTGAGTTCGGCGTCATCCAGCGACCTCGACGCGGCCTGCGCGCGACTCGCGGAGTCACTCGGGGTCACGGCCGAGCAGGTCCGTCGCACCGTCGAGGTGCAGGTGCTCAACGTTTGCTCGCGCGGGTTCGGGGTGATGGCTATGGGCATGTCCGGCGGGCTGGAAGCCGTGTTCCTCGTACACCGCAACGACCGGCTTCCAGTGACCGTCCGGCGCTCTTTCGGCACCATGTACGACGATCAGCAGATCGTCACCGTGCGCGTGGTCGAGCAGGGCGGCGGCGCCGAGTCGACCGACCCTGAGCTCAGCAAGATCATCGCCGAGGTGTCGATCACTGACATCCCCCCCGGGTACCCGGCCGGCAGCCAGATCGAGATCACCCTGGCGATGGGCTTCGACGGTATCCTGGAGCTGACCGCCCTGCACGAGGGCCTCGTCGACCGTCCCTTGAAGGCCCAGATCGAGACCAGTGCGGCGTTGAGCCAGGCCGACGTCGCGCGAGAACGCGCGCAGGTGGCCCGCCTACGTCATCGGAATCCCCAGTGACCGGTTTCGACAGCAACGACTACCGCAAGCGCGTGCTCGCGGCCATCGAAACCCGCGGTGGCGTGCCGGCCAGCGATCCCTTCGAGTGGTACGACGTCTCCCTGGAGGACGCCGACGTCCTCCCCGACCAGGAGGTGTCCGAGCAGGTCGCCGCCGTATGGGGGTGCTGGCAGAAGCACCGCGACCATCCGAAGTATCGCGGCCTGGTCACCGCCCTGCTCGCCGTGCATCACGAGGTCTCCGCTGAGCTCTGCCAACACGACTCACGCAGGCGCCTCGCGGACCAGACCCGGGCGTTCCGCGCGGAGCGGGACGGTGCACGATTCGCCGAACTGGACGGCGCGATCGAGCGTCTGGTGGAGCGCTTCGGCGGTATCCCCCGGTCCAAAGTGGAAGGTCTGCTGGCCTTTGCCCGGCAGGCGGGCGGCATCGATGAGCACAGCGTGCAGGCACGCCTGGCCGCACATCCGCTGGTTGACGACGAGCCGGTGGACCCCAGCCCAGCTGCGGTGCCGGTATCCCCGGCCGTCTATCGGCAGGTTCGGTCCGATCTCGACGAATTGGGTCGCATCCTCGGCAGGTCTGCCCCGGCCAGCCTTTACGACCTGCTCGGCGTCGAGGCGGGGGCATCGCACGAAGAGCTGTCCCGAGAGCGAGACCTGGCTGCGGCCCACAACCGGGAGTTGCGCCCCGATCGCCGCCGCGCACTCGTCGACGACCTGCTCGCTGCGGTGACCACGTTGCTGCTGGAGAATGACCCCGAGGCGTACCTCGATGCGATCGCTGAGGAGGTCACCCAGCGCTTGCGGTCACGGGTAGCGGCCGCCGTTCTGGTCGAGGACGAGTTCACCGCGGCCGATTACGGGCACCTGCTCAGCGAAGCTGAAGCCTGCGGCCTGGACCGGGCACGAGCGGTGCGGGTGTTGTCGGCACTGGCCCGGGAACTGGGGGTCGCCGTCCCCAGGCTGACCTCGCCAGGCCGGCATCGTCCAACCCCCACGCCCACCGCGACGCGTACTTCGCCCTCGACGCAGACTCCGACGGGGCCGCCGAACCGGCCAAGATCGGCGGGATCGGCGGGAGCGGCACACGAGACGCTGTCCCGGGCGCGGGCTGCGTTACGGGCCGGCCGCGTCCTGGAGGCGCAGCACCTGGTGGCCAGGGCCCGGCAGTTGGCCGGCGGGACGGTGCCACCGATCCGTGCGGTCAGCGACGAGATCGACGAGGTGCTGACGGAGGCACACCAGCACTGGCGCTCCGTCGTCCGGGCACTGGCTGCGCTGAGATTCACCGAGGCGGGCACCACACTGCAGCGGCTGCGGAAGATCGCCGCCGACCTGCCCGGCCCGGCTGGACAGTCCGTGAGCGACGCGCTCACCGAGGCTGCGAATGGCTCTGCAGCGGCCGCAGCCGCCCTAGCCGCCGCTGATTCGCTGGCTGGTGACGCCCGCGAGCTGGCCCTCCTGGCGGCCGTGCGCACCGCACCGGACCATCCGGGCCTGCTGGCAGCACTGCAGACGATCGGCGTTCAGCCCGCCGGCGACGTCCGCGTTCGGCTCGTCGGCGGTTTCGTCGAGGTCAGCTGGGCTCGGTCGAGTTCGCCCGGCGCGATTGATTACCGGGTCGAACACCTCGATGCGGATGGTCACCGGCGCGCCTTCGGCAGTACCCAAAGCACCTCCCTCGAGGCGGCGATTCCGCCGGGCGCAGGTCCGCTTTCGCGCTACGCCGTGGTCGCTCGACGGGCAGGTGTCTGCTCGGTCGAGACGCTTTCCAACCCTTCCACGCACCCCGGCAACACTCACTCGGCCGGCCCGGGCCACTCGACCACCGATCCGGGCGCCACCTCGCCGCCCGTGGTCACCTCGCTGGCACTGCTTCCGCACGGTCGGCGGGTGCGCTTGGTGTACCCGACACCGTCGACGGGACGAGCCGAGGTCCGTCAGTTGCCCGAGGGCACCAGCCCACCCGCACCCGGATCCCTGGTGGTGGATTCGGCGTCGTTCGGTACCCTGGTTCCGGGCATGGGTCCTGGCCTGGCGGTCGGCCCGAGGCCCCAGTTCCCCACCGCCTACGTCGTTTTCACCATCGATCGGGTCACGGTGGCCGGGGCGTCAACCTGGTACGTCACGCTCCCGCCGGTGACCGGTTTGCGTCGGGAGCACGACCGACTCCAATGGGACTGGCCGGCCGGCTGCACGGAGGTGGTGGTCGTCTGGAGGGCCGATGCGCCGCCAGGGTCCGCGGACGATCCGGCCGCGGTCAGGCGCAAGCTCACGAATACCCGCTACCAGATCGCGGAAGGTTTCGACCTGCCCTCGGAAGGCCCGCTCTTCGTCGCCGTCTTCAGCTGCACACGTCTGGGTGGCGCACTGGTCACGGCAGCCGAAGCTCCAGCCAGTGCCCGACTCGCCCCCAGCTGAATATCTTGCCTGCCCGTCGGGCTGCTCGAGTGGTACGCCGAGTCAGTCGCGCATTCTGACCCCTTCAAAGACCCTGCTGGCTAATTCCCCGTCGTCGGCAGCGAAGGACCCCCTCAATTTTGCCGTGACCGAGCCTGTTGCACGAATGCCGCGAGTGGCACCCCTGTGGTGAGCCAGCCCAGAAATCGATCTGTGGCACGGCGAATGTGAGGGCGACATCGAATTGACGCCTGCGACACGCCTATCGCTCCCACTTGACATGTCCGTGTTGTGGTTCGTGCAGACCCTGCTGGTTAATCCTGAGAGTCCAAGACCGGACGGCGGCCAGCACCGGTCTTGGGCTCCAAGGGGGATGTCGGGAATCGCTGCTGTGCCCCTCAAAAACCGGTTCTCAGGGCAGATCCGAGCCTCAATCACCGGTTTTCCAGGGGCACAGCACCCCGCAACGGCGATGGGAGCTTCGACAGCTGCGACGGCTCGTCCTTGCTCCGCCTTTGCTCCCACTAGCACGGTGCAACCATCACTCCCGGGTGGTTCGGGTGCTCTACCCCCGGGATAACGGGAGCAAAGTCGGAGCATCGGCAAGCGCAACGGTCTTGGGTGATGATGTGGCCCGCGTGCAGCGGACGTGTCACTTTTCGACTGATCACGAGGGGTTGACACCGAGCTGATCGAAAGACGTCACTTCGTGCATGATCACGCAAGCGGTTGGGGCGCTGCATTGTTCAGTGCTGAAAGGGCATGATGCACTGCTGTGGTGACGACGGTGACGACGGTGACGCAAGCAATGTCAACGATCCGACGGCAAGACTTCCTCCCCCCGGACCAGCGCCACCTGGCCGCACAGGATCGACCGCTGCCGATTGGCCAGGGGCAGACCAATTCCCAGCCACGGACGGTCGCGGCCATGCTCGACCTGCTGCAGGTGTCCCCCGGTGATCGGGTTCTCGACGTGGGAGCGGGCTCCGGCTGGACGACGGCGCTACTCGGATACCTGGTCGGCCCACACGGCTCGGTGATCGGCGTCGAACTCGAGGAGTCACTCGCCTCCTGGGGGGCCGCCAACGTCGAGGCCTACGCCATGGACTGGGTCCGGCTATACCCAGTGCAGGGGGGACTCGGGTGGCCTGCGGGCGCTCCGTACGACCGGATCCTGGTATCTGCCTCGGCGCAGGCGGTGCCGCAGGAACTCGTGGACCAGCTGACACCGGCCGGACGGATGGTGATCCCGGTGCACGGCACCATGCTCGTCGTCCTCCCCGACGGTCGACGTGGGTGGACGTCGACGTCCCACGGCTCCTACCGGTTCGTCCAGCTCCGCTGACCCCGCCTCACCCAGCCGTCGCGTCATGGTCTACTCCCAGCGTTCGGACCGGGACGTTCGCCTCCCCGTCACATCTGCAGGCTTTCGTGGGTCACCGGGCGGCCGGTCCCACCCCCGAACCCGTCCTGCTGCGCGGCCCCCAGGCCGTGGCCAGGGGCGCATCGGCCGCCTCGGGACGCGTCCGGTTCACCCAACCGGCGCTGGTGAATGGAGCGGTCGGGCTCGTGATGGCCCCCCGCGGACGACTGTTCCTGGTCCTCGCCTTCACCATCACCGCTGAGCGGATCACCAAGATCGACGTGATTGGCTGACCGCGACTGGGCCTTCGAGCATCGGCAGGTGACCGGTCGAGATCTCCTCGGTCCAGGTCGCCTGGAAGACGTCGGCGAATTCGCGCTGGACCGCCGCGGTGAATTCCTGGTCTCGGCCCGTGCGCAGGTAGGCCCGAACTGCGGGCAGGTCACGAGCCGCACGCCGTCCGGCTCGGAGCGGCGATGGACGGCTTGCTCACCACGGCCGGGACACCCACCCGCTGTCCGCCCAGGACTCTCGGCGGACCTTCGCTCGCAGCCTGCACCGGCGTGATCGTGAGCGTGACCCTCGGGTACGCGATGTCACTGCTGTTGTTGATGACCGACCGGTACGGGCGCGACACGCGCCTGGTGTACGTGTGGCTGCTCGGCGGTGTGATGACCGCCCGGTGGC
>JANNPJ010000684.1:0-4497 GCA_031400005.1 Kineosporiaceae bacterium | reverse complement strand
CTGGCGCCGCTCACTCCCGAATCCACGATCGCCAAATTCGTCACCCGCTCTGGCCCCGGGGTTCAGCAGGTGGCCTACCGGGTGGACGCCATCGACGCGGTGTCCGTGACCCTGCGCCAGCGGGGCCTGCGTTTGCTCTACGACACTCCGCGCCGGGGCACCTCCAACAGTCGGGTCAATTTCGTCCATCCGAAGGACGCCGGTGGGGTCCTCGTCGAACTCGTCGAACCCGCTGTGTAGGCCCACCGCAGCGATCGCGCCCAGGGGCTCGATTCGTGGTTCTCCACGGGTCGAGCCTCGACGGATCAGCGGCCGCGGATCTCCACTCGGCGATTCGCTTGCCGGCCGCGCTTTGTGTCGTTAGACGCCACCGGATCCTTCTCACCCCGGCCAACGGCTGTCACCGCAACTGCCGATCCCAGCGCTTTGACCAACTCGGCACGCACCGCCGCCGCCCGGCGGCTGGACAGCGCGAGATTGTATGAGTCGCTGCCCACGTCGTCGGTGTATCCGGCGATCGTCACCCTGGTGACCTTCGCGCGGGCTTCCGCCTCCTGGTCGGAAGAGGACTGCAGCACCCCGGCGATCCGCCGGATCTCCTTTCGCGCCCGCGCCGTCAGCGTGGCTTTGTCGAAGGAGAACAGCACATCCGACTCGAGGACGAACTCCCGACCACCCCGGTCCGTCACCGCTCCGTCCACCGAGGCTTCGGTGAAGATCAGTTTTTCTGACCTGCCCACGACGTCCTCGACCGGCAGCACCACCGCTTCATCCGGATCGACCGGGGAACTCGCGACCACGGTGGAACTCGCGACCAAGGCCGCGTACGACGCCAAGCTTGAGGACGCCAAACTTGAGGACGACGCCAAACTTGAGGACGGCGACCGCACGGCGACGGCCCCTGACCACGGCGTCTGCACCGGTGAGACGCTGAGCAACACCGCCGAAGCGACAGCGACCGCCACCAGAGCAGGCCTCATCGGCTCACCGCGACGTCGTTGAACGAGCCGACCCTTGGGACCACCACATCTACCGAGTCGACCCCAGCAGGCAGGGCCGCGAATAGCGTTGTCAGCACGACACCACTGCCTGGGCTGACGAACGTATTGCCGAGGTCACCGCTGCAGACGCACCCATTGCTGGCGTTGCGTGCTGCGAGATAGCGCTTCGCGCCAGCCGGGTCGAGCAGATACACGCCGTCCACCGAGAAGGCGTCGTCAGCGGACACACCGGTCTTCTGGTTGATCCCGTCATTGAAGAACGTCGTGATCTGCCAACGCCGCGGCGACTGGCCAGGCACGACCGGTGCACGGTTTCGCGCGGTGAACGTCAACCGGGTCACCCGGCCCTCCACCCGGAGTTCGTTGAGATCTACCCGGATCGGCGTCTCCTTGTCCGTGCCGTCCCGGCTCGCCAGCACCGCGAGCGATGCTTCTCCGCCAGCGGTGGCAGAGCCGGAAGTGGCAGGAGCGCCGGAAGACGTGGCAGAACCGGAAGCCCCGCTGTTCGAACCCGACTGCCCGGCGGCTGAGGGCCTCGTACCGCCTGGGTCGCTGCCGCCGTCCTCACCCGAACAGGCCGCAACGACCAAGGCGAGGATTGCGGTCACGATCAGACCGACACCGGGCCGAACACGACCGGGCCGAACACGAACCTGGCGACGACGAACCGTCCGGCGACGATGAAGTAGCTGGCGGCTACGAACCCGACTGCTGCGAACTCGCTTGCCACGAAGCCGGCGGCTGGGGACATGACTGCTACGAACCCGACTGCTGCGAACCATCCGCATGCGGTTCCTCCCGGTACACCATCGACGATCCGGGGCTCCCTCGACGATAGCTGGCACCGCCAGGCGCGAAAAGTAACAAGCTGTCACCGCCACGTCCGGTGATGCTCATCACCGCCAGGTGGGTACTGGTTGGCGAAGGCCCTGGATAACGTCGATTGACTGGAAGCAACCGCCGCACTCACGTGCACTCGCCGCACCTGGAGCCACCGTGCAGAAGTTCCTCGACGCGATTCTCTCGGGATCGGCCACCACCAGCGACTTCGCCAATCTTGATGTGCCGGAGAAGTACCTGGGGCTGACCGTGCATGCAGATGAGGTCGGCATGTTCGAAGGGCTGGCCACGGCCGACAAAGATCCACGCCGGTCGTTGCACCTGGAGGAAGTGCCGACTCCGGAATTGGGTCCCGGAGAGGCGATCGTTGCGGTCATGGCCAGTGCGATCAACTACAACACGGTATGGACGTCGATCTTCGAGCCGGTGTCAACGTTCGGATTCCTGCAACGGTACGGACGGACGTCCCCGTTGGGAAAGCGCCATGATCTGCCGTATCACGTGGTTGGCTCGGATCTGGCCGGAGTTGTACTGCGGACCGGCCCCGGGGTAAATGCATGGAAGCCCGGGGACGAGGTGGTGGCGCATTGCCTCTCCGTGGAGTTGGAGCGCCCGGAAGGGCATAACGACACGATGCTTGATCCAGAACAACGGATCTGGGGTTTTGAGACGAACTTCGGTGGGCTGGCAGAATTGGCTTTGGTAAAGACCAATCAGTTGATGCCGAAGCCGGCGCATCTAACCTGGGAAGAGGCTGCGTGCCCGGGGTTGGTGAATAGCACCGCCTACCGGCAACTGATCTCCAAGAATGGCGCTGGGTTGAAGCTTGGTGACACTGTGTTGATCTGGGGGGCGTCCGGTGGACTGGGCTCCTATGCCACGCAGCTCGCTCTGGCAGCAGGAGCAACACCGGTCTGCGTGGTGTCGAGCGCGGCGAAGGTCGAGATCTGTCGGCGGATGGGAGCCGAGCTCGTGATCGACCGGACCGCTGAGGGATACCGCTTTTGGAAGGACGAGAACACACAGGACCCCAAGGAATGGCGGCGGTTCGGAGCCCGAATCCGGGAGCTGACCGGGGGCCGAGATGTCGATGTGGTGTTCGAGCACCCCGGCCGTGAGACGTTCGGGGCAAGTGTGTACGCGGCCAAGCGTGGCGGAACGATCGTGACCTGCGCGTCAACTTCTGGTTTCATGCATGAATACGACAACAGGTACCTGTGGATGAACCTGAAACGGATCGTTGGATCACACTTCGCGAACTACGCCGAGGCGTGGGCCGCTAACGATTTGATCTCTAGGGGTCTCATTCACCCGACACTCTCGAGGAGCTATTCACTCGACCAGGCTAGTCAGGCCGCATTTGACGTCCATCGCAACCTCCATCAGGGCAAGGTGGGAGTACTGTGCCTGGCACCGGAGGAAGGTCTCGGAGTCAGAGATGCCGTGACTCGAGAGCGGCATCGCGAAGCGATCGTTCGGTTCAGGAACGTGTAGGCCCGGCGCGGGCCGTCAGGGAGGACTGATAGTGGCCGGCGAACAGAGCCCCCAAGGATTCCAAATCGTTATGCGTGGTTTTGATCGCGCGCAGGTAGAGGAGCGCATTGGCGCTCTGGAGTCGTCCTTGCGCGACGCGCGAGCGCGGGTGGAAGAACTCGACACCCGCGCTCTGAAGCTATCCGGTGAGGTCGCTGAGGCACATCGCCAGCTGCGGGAGGTGGAACGCCCCTCCTACAGCGGACTCGGGTCACGCATCGAACAGCTCCTCCGGCTCGCCGAGGAGCAGGCCAGCGACGTGATCGCCGCGGCCACCAAGGACGCCGAAGAGGCCGTGGCCCAGGCCCGGGTCGAGGCTGCCCAATACCGGGCAGCGGCACAGAACGAGGCCGCCGAAACCACTGCGACGGCCCAACGGGAAACCTCGGACCTGCGTCGCAATGCCACCACCGAGGCCGAGGAAATCGTCGCCACGGCGACCCGCAAGGCCGAAGAGATGCTCGCTATCGCCGAGCGCGAGGCGGCCAAGCTCAAATCGGTCACCGAGCACGAGACCAGCGAGAAGCGCACCACCGTCGATCGTGAGCTGGCCCGACTGCGAGCCACCGCCGAGCGCGAGGTAACCGAACTGCGCGCTGCCGCCAAGCGCGAAGTCGACGAGATGCGGGCGACGTCCAAGCGCGAGTCCGAGGAAATGCGTTCGGCCGCGGCGACGCTGCTGGAAGACTCCCGGGCCAAGTCCGAGCAGATGAACACCGACCTCGAGGTCAAGCTCGCCGCCCGCCGCGAGGAGGCAGAGCGTCAGGACGCCGAGCGTCACGAGCAGGCGGTGGCCCAGGCCACGCAACTGGTGGTCGAAGCCGAACAGCGCGCCTCGGCAGCCGAGCAGCGCGCATCGAAGGCGGTCGAGCAAGCTGAATCGGTCCGCCGGGACGCCGATGAGCACGCCAAGTCGCTCGTGGGCAACGCACGGCGCAACGCCGACCAGGTGATCGCGGAAGCTCGGGCACACGCCGACAAGGTGCTCTCCGAAGCGAAGGGCGAGGCCGATCGCAACCGTCGGGCGGCTCAGCGTCAGGTGGACGAGTTGATTCGGCAGCGCGACAGCATCACCGGTCACCTCGACCAACTGCGGGCACTGCTGGGCAACACCATGCCGGTC
>JANNPJ010000596.1:0-2180 GCA_031400005.1 Kineosporiaceae bacterium | reverse complement strand
ACCTCTCGCATCCCCGGCAGATGCCGCAGGGCCAGCGCGCCGTCGAGCAGGACGACGACTTCCGCGTCGAAGCGCACCTCGTGGCGGTCCTGTTGCTCGCTCCGGCGGACCAGCACCAGCTCGCGCAACTCGGCGATCCGCTGCGAGCGCGTCGCCGGGGTGTTCCCGACCGCGCACGGTGCTGCGGAGTCCGGTCCGGCGCCGACATGCGGAAGCCATCGGGTCCAGGCCAGGTCGCGGCCGTCGTCGGTGGTGATCACCACCAGGCGCAGGTCGTCGGGACTGCGCAGGGTGGCCAGCTGGACGGCCACCCAGCGAGCGGCCGGCGCGGTGGCCGCGGGCGGCCCGACGATGCCCAGCACCCCGGCCGCGCGCAGGTCGATGGTGACCGGCACCCCGGTCAGCATCGGCTCGGTGAACCCCGGTGGCCGCTGGCCCCGGGCCGAGACGGAGGCCGGCAGCTCGGCGACTCCCATTCGCAACAGCAGCGCATCGCGCGAATCGGCGTTGCGCGGCCACAGTCCGCGCCCCAAGCCCAACGCCGTCAGGGTCAGCTCGATGGGATCGGGCGAGACCCGTCGCCGGATCCGCTCCTCGGTGGTGACGGAGGCGGTGATCCGCTCGCGTGCGGTGGCCGCGGCGGCCTCGTACCGAGCCTCGCGGATCCGTCGCTGCCGCCGATCGGTCAGCGCCGAGGTCAACGCCATCACCGGTGCGAAAGCGGCCATCAACAGCATGTACGGATTGCGCAGCACGGTCGCCAGCACGACGCCGAGCAGCACCGGCGCGCCAGCCGACAGCAGCAACTGGTAACCGCGGCCGGCTGACGGCTCGGCTTGAACCGGCAGGTCCACCTCGGTGGCGGAGACCGCCGGTGCCGGGGCGAAGGCACGGTCGAAGTCAAGGTGGCCGTCGAGGCTGCGGGTGAGGTCGAGGCCGCGAGATGGCACCGGCGTCCAGGAGAGCACGTCGTCACCAATGGTCAGCACGGACTCAGCGGTCCATGGTGCCGCGTCCTCGAGCGGTGAGCCGTCCAGGAAGGTGCCATTGCCGGACCCCTGGTCGCTGACGGTGACCTGGTCGCGGGTGACGGTGAGGTGAGTGTGTCGACGGGACACCAGCGGGTCGTCCAGTCGCACGCTGGCCTCGGGCGCGCGCCCGATCAGGTGGACGCCCTCGGTCAGCCAGAAGATGCGCCCGGCGTCAGGGCCGGCCAGCACCTGAACCGCTCCGGTGGTCCCCACCGGCAGTGCCCGGATTTCGGGGCCGGGCGCGCCCATGGTGAGAGTCACCCCGGAGACCAGGGGGCAGTCCCCGAGGGTGGCGGCCGGGTCGAGGGGCGTGTTTCCCAGGTAGCAGGGCCGACCGGCGACGGCCACCGGCAGCGCTGCCAGCAGGGACGCGACTGACGTGCTGGCATCGGCGGTCAATTCGACGTCGTACGCCTCGGGTGCGGATGGATCCCGCACGGTGAACCTCAATAGCACGGCAACCTCCGAACGGTGGGGGCAATCAGCCGTCGACCGTCCCGAGAAGCACCCGGCGAGCCGACGGCGCGTTCGGCACCGGCGGTTCGCCGTCGCGCTGGAGGGTGACCGAGAACGTGCGGTACTCGTCCGGGTCCACACCGCTCCAGAGCACGATCGGGTCACCCACTCGGCGTCCGTGGAAGGTGCCGATCGGGATGACGTCGCCGGGCCCGGGGCCGCGCCGCAGCCAGGCTGCGTAGAACGACCCAGCGGGAGCGGCAGGGAGGGCGTCGGCCGCCAGCGTGATCTCGAAGCCGGACGGCTTGCTCGTCACCGTCACCTCGGCCCGGAGATTCCCGGCGCCATGGGCGGCGAAGACCTCGTCCGGTTCGGGCGCGAGCACCCGTTGGACCCCGAGGATGGCAAGCGTCAGGATCGCCGCCGAGGCCGCCGCGACCGGAACGGCGACGGCGAGTCGCTGCCAGCGCGGGCGCAACGGAATCACCGTCGCGACCCGCGGGTCGGGCTCCGGGTCCTGGGCTGCGGGAGCTGGCTCCTGAGCTGTGGGACTTGGCTCCTGGGCTGCGGGTGCTGGCTCGGGCGCCACGGTGAGGTTTCGCGGTGATGCAGTTGCTGGTTCCTGCGCCGGAGGTGGCGGCTCGGGTTCGGGCGCCACGGCGAGTTTTGGTGCTGCGGGTGACGGTTGCGGCG
>JANNPJ010000595.1:0-4287 GCA_031400005.1 Kineosporiaceae bacterium | reverse complement strand
TCGGGCGTCGTGGCGGACGTATTGACCAGCGACAAGTCCGGCAGGTGGTGCATCTCGCGCTCGAACGGATCGAGGGGGTTCCGTCCTTGGGGCCGCACGGGCTTCGGCACAGCGCGGCGACTCATCTACTGGACGGCGGCGCGGACCTTCGTAGCGTACAGGAGTTGCTTGGTCACGCTACGCTCACGACTACGCAGCTTTACACACATGTTTCCGTGGATCGTCTGCGCGCCAGCTATCGCCAGGCCCATCCGCGGGCCTGAGTGACGATCTACGCGTTACGCAGGGGAGGGATCCGGGTGACTGCCGACAGCGGTGAGCTCGTCGACACCGTGACCGCGGAGGACGCCGTTGCGGCCAATGAGGCCGCTTTGCGTGCGCTGTGGGAGAAGTTCAAGTCGACAGCCGACCAAGGTACGCGTGAGCGATTGATCCTGCACTACTCGCCTCTGGTGAAGTACGTGGCCGGCCGAGTTGGGGTGGGCCTGCCGCCGAATATTGAACAGGCCGACCTTGTCTCCTACGGAATCTTCGGGTTGATTGACGCCATCGAAAAGTTCGACATCAGCCGGGCGATCAAGTTCGAGACCTATGCGATTTCCCGCATTCGGGGGGCGATCATCGACGAGCTCCGGGCCATTGACTGGATTCCTCGTTCGGTGCGCTACAAGGCCCGTGAGGTCGAGCGGGCCTACGCTGCCCTGGAGGGGGAGCTGCATCGTTCGCCCACTGAGCCGGAGGTCGCCGTCCGGTTGGGTATGACTTTGGACGAGTTGCACGCTGTTTTCTCCCAGGTTTCATACGTCAATGTGGTTGCTCTGGATGAACTTCTGACGGTTGGCGGCGAAAAGGGCGACAAGCTATCCCTGGTCGACACCCTGGAGGACACCAAGGCTGAGGACCCGGTCGCGGCGTTCGAAAGCGAAGAGACGAAATTCATGCTTTCCCGGGCAATCAACCAACTGCCCGAACGGGAGAAAATCGTCGTCACGTTGTATTACTACGAGGGCTTGACCCTGGCCGAGATCGGCAGGGTTCTCGGTGTCACGGAATCCCGAATCTGCCAGATGCATACGAAGGCTGTCTTGCAGCTGAGAGGAAAGCTCTCCGAAGTCAGCTGACCGCCGCACAGGTTCACCACAATTCAGGGCGGTGCTTGGCGAGGCCGGGCGTTCCTGAACAATGATCTGGATGTCGCGGAGTCCCTGCCGGATTCAAACCCTTGCTACCGGGTCGAATCCGGCAACCACTTCGGGGCTGGGCTGGTCGGGGCCGGTCGGGGGCACCGCTGGCCCTTGTGCGGTTTGGCAACGTATTGCATCCGAAGTAGCACCGCCAGGTGGGAAGCCGATCCAGCCCACTGATCAAGCAAAGCGGTGCCGCCGTAGGCCATCCGGGTTCTGGCCGGCACGATCAGATTCTGACCGGAATGTCCGCGTTCACTTTCAACGGCGCGTTGGCCGCATGGGTAGCAACACTGCTGGCCCTCGCGACGCCGGCACGAGGAGCAGTGGATCGATGTAATGCCCGTCTTTGCGGACGCCCCAATGCAGGCAGGTCGCCGTTGCCGAGCCCGAGCCGGAGCCGGAGCCGGTGCCCGAGCCCGAACCCGAGCCGGTGCCGGTGCCGGTGCCCGATCTCGGACCGGGGTGGTGGCTCGGGCTAGTGCAGTGGCTCGGGCCACCGCCGAGTTGGCCAACGACGTCCCCGCGCTGAACGAGCTGGCCCCGGTGCAACGCACTGGTCACCGGCTCGAAGCTGCTGATTAGGCCGCCGCCGTGATCGATGCTCAGCACGGGCCGACCGGCGATCACCCCAGCAAAGCGAACCGCTCCACTCGCCGGGGAACGGATTTCGACGGTTTCGCTCACCTTGTCCGCTGTCGTGAACCCGCCGCTGACGCCGGCACCGGCGAGGAGATCGACGCCTCGATGCCCGGGAGACCATCGTGCGGGGCCGACGACGAACCCACGGGCTACCTGCGGTCGTGGTCTCAGCGGCCAGGCCCAGCGACCGACGGGCGTCGGCGCGAGCTCTGATCCGGACTTGGGTTTGGGATACTCCTGGTCTAAAGGTGTTGTGACAATAGTTTTTTCGGGCGATGGGGAAAGTGCGGGTTCGGATGACGGGGAAGGGGCGGCGATCGGCAGCAGAGAAGGTGCGGATATGGGCAGCGGGGAAGGTGCAGCGATCGGGACGACGTCATTTGGCGCTATCTGAACGGCACCGAGAGCGACGGCCAGCAGCAGCAGGGCTCTGGTGAGAGCAGTGAGAAGTGTCATGGGTAGAGGCTCGCCGTCCAGGATCCAAAGTGACCGCGCCAGCGCGAATCTGTGGATAACGAGCCGTTCGCGCGGACTGTGGAGGAGAAGGTGAGTGAGGTTTTAAACTGGAGGTCGGACTGTGTGGACGAGCCGTGGAGGCATCGCTGACCTAATCTGCGTCCGTGTCTGCGATTGATCTGTGAGGAAGGGTGATGAGGGAGACGGTATGCGCTCAGTTGGTCGAGCAGGTCACGGACTATCTCGAGGGTGCGCTTTCGCCAGAAGGTCTCCGGTCCCTGGAAGAACACCTCACGAGCTGCGTGAGCTGCGAGAACTACATCAACCAGGTTCGCACCGTGATCCGACTCTCCGCCCGACCGGGAGAAGCGGCACGTACGGAACTCGACGAAACGGTTCTGCAGATGTTCCGGTCTCGAAAAGCAGTGCAGGACAGTCATGATGATCGAGCCGTCGAAGGTGAGGGATGAGCCCGACCTGGCGGCCCTGCGTAGCGGCAGCGAGATCGAGTTCTATCGGCTGGTTTCGAGCAACCAGTCACTAATGCTCCGCCTCGCGATGATCTACTGTCCGAGTCGCGCGGTGGCGGAGGAAGCAGTCCAAGAGGCCTGGGTCGCGGTCATCCGGGGGTTGGACGGCTTCCGAGAGCAAGCCACACTGCGCACCTGGATCTGCCGCATCCTGATCAACGCGGCTCACCGTCTCTCCGGCCGAGAGTCCCGTTCGTTGCCCTTCTCCGCGCTCGACTCGTCGCCGGACGACCAGTTGCCCGCCGTCGACCCGGACCGGTTCATCCAGTCGGGTCCGTGGGCCGGCCACTGGTCATCGCCGATAAGTGACTGGATCCGACTGCCAGAGGCGGCCCTCCTGTCGGGGAAACTGCATGACATCGTGAAAGCAGCGATCGCTGATCTGCCGGAGTCCCAGCGCCTGGTTATCACCTTGCGCGATGTCGAGGGCTGCTCCACCTCGGAAGTATACGAAATACTTGACATCCACGATGGTCACCAACGGGTGCTCCTGCACCGGGCGCGGAGCCGGGTGCGCGCCGTCGTGGAAGAGCACCTATCCACTGACGTCGACTGACCCTGACCTCGAGATGAGGCTGCTGGATCGAGGTCAGTCAGGTTCGAGCCATGCGTTACCGACCGGCCGAACCACGCGCCATCACCGGGTCCACGCGGCTGGCCCCTTAGGCAGGGGCGGCCGAGGTGCGGTAATTGGTTTGCGGAGCGGTGACCGCACCGGTGGCGTTGACGCCGACGCGCGGGGCACCGCGACCCGCGCGGTTTCCAGCGCTACGGTGTCCGAACCGGTGCGCGACTGGCTCCACCCTGCGGACACGTCACTCTTTACCCATGCGATGCCATCGGTGCGCAGGACGCCGATCCGCTTGCCCGACAGAGCGATCTGAGTGACCGCCGAGTGCTCGATTTGCCAACCGGTGGAGGCGATCGTGCCCTCCTTGACCCACGCGAGGTCGTTCATCGTCAGTACGCCGATCTGCTTACCGGACAAGGCGATCTGAGTGGCTCCGCTGGACTGCCCCACCCAGCCGGCGCCCAGCGCGCCCTCCTTGACCAACGCGTTGCCGTCGCTGCGCAGGACGCCGATCCGGTTGCCCGACAGAACCATCTGAGTGACCGCCGAGTGCACGTTGACCCAGGGGATGGGGCCGAGTGCGCCCTCCTTGACCCACGCCAGGCCATCCGGCCTCAGTACGCCAATCCGATTGCCGGACAGGGCAATCTGACTGATTCCGTTGGCCTGTGCCACCCACTCGGCATCCCACCTGCCCTCCTTGACCCACGAACTGCCGTCGGTGAGCAGGACGCCGATCCGGTTGCCGTCCAGGGCGAGCTGCTTGACGTTGACCTGCTGGGTGATCCACTGGGCGTGCAGGTGGCCCTCCTTGACCAGCGCCACGCCGGCATTGGTCAGGACGCCGATCCGGTTGCCGGACACGGCGATCTGCTTGATATCGGTGTTCTCGTTGAAAAAGTGG
>JANNPJ010000705.1:0-16498 GCA_031400005.1 Kineosporiaceae bacterium | reverse complement strand
GAAGGTCAGGGAAGTTGCTCGATGCTGCACCAACCCACTAACGCCAATCGAGGACGGCGGGATCCGCGCGTCAAGGTGAGCGGTGCACTAACCGGGGTGAAACGACGCTTGATCGTGCCGATCGCCTTGACCGCGACCGGGATCCTGGTGCTGGCCGTCGTCGTTGCGTTCTTCGGGCACCCCACCCCAGTCACGACGTCCACCTCTCAAGTCGGCAGCAGTCCGGCTCAAGTCGGCAGCAGTGCGGCCACGGCCGATCGCAGTGAAATCCTGACCCGATACTCCCTGTCCACCGTGATCGCTCAGGCCCACCAGCGACTACACGACGACCCCAAGGACAAGCTGACCTGGGCCGCGATGGGCTTGGCCTACGTGCAGCAGGGCACGATCACCGGCGATCCGACGTACTACCCGCGGGCCGAAGGGGCACTGGACCGTTCGCTGGCCCTCGACCCGGCGAACAACTGGCAGGCCATGACCGGACTGGGCGCACTCGCAAACGCCCGGCTCGACTTCGCCCTGGCCCTCAACTGGGCTCGCCGGGCTGCCGCTCTCAATGCCTACGCCGGAGGCGTCTACGGAGTGATGGTCGACGCGCTGACCGGGCTCGGCGACGAGTCCGCCACTGCCATCGCCGTTCAGAAAATGCGTGACCGGGAACCTGGAATGCCCACCTCCGTCCGCGCATCCGACTACTTCGCGGCACGCGGTGACCGATCCTCTGCTCGGCGGATTCTGCTGCGGGCATTGGCCGAGAGCACCGAGCGCTCTGATCTCGCCCTCTGCCGTTACCACTTGGGCAAGCTGACGCTTGACGAAGGAAACCCCAAGGCCGCGCTTGAGCACTACCAGCTCGGTCTGATGCTCGACCCGGAGTCCGATCCGCTGCTCGCCGGTCGAGCGCGAGCCGAGGTGGCGTTGGGCCGCCGGGGTGCGGCGCTGCATGACTACGCGACCGTGACCCACCGAACCTCGCAACCGCAGTACCTCCTGGAGAGCGCCGAGCTCTTGCTGTCGTTGGGCCGGGACGACGAGGCCGAGCAACAGTTCGCGAGGCTGGCCGCCGAGCACCGATTGCGGGCCGCCAACGGCGTCCGCACTGATCTGACGACCGCCGTACATGAGGCCGATCATGGCTCGGCTACTGCGGCCGTGCGTCACGCCGAAGCAGAATGGGCCCTGCACCGGAGCATGATCGTCGCCGATGCGCTCGGCTGGGCCCTGCACCGGGCCGGCCGAGACCGTGACGCCCTGGGTTACGCCATCCGGGCGAATCGGCTCGGCAGGCACAACGCCACGTATCGCTACCACCTCGGCATGATCGAAATGGCGTTAGGGCACCAGGCCAAGGCCCATCGTGACCTCGATCGCGCTCTACAGATCAATCCGTACTTCTCCGCACTGCAGGCCCCCGTGGCGCGCCGGGCGCTGGTCGCAACCAGCGAGCTGGTGGGCAGCCCGCGCGGCACGGGATGATGCCTGCGTGACCGACGTAGAAATCTCCGATGAAGCAATCCCCTTAGGCGCATTTCTGAAACTGGCCGGGGTGATCGAGTCCGGCGGCGACGCCAAGCAGCGGATCGCCAACGGCGAGGTGTCGGTCAACGGCGAGACCGAGATCCGCCGGGGACGCAAAGTGCACCGAGGAGACGTGGTGGCGCTCGGCGACGAGCAACTGCGCATCATCTGACCATGACTGCCGTTGATCAGTGACTGCCGTGTCATGACCCTGGCCAGACCGGACCCTGGCCAGACCGGAGCCTGTCCAGACCGGAGCCTGTCCAGACCAGCCGCTCAACACGGCTCGACCAGCGCGAACGGGGCGGTGAGCAGCAGTGAGGACGTCCGAACGTGGTATCTGCTACGGCCTACCTTCTCCACCTGGCCGATACTCCCTGCGTACTTGCCGCGCCCGGCGAGCCGGACCCAACTGCCGATCGGAAGCAGCGTCGGCGCTGGGTCGACCACTGCGGGCCTAGCTGCCGTCGTCGATCGAGCTGCCATCGGGAGGGGAACGGCAGGACGTTCCGGCCGTCCTCGCTCGAACCCGTCGACGATCCCTCGCCGCTCGGCCTCGTAACGGGGGTGCATCTGCACTCGCCGACCGTTGAGCGTCCAGTCGAGCACGGTACCTGGGTCAAAAGTCCGGGAGCACTGGCCGCAGGACTGCACCCGAGTCGGCTGCCGGTGTCTGGTGGTGCGGTGCCCGGACGGGCAGGTGCCAACCCATGGCCCCGCAGGCCGGGGTGCGCTGCTGGCCACGCATCGCTTCGCACTACAGCCGATCGCCAGCGCCTTGGCCCGCCAGATCTCGTCATGCCCGTGCGCAGGGCCCACCAGCGCATGCGCGATCTCATGCAGGATCGTGTCGGTCACCTCGAGCTCGCTGTGCAACTGCGTGAGTATTCGACTGAGGCCGATCTCCCGAGGCACCGCGCGGCAGATCCCGGCTCGGGTCTTGGCATTGTCGAACACCAACTGCCAACCGATCAGCCCATGGCGCCGCATCAGACCGGTTGCTAGACGTCGGGCATCCAGGATCTCCACGTGTACCTCCCCTTCATCACCATCATCTCGAGGTGACGCCGAGGCTATTGTGCGGTACCGACATTCCGGACCTCGACCCTCCGAGGTTGTGGATAACCCATCTTCAGCTACCTAGCGGTGTGGTCCACCGTCGTCCACCAGGATCACCGAGCCGCCTTGGCCTGCTTTATCTGCCGGCGATACTCGGCCGCTCCTCGCGGGTTCACCGTCAGAGCGGTCAGGTGCTCAGGATCCTCGTCGTTGAAGTACGTCTCATAGGCCAGGTTCCCGCGCTGCTCCTTGAAGAACCCGAACATCTTGCGGATGTAGTAGGGATTGTCTCCGCCGCTGTGACCGGCCCAGGCCGAACCTCTGAACATTCCCCACTCCGGCACGCTGAGCTGCCTGTTCTTACTCCGGGCGAAGTCAGCCCAGAACTTCAGCCCGTACGCGCCGGCGTACTGCGCGTTCCAGCCGATCTTGCCTCGCACCGGCGGCCAGCCGTCGTAGCTGTCGATCCCGACGTAGTCCACGTACTTGCGCCCCGGCCAGGCCTTGCGCGGGTCGCTCATGACGTTTTCGCTGTTCCCCCGGTTCACCGTCCAGTCCCAACGCAATCCCGGCGCCACCGACTCGGCGGCCCGGAAGACATGCCGCCAGCAGCCGACAAAATCAGCTGGCTTGCGCGCCGCCCACTGCTGCCAATCCCCGTTGAACTCCCAGGCCAGCCGGACGATCGTGCGCGAGGCCAGTCCGGTTTTGGCGATGTTCCGGCCGAACCTGCGCCACCGGATGTCATAGTCGCCGCGGGCGCAGGCCCGCAGCGAGTATTCGGGCTGCTCCGGGAAGGGTGCCAAGCTGATCACCAGAGTGTGCGGGGCGTCCTTCCATTCCGCGTACAGCCAGGCCGGGTTAACGATCTCTGGCCAGGAGGAACGACCCGTGTAGGTCATCGCGAGGTCGGTCTTAGCCTTGCGATACCGGCCGAACCAGTTATGCCCAGCGGGGGTCTGATCCGCCATCGAGGCGCCACTGGCCCAGGGCAGACCGGAACGGTGCTTCGGAATTTTCGGCGAGTTCGCTTCGGCCGGTCCCGCCAGCAGAACGGCGGCACACAGTCCAATGATCGTCGCGACCACGGCACTCCGGATGTTCCGGACTGTCACATCATCTCCCCCACGACTCGCTCACGAGTCACAAATAGTAGTCGATCAACTCCCCTGGGTAACCTTCTCATGTTTGTCACCAACTCCGGTGACAGAACCTCAGAGACGCGCCGGAGATTCGCAGCCCAGCGACTGCATCACAACCCTTCCGGCCGGACGCAAAGAAGCGGTCGGTGCCATGAATTCGTGACACCGACCGCGACTCGCTGGAGCTCTAACCCGCCCCAACCCGACTCAGCCCAAAGCTCACGGCCGGGTGGGCAATACCCCCGCGAACCGGAAGAAATCCTTGATTGTTCGGACCGGCTCGCCGTCCGGGAGCCGAACGCCCTGGTTCGGCGTCCACGGGTACTCCTGGGCGAGGTAGGAATCGGGGTCGTTGCGCACCTGACCGATGATCGTCTCGACAACGATGCGGCTGCCGAGTTCGCCCAGAGAATTCCCACCTGCCCGAACCTCGGCCTCCTTGAGCACGTAGTACCAGAGCGGGGTTCGCTCCAGGAACCCACCTGCGGCGAGGGCCGCGTTGACCGCGTCCGAGTTCCCCTGTTGCAGATCAGCGGTGCTGAGCGGAGACAGGTTCAGCAGACCCGCAATGCCCTGTCCCGTCGGCACGGAGAGCTGATACCCGCGCAACAGGTTTCGCACTGCGAGCCGTTCGAGGATGTCGCGGATCCGAATCTCGTCCGGCGTGGTCTGCGGGATTCCCCTGACCTCATTCGCCATGCTGAACAACGGTGGCGTCAGCAGAGTGTCGATCTTCCGGGCGAAGTGGTCGGGGAACCGAGGATCCTGCTCCACCAAGCGGTCCCATTCGATCACCCAGTTGAACGGCAGAACCTTGGTCTGCCCGACGAAGCCACCGTTGCCGGTGAAGGCAAATAGCAGGCCGAACGGCGCCACGGGCAGGTTCACTCCGGGGCGCCCGAAGTTGCGGTTGAAGTCGTAGGCACCACGAACCATGCTGTGCCCGAACCGGTAGGTCGCCGCCGAGAACTCCAACGGCATGTAGACCTCACCGTCGCGCTTCGCGAAGAGCTTGTTGCCCTCGACCAGCACCTGGTCCACCACCCCGGGGAGGGCGATCGTCGGGAGGAAATCGTTGACCGCGAGCCACTGGTAGTGCCAGCGCACCAGTTGCTGCGCGCGGGCGAACACCGCCTGATCGTCGGCGCAGGCATCCGGCTCGTATCTGCGCACCCAGTCCACCGTGGCGTTGTGGAAACGCAGGAACGCCGTGTGTAGCTGCGCGACGATCAGGTTTTCGTCGTTCCGGCCGTCCCCGATGATCGCTCTACCCTCGGCATCCCTCGGCAGATCGCGCTGCAGATCGGCCTCCAGCGGGATCCGGTCGCCCCGGATCGGCTGACCAGAGTCGGCGACCAGTGCCACCGTGCCGACCTTCAGGTAAATGCCGCTGTACTGGTCGGCGGCAGCAGTGGTCGGCCCGTCGGAAAACGTCGGCCCGTCACCATAGACGGAATCGAGATTCAGCTGCGGTAGTCGCAGATTCCGTAGCTTCCGAACGACGTCGTCGGGGGCAACCGGGCGCAGATCCGCATCGGAGACATGGCCCAAATCGTTCTGCCGGTCGGTGTTCGCCGTCAGGTCATGGTCAATGAACTGACCCAGGTAGGTGTACACCGCCGGAATGGTCGAGTTGCCCGCTGCCCCGGTTGGGTCATCGGGTGGCCTTTCCTCGACCAGGGCACTGCCAAGGGCCTTCAAGGCAAGGACGACGGCGGCCGGGTCGTCGGCGGGCAGATGAGCGGCCGGATCGTTCTTAATCGACTCGAAGAGGTAGCCGAAAGGTGTGCTTACCTCCTCGCTCTCCACGTTGACGCCGGGAACGGCGGCGCTGGCCAGAGACACCCCTTCCCAGGCCTCGGCCATTTCGCGGGCGTTCTTCGCTTCGTCAGGGAGTACCTCGCCGCCGTGATGAAGATCCCGCAGAATCCGCCCGGCAGGGTTGTTTTGAGCAGTCATTGATTCGATCCCCCGGTAATCGATCGGTAGTCGATCGAGTAGTTGATCAGTGGTCGATCGGTGATGGATGTGACGAACAGGCGTCACACAATGGGGAGACGCCGTCCCTCGTCAGAGATACATAGGGGACGAATTCGGGGCAGCCGGAACCACCTCATCCGCTGGGGAGTTGTCATGCCATGGAGGAGTCAGAATCCCGCTCTGCGGAGTGGACCGTTCGCCGGGCTGAACTGATCGACGTCCCAGCCGTCGCCCGACTGCTCGGCGCGCCACCCATGGCGACCGAATGGCAAGGCGGGGCGCCCATCTCGGATCAGACCCTGACCTCGGCGACTCGTCTCGTCCTCACCCATGTGGCACTGGAACACGGCGAGTTCTGGGTCGCCGTCGATCCCGGCAATCGGGTCCGGGCCGCTGTGGTGCTGCTACCGCCAGACCGCAAGGGCGGCCGGACGATGGACGTGGCGTTGCGACTGGAACTCGGCTTACTGCCCAATACCCTCCCCGAACCGCCCGTCCTGACCGATGTCCCCGACCAGCACTGGCTGCTGTTACCTGCGGCCGCAGAGGATGACGAGCATGTCCTGCGCGACCTGATCGACGCCGCGATGCCCGCTATCAATGCCGACGGCCGACCGGTGCTCAGCCTGCAGTCCGGACCATCTCCCCGAGTGCTTTTCGAGGTGGGCTTCCGGGCCCTGCCGGCCCCGGTCCGCACCGGCTCAGCCTCGCTGCGCCCCGGGCTGCCCAGCCCTGTCGGCGTCTGATCGGCCTGCCCGAAACGGCCCCGACCTCGTCCGAACCACCGGCGCGGCTAGTGCACCACCCGCCGAGACCTGATCGACGGTACGGTCGCCGATATGGCCCCCTCCGTCATGCCGGTGAACCTGCGTCAGGCGGTCCTGCAGTTGCCCCGGTCTCCGGGCGTCTACCGGTTCCGGGACGCCCGCGGCACCGTCTTGTATGTCGGCCGAGCCACGGAACTGCGCCCACGCGTGGCCTCGTACTGGTCGAAGTTGCGCGGCCGACGACATCTGACCCGCATGGTGGCCGTGATCGATCGAGTCGAGGCAGTCGCCTGCGACAGCGTCCACGAGGCGACCTGGCTGGAGCGCAACCTGCTGGAACGATCCTTGCCGCGGTGGAACCGGACCCGCGGTGGGCAGGAAACCCCGGTCTACCTTCGTCTGGACACCCGACCAGGCACGCCAGGACTCAGCGTCGCGCACGTCCGTCAGGACGTCGATCACGTCCGATACTTCGGCCCATACCTGGGTGGCGAGCGCGCTCGGCAGACGGTGAGCGCCCTGCACCGGATCCTTCCGCTGGCCCACGCGGGGGCCCAACTGCGCGGCGCCGAACTGGACATGGCCCGCCTCCGTGGAATTGGCGCGATCGATGCCGGTGCGTTGGCCGATGCCGTCGCTGCGGTGCTGCAGCGTGACCCGGCGGCAATCGCCCAAGCTCGGTTTGATCTTGAGGCGGCTCGCGATCGAGCCTGCGCTGTCATGGCTTTCGAATTGGCTGGCCGGATCCAGACGGAACTGCAGGCGCTGGAGTGGAGCACCGGCCGGCAGCGGGTGACGATCATGGACGCCGCGATCGATCATGACGTCTACGGCTGGTCCGGCGGAATCCTGGTGCATTTCGGGATCCATGCCGGTCGGCTCGACACCTGGTCCCAGCGCCATTGCGCGCAGTCCCGGGCGGCCGCGCGTCTGGCCGATACCCCGCCCGAGTGGTCCCACTTCGCCCAGCGCGCTGCCGAACTCGCCGCTGCACTTGCCGGAGCTGACACATCGAATCTCGCCACGGCCTCCGCCGACTGATCAGTTCACCATCCCGATCGAATCCAGCATCCCGATGGATCCAGCACCGACTGCAACCGCAAACTGTCGGTGGTGCGCCCTAACTTGTCGACAAGAACAAAAAAGACCGGCATCAGGGGTGATGATCATGTGCTTGAAGTGCCAGGGGTGGACGGACGAACAGATCTTTCACGCGCGACTGCAAACCATCGAACGTCACGGCTGGGCGGTGACCTCAGTCTCGGGGGACGGCACCACTGCGGGTTTCGCCTACACCATCGGCCTGACTCGCTACCACGGCCATCCGGAACTGCTCGTCACCGGCTTGCCGCACACCACGGCTGGTGAGTTCCTGACCGGGTTCGCCGCGCAGATCCGATCCGGAAAGCGTTACGCAGCTGGCAATATCCTCACCAAGGCCAATGGGCACCGATGGCAGTTCGTCCCGGTCGACGACCCCACCCAACTAGTGGACGCACAGGAGACCTACCAGAGCGAGGCCGGGCTGGTGCCGGGGCTGCAGGTGATCTGGAGCGATCACGACGGGCACTGGCCGTGGCAGCCAGACTGGACCCTCGGGCTCGCAACTCAGCCGCTCTACGGCCGGCCTCCACGGGAATTCCCGTAAGGGCCACGCACAGCGCGACGCCCACTGTCGTTGCCCTGTCCTTGTCCTGTCCTTGTCCGTTGTGAATCCCCAGCGTATCGTCCGTGTCACATTCGACGTGTCAAATGATGTTCGGAGATGGCCCGATCCACTTAACCGCGGGAGCATCGATGAAGAAACTCATCAACGAACCCGGTGACGTCGTCGCCCAGAGTCTGCTCGGGATGGCCGCCGCCCACCCAGAGATCCGAGTCGACCACGAGCACCGGATCGTCTACCGAAGCGAAGCACCGGTCGCCGGCAAGGTCGGGCTGATCTCCGGTGGTGGATCGGGCCATGAGCCGATGCACGGCGGTTTCGTCGGGCTGGGCATGCTCGACGCCGCCATCGCCGGCGAAGTATTCACCTCACCGGTACCGGATCAGATCCTGGAGGCCACCCGAACCGTCGACTCCGGGGCCGGCGTTCTGCACATCGTGAAGAACTACACCGGCGACGTGATGAACTTCGAGATGGCAGCCGAGATGGCGGCGGCCGAAACCGGCGTCGACGTCGTCTCGGTGGTGACCAACGACGACGTCGCTGTCCAGGACAGCCTCTACACCGCGGGTCGGCGCGGGGTCGGTGGCACGGTGCTGCTGGAGAAGATCGCCGGTGCTGCGGCGGAGCAGGGCCACAGCCTGGCCGAGGTCGCCGAGGTGGCCCGTCGGGTGAATGCGCAGAGCCGGAGCATGGGGATGGCGCTGACCTCCTGCACGGTCCCAGCCGCAGGGAAACCGACCTTCGATCTTCCCGAAACCGAGATGGAGATCGGCATTGGCATCCACGGCGAGCCCGGTCGACGGCGAGTCCCGCTGGCTCCCGCCCGCGAAATCGCCGAACTTCTGGTCGAACCCATCCTGTCGGACCTGGACTTCACCCAAGGCGACGGCGTGATCGCCTTCATGAACGGGATGGGCGCCAGCCCTCTCATCGAGCTGTACCTGATGTACGGCGAAGTGGCTGCGGTCCTGCAAAGGGCTGGCGTGCGGGTTGTTCGTTCGCTCGTCGGCCCGTACATCACCAGCCTGGACATGGCCGGGTGCTCAGTCACGCTACTGGCGGTGGACGACGATCTCGTCCGGCTCTGGGATGCCCCGGTTCGCACTCCCGGCCTGCGCTGGGGAATCTGAACGTGCCGACCGGCCAAGCCGGCGGGCCCTCACCGCACGAACAGGTGGACGTCGCGGCGCTCCAGCGATGGATTCGCCGGTTTGCCGCCGTGGTGGCCGAAAACCGGGACTACCTGACCCAGTTGGATTCCCCGATCGGCGATGCTGATCACGGCGCCAACCTGGATCGTGGTCTGACCGTCGCCCTGGCGGCGCTGGACGGTCCGGCGCCCACCACCGCCGCCGCGCTGTTCAAACGGGTCGGCATGACCCTGGTCAGCAACGTCGGCGGGGCGAGCGGCCCGCTGTACGGCACCCTCTTCCTCCGGATGGCGACTGCGGCGGGGGACGTCGAGAGCCTGGACGGCGCGACGCTGGCCAAAGTCTTACGCGCCGGGCTAGACGGCGTGGTGGCCAGGGGCAAGGCCGAGCCCGGAGACAAGACCATGGTGGACGCGCTCACCCCTGCGGTCGATGCCCTGGACGCCGCACTCGCCGCACAGCGGCCGCTGGAGGCGGCACTGACAGCGGCGGCGAGCGCGGCCGAGACCGGCCGGGACGCCACCACGGCGATGCTCGCGCGCAAAGGCCGGGCCAGCTATCTCGGCGAGCGCAGCATCGGGCATCAGGATCCGGGTGCCACATCGATGGCCCTGTTCATCGCCACGGCAGTGCCCACGCTGGCCGAGCCCGTCGACGAGGACTGACCCGGACCATGGTGGGGATTGTCGTCGTCTCGCACAGCCGCGCCCTGGCCCGGGCCGCTGTGGATCTGGCCGCGCAGATGCTCCACGGCCAGCACGTGCGGATCGTGATCGCGGCCGGCCTGGATGAGGAGACGTTCGGCACCGACGCCGTACAGATCCATGAGGCCCTCCTGGAGGCCGACCAGGAGGGTGACGGCGTCGTCGTGCTGATGGATCTCGGCAGCGCCGTACTCTCCGCCGAGCTAGCGCTGGAACTACTCGAGGACGATGCCGCCCGGCAGCGCGTGCTGCTCTGCCCGGCGCCGCTGGTGGAGGGGCTGGTGGTCGCGGCGGTCACCGCACTGTCCGGCGCCACCGGCCCGGAGGTAGCCGCCGAAGCGCTCGCCGCGCTCGCGGGCAAGCAATCTCAGCTCGACCACAGTGGAGCCGACCATTATCGCGAAGGCGACCCAGCTGACGCCGTCACCGGGCGGTTCCAGGTCACCCCGGCGCACGGGTTACATGCTCGTCCGGCGGCACGCCTGGTACAGCGACTTCAGGGCATTGACGCCAGGGTGGAGCTGAGAAACCTCACCACTCATTCGGGCTGGGTACCCGCAGCCAGCCTGTCCCGTCTGGCCACGCTCGGCGCCCTCCGCAACCACGACGTCGAAGTGCGCGCGAACGGCCCGCAGGCCCGCCAGGCCCTCGAGGAACTGCAGGCCCTGGCCCGGCGGAACTTCGACGACCCGCCCTCCGCCGGCTCGCGTGATCCATCGCAGCCCTCGGGCGACCACACCCCAATCGACGCCTCGTCCCGGGGAGATCTGCTAGCGCAGGCGATCGGCGGGCCGTTTCCGGCCTCGCCCGGAATCGGCCTCGGCCCCGCCCGGCTCGCGACTGGGCGCGCAGCCACACCCGCTGCGACGGTGGAGACCGCCGAGGATCCAGCCGAAGGTCGTCGGCGCTTGGACACCGCCGTCGCCGCCGTCCGGGCGCAAGTGCAGGACATCCGCCGCCGGGTGGCAGATGACGTCAGCGAGGCCGAGGCGGCGATCTTCGACACGCACCTGGCGCTGCTGGCCGATCCGGAACTGCTGGAGCCTGCGCGGTCCCGGATCGCTGCCGGGCAGGCCGCGAGCAGCGCCTGGGCCAACGCCGTCTCGGTCGCCGCGGCCGGCTATGAATCGCTGGCCGACCCCTATCTCCGGGCCCGGTCCGCCGACGTCCGGGCCCTTGGCAACCAGGTGTCCCGGCACCTGCTGACTGCGTCGGATCCGTCGGATGAACTGGGCGAGCGCGGTGGAGTGCTGGTCGCCGCGGATCTCACCCCGGCGCAGGCCGCGACGCTGGACGTCGAACGAATAGCCGCCGTTGTCTTGGCCTTTGGTAGCCCGACGGCCCACAGTGCCATCCTGATCCGGGCCCGCGGCATCCCTGCCGTAGTCGGTGCCGGAGCCGCTGTGCTTGGGATCGCCGACGGCACCCCGCTCGCGGTCGACGGAACGACAGGGGACCTGGTGATCGAGCCGTCCGAAGCGGTGGTGGCCGGATTCCAAGCCCGGGCCGTCGCGGCGCAGGCTCGACAGCAGCAGGCCTTGGCTCTCGCCGCGGCACCCGCGACCACGCGGGACGGCGTCCAGGTACTCGTCGGTGCGAACATCGGCTCGATCGAGGACGCCCGGGACGCGATGGCGGCTGGCGCCGATCTGATCGGTCTGGTGCGCACCGAGTTCCTGTTCCTGGGCCGGGCGAAGGCGCCAGACGTGCAGGAACAGGAATCGGTCTACCGCGCCTTGGCCGAGACCATGGCGGGGCGCCGAGTCACCCTGCGCACCTTTGATGTCGGCGGCGACAAGCCACTGCCCTACCTACCGCAGGCGATCGAGGCGAATCCGTTTCTCGGGAGCCGCGGGATCCGCTTCGCCCTGCAGCACCCTGAACTGCTTGCCGACCAGTTGCTGGCGATGGTCCGAGTCGCCCACGACGTCCCGTTGAGCGTGATGTTCCCAATGGTCAGCACGCTCGACGAATTGCTCCAGGCACGACGGATTCTGGACGACGCGATCACCCTGGCCGGTCGCGGCAGGCCGGCCGAGTTCCAGGTCGGCATCATGATCGAAGTGCCGGCCGCGGCGCTGAGGGCAGCGACCTTCGCCCCGCATGTGGACTTCCTCAGCATTGGAACCAACGACCTGACGCAGTACACGCTCGCCGCCGAGCGTGGCAACGACGCCGTGGGTCCGCTGGCTGACCCACTCGACCCTGCGGTGCTCCGGTTGGTGGAGGCCACCTGCCGGGGCGCCGGAGCGCACGCGACCGTTGCCGTCTGCGGTGAACTGGCCTCCGATGAACGAGCAGCGGCGGTGCTGGTCGGGCTCGGAGTTCGGGAACTGAGCGTCACCCCGCACGCGGTACCTGGTGTGAAGCAGGCTGTCCGCGCCCTGCTCTGCTCCGAGGCTGCGGCCTTGGCCGCCCGCACCCTGGATGCACCGTCCGCTGACGCCGTCCATCGACTGCTGCGACCCCCTGGCCGTCCGGACTCCTAGCGGCTCATCGAACACAGTTCGCCGTCTACTGTCGGTCGCCCCCGGATAATGGGTGCAAAATAGTGGGCGTGCCGACGGACTTTCCCACCCGCTGGCCTGCCTCCGTTACCCCGTCGCAGGCTCTGGGCTACCTCCTGGCTCGGCACGTTCCGGCAACCCGACTGCCTGAAGGTCTCACTCTGGTCCGGGAAGCGGCCGGATGGATGCCACCCACCGGCATCCGGTCCCCCGACCTCGGCATGCACCGGGCGACCGTCCGCTCGTGGATGTACGCCGCACGTGATCATGCACGGCTTCTCGGACCGCCCCCGGGCCTGGCCGACCTGCTGGCTGTGCTGAGCGACGGGGTGATCCGAACCGCGGCAAGGGCTCGAGCGGCGCTCGAGGCGGTCGGCGCCGAGGAACTGTCCGACCCCCGGATCCTCGCCGACTTCGCCGGTTGGTGCGGCGTTGATCCGGGATTCGAGGTGCTGCCGCCGGCCTTGCGCCGGACCGTGAAGGCGGAGTTCGTCGTCCCCCATGCCGCGGAATTGACCCGAGCACGCAGGATCGTCACGACTGTGATCCGTCGTTACGGTTTGAACACCGTGAACAACGCGCTCGAACGCCTGGCGGAGGAGGGAATCCGGATCGACGCGGGAAACGACGCGCAGGCGCTACGAGACGTGCTCCGAACCGACGGATACTCTGCGTGGTTGTGGCTGCGCAAAGACATCTCCACGCCATTGACCTCGGCCATGACGCGGATCCGCGCGCTCGGGGTCCCTATTCCGGTGGAGCAGATTCCGGTGGCGGTCGCCCGGTCCTCGCAAAAGCGCTGGCCGCGCGAACCGGGAGAATGGCCACCGCCGGTCGAGGCCATCCGGGCCTGGGTGAACGCCCGCGACGACTGGAGACTCACGAGCAACGACGAAGTGGAACCGGTCGGGCCACTGCCGGAACTGCACCCGCACGACCGGCTCATCATCGATATCTTGGCCGGATCGGAAATGCACTGGACGGACCTGCATCAGGCCCTCAAGGGCGCAGGCTTGTCCTCGCCCTCCGCTGGACGGGCCATTTACAAGTCCCCACTCCTGCGACGACGCGGGCGAAATGGGTTTTTCCTTGTCGGGCAACGTCATCCGACCCGAGCAACAGACCGACCGAAAACGGACGACGAATCCCTCGCACGCTCCGAGCACGACCGGCTCCAACGGAAGGACAGTGGTGACTTCGTTTCGGCCCAACGGCAAACGGATACTTGAGGTCCACCTCGAGGGTGAGACGGTCAGGGCCAGATCCGGAGCGATGATCGCCTACGAGGGAGCGGTGACCTTCCGAAAAAGCGGTGTCGGCGGCGGTGAGGGGCTGCGTGGCGCACTCAAACGCAAGCTCACCGGCGAGTCGCTCGACCTGATGGACATGGCTGGCGGCGGCACGGTTTATCTCGCCTCGGACGCCAGGGACGTCCAGCTGATCGACCTGGACGGCGAGACCTTACAGGTGGAGTCCTCCGCCTTGCTGGCACTCGGGCCGAATCTCAGCACAGCTGTGGCGTTCACCGGGTTGCGCGGGGCAACCAGCGGGCAGGGGTTGTTCACGACGACGATCAGCGGCCGCGGTCAGGTCGCGGTGCTGTCCGATGGCCCGGCCATCGCTTTGGAGGTCAGCGGCGGCTATCCCCTGGTGGTGGACCCCGACGCGTATATCTGCTCCCGAGGGCAACTTCAGCAGTCGTTCGTCACGGACGTGTCCTGGCGGACCGTTGTCGGCGACGGCAACGGCGAGGCGTACAGCCTGCGGTTCACCGGTTCCGGTGTCGTATACATCCAGCCTGCGGAGCGCTGAGAGATGACGTTCGAACTGGTCAACCATAAGGTGCTGCGCGCTCGGGTGAGTCCCGGAGCGGAGCTCATTGCCCGGCGGGGAGCCATGCTCGCCTACCACGGCGACGTGCATTTCACCCCCGCGACCATCGGTGGTGGCTTCGGGACCGGCCGACCCAGCATGGGTGGGTTGGCGGGAGTGGCGGGCCGCGCAATGGCCGGAGAATCAGCCCCGCTGATGGCTGCCACCGGCACCGGCGAAGTGTTCTACGGCCATCTCGGCTCCGAGGTGACAATCATTCAGATGGACGGGCGCAGCGAACTATCGGTCGAGGCCGACCGCTTGCTGGCCTTCCCCGCGACGATGCAGACCGCTGTGGTCTTCCTCGGTAGTCAAGGGGGCGTGCGTGGCGCCATCCGTGGAGCCGTGACCGGACAGGGACTGTTCACCACGGCGGTGTCGGGGGTAGGGCAGGTCGCCGTCCTGTCCCACGGTGGGACGTTGGCGCTCACCGTCGGCGGCGGTAAGGCGATCACGGTGGACCCGCAGGCTTATGTCGGTCACGTCGGTGCCCTGACCGTGACGGCGACGGTCAACGCCGGTTGGCGGGAGGCAGTCGGTCGTGGGTCCGGTGAGGCTGTCCAGTTGAAGGTGTCCGGAGACGGAACCGTATACGTCCAGGCGTCCGAGCAGAAGCTGTAGGAGAGCTCATGAGCATCGTGCTGAATCCGGCAAATCTGCCCGTCGACGACAACATTAATCCCTACGCATTCTGTGTGGACCTGGTCGGCGAATGGTTCATGCAAAAAGGCAAGATGATCGCCTACTATGGGCAGATTCGTTTCAACCCGCTGAACGCGATGGACAATCTGCAGGCCATGGTGGCGTCGCAGTTCTCCAGCCCGCTGTACGCCCGAGACTGGGTGGTGGCCAGCGGACAGGGCAAACTGGTGCTCGGCGATCGTGGCTTCGACATCAACTCGTACGACCTCGACGAGGGAAATCTGACCGTCAGGGCAACGAACTTGTTGGCTTTCAGCCCGGGCCTGGCGCTCAAACAGTCGATTGTTCCCGGCTTCGTCACCTTGATCGGTACCGGGAAGTTTCTCGCCAGTTCGAACGGGCCGGTGATCTTCGCCGAACCACCGGTGCGAGTCGATCCTCAAGCGTTGGTCGGCTGGGCGGACTGTCCCAGTCCGGCACATCATCACGACGCCGCGTGGATGACCTCATTCTTGGGCGCGGCCCAGGGCTTCTTTGGGCGGGTCAGTGGCGAGGAACGACAATTGGACTTTACCGGCGCCGGCACGGTCCTGCTTCAGTCCAGCGAGATCGTCCTGGAGGATCCGTCAATCCTCGCCGCCGTAACCGAACAGACGAACCTACTCAGCCCGTCTCAGCTCTCGATCCTGCAGCACACGATCACCGCACGGCTCCAGAACTGACTCAGTGCGGCAGAGTGAACTGAGCGCGACAGAGTGAACTGATTCCATCAGCAGGCCTCGCTGCGTAGTTGACGGATATCCTTCCGTTACGGCAGCCCTCCGAGACATGCCGATTTATACCGGGGATGCAGAAGTTTCCCACTAACCCGGATATCCTGAACAAAGTGCGCTGCCTCGAGCCGAGGCTGCGCACCGTAACCCGTGAACCGCACTCACCCCCGCGCTAGTGAAAGGCACCACAATGCAGAGGATTATCCAGACGCTGGTGGACGACATCGATGGCACCGAGGCGACCAGCACGGTCACGTTCTCGGTCTCCGGCGTCGATTACACGATCGACCTGAACGACAAGAACGCCGCCAAGTTCGAGAAGGCGCTTACTCCCTTCGTTGAACACGCGACCCGGATCGGTGGTACAACGAGCGGTCAGCTTCAGAACGGTGCAATAGTCGTCTCAAGGAAGACTTCGGTGCCAGGAGTGTCATGGTTCGCGGAACAGACAAAGTGATGATGCACCTAATGTTTGGTGTTCTTGCTCTGTTCGCAGATCAGTTGCTCAAAGTAACTGGTTGCTGATTATCAAAGAACGAAAAAACTACTTCAAGGGAGTAGTTCGTCAGAATATGAAAAAACAGGCGTCCTGAATTGACCTGTAACCTGGTTTTTCTGCAAAAACTGTCAGGACTGACACCCAGCGGGGATCGCCCCGTGATTCAAAGCCTTTTTGCAAGAGGCTCACTTATTTGTCACTTAACTCCTGACAGT
>JANNPJ010000548.1:0-4949 GCA_031400005.1 Kineosporiaceae bacterium | reverse complement strand
GGCTGGGACCAAGCCGTCGACTGGGCTCAGCGCCGTCTCCACAACGGCTTCCGCGTGATCGCGGTATCCCGCTACGGATACCTCGGCTCCGAGATGCCCCCGAATGCCACGACCACCGGGCAGGCAGATGCGCTGGCGGCGTTGTTGGATCACCTCGACATCGACAAGGCGCACGTCGTGTCGATGTCGGCCGGGTCTACCGCTGCGGCTCGCCTGGCGATAGGTCACCCGGACCGGGTGGAGCGGCTCGTGCTCGAATCGCCCGTCCTGCCTGCAGTCAGGCCGCTGCGGTTGCCACCAACACCTATCCTCAGGGCAATGCTGCGGAGCGAATGGCCCACCTGGTGGACGAGCACCAAACCGGCCCTGGTCGCCAAGGCCAGCGGCACCCGCTGGAAGGACCTCGACCCGGACTCCCGCACCGAACTAACCGAAATTATGTCGACCTTGCTGCCCGTGCGAGCACGCCGGGACGGGATGATCTTCGACAACCTCGTTACCGGCCCGGAGATGCTGCGCGACCAGATCCCCTTCGACCAGATCCAGGCCCCAACCCTGGTGATCACCGCCGAAAACTCTCCACTACCGAAACCAACCGACGCTGCCGACGTCGTCAACCGGCTGCCGCGCGGCGAGTTGCTGGTGATGCCCGGCGGAGGACACCTGCTGCTAGGTAACGTCGAGCGTTTACGCCAGGTCCTGACGTCTTTCCTGCTCGGACAGCCCTTGCAGAGCAGGTGAGAGCTGGGTCAGGCAGCACTCACCACGCCCGGTGCGTCAGCACCTGACGTCCGCACCCACGAAGCTGGAACGGCCTGCGCCCCTGGCGTGACTCCTCGTTCCGATGCCTATTGCAGCTGTCAAGTGCAATCATGTCGTCCGATGGAACTGATGAAGGGCGCCAACACGACGTTGTCTGGCGTGGCCCTGGAGATATCTGTGGAGTGGGTATCGTCCGCCGAGGGCGCCGGACGAGTCGGGTTGGACATCTGCGCGCTGCGGTTGGGTGCTGACGCGCGGGTGCGCGAGGATGCGGACTTCGTCTTCTTCAACATGCCGACCACCCCGGACGGCGCCCTCCGGCACCTCGGACCGGTGACAGATCCAACTGCGGCAGGCGGCCAAGGCGAGGCCATCTTTGTCGAGCTGGCCACCCAACCGGCGGACGTCTTCAGCATCGTTGTCACCGCGACCATTGACGTGGCGACACCAGAGCTCACGTTCTCCGGAGTACCGATCAAAGCCACCGTTCGCGAAAGCGGTTCGGGCACAGCAATTGCCACGTTCATTCCGCCGCCGTTGACGACGGAACGGGCACTGACCGTCATGGAGGTATACCGGCGCAACGATGCCTGGAAGCTCCGGGCAATCGGACAGGGCTACGACAGCGGGCTTGCCGGGCTCGCCACCGACTTCGGCGTGGACATCGACCAAGACCCTGATGTGCTGACCGAGAGCGCCCCGCAACAGTTGTCGCCGCCCGCTCCCTCCGCGGATGCTCCGATCGTTGCGGACCGATTGCCGATCGACATGCGCAAACGCCTCGACCTGCGTAAGCGAACTGTCTCTGTGGTCCTGAAGAAGGCCGGAATTGCTGGTCGCCGCGCTCGCATTGCGGTGGTGCTCGATGCCAGCGGATCGATGTTTCGCCTGTACCAGCAGGGAACCGTCGGCCGGGTAGTAGAACGGCTGGCAGCGGTCGCGGCAAGCCTGGACGACGACGCGACGCTTGATGTCTGGGCGTACGCCACGAACCCGCTGGCTCTCCCACCGCTGCGCATTGACGCGATGGCTGAGTGGATTCCGCTGTACGTGCGCACCAAAAGCGTTTCAACCGGCGTCGGTGGTGCACGAGCGACCAAACAGCGGGAGGCCACGGCGCGGGCGGCTGGGCAGCCGATCCCGGATTGGTCAAGCATCGGTGGGCAGAACGACGAAGCCAAGGTCATGCAACTCGTCCTGAATCACTACCAGCCGCTTGTCTCACCACCACCCGTATTCGTCGTGTTCATTACCGATGGCGGTCTCTATCGCAGCCGGGAAATCGAGAATCTGCTCCGGTCAGCCTCCTCCTCCCCCGTCTTCTGGCAGTTCGTCGGGGTAGGCGCTGCCGCCTACGGCGTACTGGAGAAGCTGGACACGCTGTCCGGTCGGACGGTCGACAACGCCGGTTTCTTCGCCGTGGACGATCTCGATGACATCGAGGATGACCAGCTGTACTCCCGATTGCTCAGCGAGTTCCCTTCGTGGCTGCGCAGCGCCGCAGCCGCAGGCATTCCCGTCTAGCTGAATGGTCGGATCCCGGCATACTGCGCGGCGAGTTGTCTGCTCTCGTTGACAACCGTTCGAGTTCGAACCCGCGTTCTCCCGATTGCGGGGAAGGCCCTCGCCTCGTTCATGACGAGAGGAGTGTCATGACAGACGAAGAGTCGTTCCGTGAGTTCGTCACGATCCGATGGACGGCCCTGGTCCGGACCGCCTACCTACTGACTGGTGACCACGGGCGGGCCGAGGACCTGGCCCAGACCACGCTGGAGAAGATGCACCGGCACTGGCGACGGATCGCGACGATGGAATCGCCGGACGCGTACGCCAGGCGGGTCATGACCAACCTGGCGATCAGCGGGTCGCGGCGCAAGCGATTCCGCGAGGTGTCGATCGTGCACCGACCTCCCGTACCGGTAGCTCAGCCATGGCCCGCCACCAATCTCGAGAGGACACCGTCGTGAGCGCTCCGATACCGCACGGGACGACGGATCCGGCGTGCCGGCCTGGGTGTCGCCGTGGGTGGTCTGGTCGCGACTATTGCGGCCGGAGTGGTGCCGATTCCGGCCGCACTGCCGGTACCGGTGCTGCCGGCCGGGGAATCGGTACTCAGCCATTCGCCTACCCGCGGATCGCTGGCCGGCAACAAGGCCTGGCTCGACGGGCTGCGGGACAGCGTGGACCTCGCCGACGACGCCGAGTGGAAGATCTTCGACCGCAGCCACATCAAGATTCATTTCGCCGGCGACGTGCCGGGCGCGAGAGTCGCCGTGCTGACCGTGCGACTGCGCCGCGGCCTGATCGCCAACACGGAGACGCTGACCGTCAAAGGCAAGGTGGGGGCACAGCCGGAGGAGATGTCGCCCAGCCACACCGGGGAGCCCGGGCCGGTCCTGGCTCAGATGATCGGCAGTGACCAGGGGCCGGGCTTCCTCCTGGTGGTGGCTCCACCGGAGGCGTCGATCCGGACCAGCCTAGGCAACGTCTACGGCAAGGACGGTCGGGTGGTCCGGAACCGGGTGACCGGTGAGGTGTCCGACGGAATCGCGATCGTCGAGGTGCCGGCGGCCAAGCGCTGGCCGTCCACCCACGTCGTGGTGGTCGACGCAGGACGCACCATTTTCGACGGCTCGGCCAATTGGATCGGGTGGACGGTGACACCCCGGCCGCCTTCCGAGGATAACGATGGACTCGACGTTCCGGCAGCGGTGCAGGATGCGCTGGCAGAGTCTGGAAGCTCGATGAGCTGGTCTACCGCAGCTAAGTTCGTGGAAAAGGCGATGGACGACGCCATCCTCGACGCCTCGCAGACACCGTTCCGGATCCCGTGGACCGGAATGCTCGCCGGTGAGCCGGCGGCGCTAGTCGAGTTGGCCCCCAAGGACGGCGGTCGCATCTTCTACGCCTTCCACGGCGATGTCCGCGATCAGCGACTGCTGGTTCCGGCCGAAGGGGCGGAAACCAGGCCGATGCTGTGGCGGGTGCGCTCTGCCAGTGGGACCCTGACGACGGAGGTTGCCGTGCTGGCGCCTGCCGGTACCGAGCGGGCCGAGCTGGTGGACGAAAACTCGGTCACGCCGATCCCTTTGAATGGCGCCGGATTTGCCACCGTGAAGGTACCTCTGGGCGAGCTTGTGTCGGTGAGCGCCTTTGGCAAGCGTGACTTGCTCCTAGGAACAACGCCCCTGCGCGAGTCCGCGTCGGACCCAGGACGGCCTCCCCTGCGAGAGCAGCGCAACCCGCCTGGTTCCCTGATCCCAGAACCGTGGGTTCCCTTCTCGGCGAGGGGAGAGCAAAATTTTCCTGTCGAGCTGTCGATTTCTCGGCTCGTCGTTCGTCTTACTGCGACGAATCCGATACCGGCTAGGGGGCAGCGATGAAGTACATCATGCTGATCTATCAAGGCTCGGCGCTGGAACGACAGGCCGTGCTCACCGAGGAGGAGCAGAAGCAGGTGAGCGCCGACTACCAAGGGATCAACCAGACGCCGGGCGTCACCCCCATGCCGCCGATGGGTCTGGCGGAGAACGCGACCACGGTGCGGGTCGAAGGCGGCAAAACCCTGACGACCGACGGCCCGTTCGTCGGGATGAAGGAGGCCGTCGGCGGTTTGTTCATCCTCGAGGCCGACGACATCGACGCGGCCATCGAGGTAGCCGCCCGCGTCCCGGCTGCACGCTATGGCGGCGCCGTCGAGATCCGGCCCTCGGAGGTGTATTGGTAGCGACGCTCGACGAGGTCTTCCGCGAAGAGTGGAGCCGCGTCCTGGCTACCTTGATCGGCGTCCGCGGCGACTTCGACCTCGCCGTGGACGCCGCACAAGAGGCGTTCGCCATCGCCGCCGATCACTGGCCCCTCAACGGTGTCCCGACCAACCCGCGCGCCTGGCTGATCACGACGGCACGCAACCGCGCCACCGACCGCATCCGCCGCGAGCGGGCCCTCGCCACCAAGGCCGGTCAGCTCGTCGCCGCCCGTCATGTCGAGGTGCCGATGAACACCACCACGTTTCCGGACGAGCGCCTGGAGCTCATCTTCACCTGCTGCCACCCGGCGCTGGCGATGGAGGCGCGGATTGCTCTCACCCTACGCACGCTCGGCGGGATGACCACCGACGAGATCGCCCGCGCCTTTCTCGTACCGGAGCGCACCCTGGCGCAGCGACTGGTGCGAGCCAAACGCAA
>JANNPJ010000546.1:0-34456 GCA_031400005.1 Kineosporiaceae bacterium | reverse complement strand
TGGGGAGGATCCTGCCCATCCGATGGGCAGGATCCTCCCCAATGACCACGGTCATCAGCCACGGCCACCCCCGCGAAAGCCTAGGCCTCGCGGGGCTGGACGTGCACGAACGGCGGCTTCGCCACCCGGCACGGCAACTCCCGGCCGCGCACCGACACCACGACTTCGGTGCCCTCGGCCACGGACGGGTCGAGCAGAGCCAGCGCAATGCCTTGACGCAGGGTCGGCGAGAAGGTTCCGGACGTCGTCCGCCCCACCACCTGTCCGTCGCCGTCAAGCACCTCCATCTCAGCGCGCGGGACGCCGCGACCGAGCGCGATCAGCCCTTTGGCCACCCGATTCGCACCGGCTGCGCGCTCGGCGAGCAGCGCCTCGCGACCCCAGAACTCGGGCTTCTTCCAGCCGACGGCCCAGCCGAGCCGGGCCTGCACGGGGGTGATCTCCGCAGACAGCTCGTGGCCGTGCAGTGCGTACCCCATCTCGGTACGCAGGGTGTCTCGGGCGCCCAGAGCGCACGGCAACCCGGCGCAGTCGGCAGCCGCCTCCAGCAATCGGTCCCACAGCGCCGGCGTGACCTCCCAGGCAGGCAGCAGTTCGTACCCGCGTTCGCCGGTGTACCCGGTGCGGCAGACGATCAGCGGCAAGCCTTGCCAGATCACGTCCACAAAGCTCATGTAATCGTGGCCGGCCGGCAGCCCGAGCGCGGTCAGGATGTCGTCCGACCGAGGTCCTTGGACGGCGATCACGCCATAACCCTCGTGCCGATCCGTCACCTCGATGCCGGCCGGAGCAGCGGCAATCAACCGGCGTGCCACCTCGGCACAGTTGGCCGCGTTCGGGACAAGCAGGACGTCGTCGTCCGCGCGCAGGTAGGCGATCAGGTCGTCGATGACGCCACCGGTGTCCGGGTCGCAGCACAGCGTGTACTGCGCCTGTCCGGGGACGATCTTGTTCAGATCGTTGGTGAGGCAGGAATTGACGAACGCCGCAGCACCCGGCCCACGAACCTCCAGCTTGCCGAGGTGACTGACGTCGAAGACCCCGACGCGTTCTCGGACCGCCTCGTGTTCGCGTAGAACGCCACTGGACGGGTACTCGATCGGCATTTCCCAACCGCCGAAATCGGCGAGCTTGGCGCTCAGCGCGACGTGCCGTTCGAACAATGGGGTGCGCCGGAGCGCCGGCTTGCGATCGGCGTCGTCCGCGTGAGCGTCGATCACCTGCTGGGCATCGGACATGTTTCCTCCTTGGGTACGCCTCAAGGTATCGCCGCGGCCAAGGGTCTGACGGCCCCGGATGATCGGGCGGCTACCATCGGCAAGCAGTCCCGCTACCCGTCATAAGGATCCCTGTGCCCACGCTGAGTCTCACTTCGAAGGAACCCGCCACGCTGACCGCGGATGCGCTGGTTCTGGGCATCGCAGCCGGAACGGCCAGTCAGTCCGCCGGAACGGCCAGCCAGTCCGCCGGAACGGCCGGTAAGTCGGCTGCGGCCTCGGCTCCCCGCCTACTTGGCGCGGAGGCGCTGCCTACCGCCGTCCGTACCCAGCTGACGAATGCGCTGAGTGCCGTCGGTGCAACCGGAGCCAAGGAGACCGTCCATCGGATCCCTGCTGTGACCGGAATTTCAGCCCGGTCCGTCGTCTTCACCGGGCTCGGGCCGATCCGTGGCCCGGTGCCTGCCGAGGTGTTGCGCCGCGCCGCCGGAGCGGCGTCCCGCCAGCTTGCGGGCCTGTCCAAGGTGGTCTTCGCCCTGCCCACGGCGGACGCCGAAGCCGTCATTGCGGTCGCGGAGGGTGCTCTGTTCGGGGCCTACGCGTACAACCGGTACCGGACCGGCGACACGGCCAAGGCCCCGCTCGGTGCGGTAGTGATCGCCTCCGCCAACGGTGCCACCCCAGCCGCCCGGGCCGGAGTCAAGCGAGCGAAGATCCTGGCCGCCGCGGTACACGGGACCCGCGATCTGATCAATGCCGCCCCGCTCGACCTGTTCCCGGCAGCCTTCGCGGCGGACGCTCAGCGGGTCCTCGCCGACCTGCCGGTGGACGTCACAGTGCTGGATGAGCGTCGCTTGAGCAAGGGCGGGTTCGGCGGCATCCTCGCCGTCGGGCAGGGCTCCTCCCGGCCGCCGCGACTGGTCCAGCTCGACTACGCGCCGAAGGGGGCAACGTCGTACGTGGCGCTCGTCGGCAAGGGCATCACCTTTGACTCCGGCGGTCTGTCGATCAAGCCCGCCGGCGGCATGGACGAGATGAAGAGCGACATGTCCGGCGCCGCGGCCGTGCTGCATGCGATCGCCGCGATCGCCGAACTAGGGCTGCCGATCCGAGTCACCGGCTGGCTGGCGATTGCGGAGAACATGCCGTCCGGAACCGCCCAGCGCCCGTCCGACGTGATCACCATCCGCGGTGGGCGCACGGTCGAGGTGCTGAACACGGACGCCGAAGGCCGACTGGTGCTGGCCGATGCCCTGGTGGCGGCCGGCGAGCTCAAGCCCGACGTGATCATCGATATCGCCACACTGACCGGCGCGCAGATGGTGGCACTCGGCAACCGGACGTCGGCGATCATGTCGAACGACGACAATCTGCGCGACCGGGTGCATCGGGTGGCCGACGCCGCCGGAGAGCAGTTCTGGCCGATGCCGCTGCCGCCGGAACTGCGCGCCAGCATGGATTCGCGGGTCGCGGACATCGCGAACATCGGCGAACGCTTCGGCGGGATGCTGGTGGCAGGATTGTTCCTGCAGGAATTCGTGCCGAAGCGCGGCGAGGGGGACGCGGCGGTTCCCACGCCGTGGGCCCACCTCGACATCGCCGGCCCGGCGTTCAACTCCGGGACCGGGCACGGCTATACCCCGGCGGGCGGCACGGGCGTCGGTGTGCGGACGCTGGTGGCGCTCTGCGAAGACCTGGCCAGCACGCCAATCGGATAACCAGTCCGCACGCTCGAATCGGGCAACCGTGCAGGGGGCACCTCCCGCCCGAAGGGTGGGGGAATCGCCGTGGTGGTGATCATGCACGGTTGCTCGGGGTCAGGGTTCCCGATCGAGGTCACGGGCGGCCAGCTTGGCCCGTGCGTTCCAGTCCCGCATTCGCTGTGGGTAACCAACCAACTGGACGTCGTACACCGGGACCGAGAGTCGATCCGACAGGTCGCGCAGGAGGTGCTGATTGACCCGGCGGCGGGTCCACTCCCCCGTTGTCGCGATCAACAAGACGGTCGGTGGGGTCACCGTCGTGGCCGGCTCAATGAAGGCCTCGACACCCACCCTCGTCCGGACAAACTCTTCGAGATGATCTCGGACCAGTCCCACCTCGGCGCGCTGCTCAGCCCGCCCGCCGGTCTGCGGCGATCGCCGACGTCCCCACCAGCTCACCTGACACCCCCACCAATCATCTCGTGTCTCGGCTACGTCAGTTGGGTCCGGTCAGTTGGTTCGCTGAACCGATCGACGCCGCTGGTTTGCACATCTACGACCAAACGCGGCACTGACGTCCCACGTTCCCCGATAATGTCACCGCTACCCCCGCTTCTCTTACCTCTCACCGGACTGCCTCGTGACGCGTGGCACTGTGCGCACTGAAGAACTGTGCCCACTGAAGAACTGTGCGCAGCGAAGCAGTACCCGATGTGACCCCCCGCAGCGGTGGTGACAAGATGTCGGCAGAACCCCGGCGTCTGCGCGTCGGTCGTCGTTTGAATTGCAAGGGAGCACCAGGTGTCCGAATCCGGCCACGACCAGGTCCACGATGTTGTGATCCTCGGAGGCGGTAGCGGTGGCTACGCCGCTGCCCTCCGGGCAGCTCAGCTCGAGCTGAGCGTCGTCCTGATCGAGAAGGACAAGGTCGGGGGGACCTGCCTGCACCGAGGATGCATCCCGACCAAGGCTTTGCTGCATGCCGCTGAGGTGGCTGACTCCGCGCGGGAAAGCGAGCGTTTCGGCGTCAAGGCCACCTTCGAGTCGATCGACATGCCCGGCGTCAACAAGTACAAGGACGGCGTTGTCGGCCGACTGTACAAGGGCCTGCAGGGGCTGATCGGCTCGTCCGCGATCACTTTTGTCGAGGGCGAGGGCCGCCTGGTCTCGGCCGACACGGTGGAGGTCGGTGGGCAGCGCTACCGAGGCCGCAACATCGTCCTCGGAACCGGTTCGTACGCTCGTTCGCTGCCCGGTCTGGAGATCGGTGGCCGGATCATCACCAGCGACCAGGCGCTGACCATGGACCAGGTGCCGCAGCGGGTGATTGTGCTCGGTGGTGGCGTGATCGGCGTGGAGTTCGCCAGCGTGTGGCGTTCGTTCGGTGCCGAAGTAACGATCGTCGAGGCGCTGCCCCGCCTGGTTCCGGCCGAGGACGCCGGTGCCTCCAAGATTCTCGAGCGCGCCTTCCGCAAGCGCGGCATCGCCTTCAAGACCGGCATCCGGTTCGCCGGCGCCACCCAGGACGACAACGGGGTGACCGTGTCGCTGGAGTCGGGCGAGACGCTGACCGCTGACCTGTTGCTGGTCGCGGTCGGCCGGGGCCCGAACGCGGCCGGCTTCGGCTACGAAGAGGTCGGGATCACGATGGATCGCGGCTTCGTCCTGACCGACGAGCGACTGCGGACCAACGTGCCGAACATCTTCGCGGTCGGCGACATCGTGCCTGGCCTGCAGCTGGCACACCGCGGCTTCGCCCAGGGCATCTTCGTGGCGGAGGAGATCGGTGGCCTCAACCCCGCCCCGATCATCGAGAGCGGTATCCCCCGAGTTACCTACTGCGACCCCGAGGTCGCTTCGGTCGGGATCACGGAGGCCCAGGCGCGTGAGCGCTTCGGTGCCGATGAGGTCCAGACCTACGAGTACAACCTCGGTGGCAACGGCAAGAGCCAGATCCTGGCGACGGCCGGTTTTGTGAAGCTCGTCCGGCAGAAGTCGGGTCCGGTCGTGGGTGTGCATATGGTTGGCGCCCGGGTCGGTGAGCTGATTGGCGAAGGCCAATTGATCGTCAACTGGGAAGCCTTCCCCGAAGATGTAGCCCAGTTGGTGCACGCTCATCCCACACAGAACGAGGCAATGGGCGAGGCTCATCTCGCGCTTGCCGGCAAGCCGCTTCACTCGCACGCCTGACCATCCACCCTCACCACGGCGGCTTTGACGCCACCAAAGACGAAGGAGAGCGGAGAACAGATGTCGGACTCCGTGCAGATGCCCGCGCTGGGCGAGAGTGTCACCGAGGGCACGGTTACACGGTGGCTCAAGCAGATCGGCGACCGAGTAGAGGTCGATGAACCTCTGCTGGAGGTCTCGACCGACAAGGTCGACACCGAGATTCCGTCGCCTGTCGCCGGCATCCTGGAACAGATCCTCGTCTCCGAGGACGAGACCGTTGAGATCGGGGCCCAACTGGCTTTGATCGGGGACGGATCCAGTAGCGCCGACGCCCCAGCGGCGGATCAAGCCGACTCTGCTCCGGCACAGTCCGCGCAGCCGGCCCCGCCGGCGCCCGAGTCTGCCCCGGCTCCGGCCGCTGAAACTCCGGCTGCCGAGGCTCCCGCTGCGCCTGCGCCATCCGGTGACAATGCCGGGGACGACGGCACCACGGTCACGATGCCGGCCCTCGGCGAAAGCGTCACCGAAGGCACCGTCACTCGCTGGCTCAAGCAGGTGGGCGACAAGGTGGACGTCGACGAGCCTCTGCTTGAGGTCTCGACCGACAAGGTCGACACCGAGATCCCGTCGCCGGTGGCTGGCGTCGTCCAGAAGATCCTGGTCGGTGAGGACGAGACCGTCGAGGTGGGCGCCGCACTGGCGATCGTGGGCAGCGCGGACGTGGCACCGCAGGCTCCCGCGCCCCAGGCCCCGACCCCGCAAGCGGCCCCGGCTCCGCAGGCCGCTCCTGCACCCCAGGCACCCGCCCCGCAGGCCGCTCCTGCACCCCAGGCTCCCGCACCGCGGGCCCCTGCACCCCAGGCTCCTGCACCTCAGGCTCCCGCACCTCAAGCACCGGCAGCCCAGGCCGCTCCCGCCCAGGCGCCAGCGCCGGAGCGCCGCAGCGGCAGCAACGGCACCTCCGAGAGTGGCGCCGGTTACGTCACCCCGCTGGTCCGGCGGATGGCTACCGAACAGGGCATCGACCTGTCGTCGATCAAGGGAACGGGTGTCGGCGGTCGGATCCGTAAGCAGGATGTGATCGACGCTGCCAAGGCGAAGGCCGTTCCGGAGCCTGCGCAGGCACCGGCGGCCGCACCCGCTGCCGCCTCGGCGGCAAGTACTCCCAGCCCGGCGGCCAAGCCGGTAACTGTCTCGGCACTGCGCGGGACGACCGAGAAGATGTCTCGGTTGCGCAAGGTGATCGCCAAGCGGATGGTCGAATCGCTGCAGACGTCGGCGCAGCTGACCACCGTGGTCGAGGTCGACGTCACCCGGATCGCTCGGTTGCGAGACAGGGCGAAGAAGGACTTCCTCGCCCGCGAGGGCGTGAAGCTGTCGTTCATGCCGTTCTTCGCGCTCGCCGCGGTGGAGGCGTTGAAGCAGCACCCGAAGCTGAACGCCAGCATCGAGAACGAGTCGGTGGTTTACCACGCCGAGGAGAATCTTGGCATCGCGGTGGACGTCGAGCGGGGCCTGACGGTTCCGGTCGTCCATGGCGCCGGAGATCTGAATATTGCCGGTCTGGCCCGCAAGATCACCGATCTGGCGGACCGCACCCGAAACAACAAGATCACCCCGGATGACCTCGGCGGCGGCACCTTCACGCTGACCAACACCGGCAGCCGTGGTGCGCTCTTCGACACGCCGATCATTTTCCTGCCGCAGACCGCGATTCTTGGCACTGGCGTGGTCGTCAAGCGTCCGGTCGTGGTGGAAAGCGACGGGTCGGAGAGCATCGCGATCCGCTCCATCGTTTACCTCGCGTTGTCCTACGACCACCGCCTGGTGGACGGAGCCGACGCGGCTCGCTTCCTGATGACCATCAAGGAGCGCCTCGAGGAAGGCGCCTTCGAGGCGGACCTCGGATTGTAAGAGCCTCCGGCAGTCCCTTATTGCCGGACGTTCTACGTCACTGATACCGGAAGGCGACTGATGCGGATAGCGGTCACGGGATCGCACGGGCTGATTGGCTCCGCGTTGATCCCGGCTCTGCGTGCCGTCGGCCACGATGTCGTTCAGCTTGTCCGGGGTACCCCCAGGGGCCCCGGACAGGTTGAATGGGATCCCGGCGCCGGAAGTGTGGATCTTCCCGGGCTGGTCGGGGTGGACGCCGCCGTTCACCTCGCGGGGGCGGGCGTCGGTGAGCAGCGGTGGGACGACGATTACAAGCGGGTGCTGCGCGACTCCAGAACCCTCAGCACCCGGACCCTGGTCCGGGCGCTGACCTCGCTCGACCCGCTGCCGCGCGTGCTGGTGTCGGGCTCGGCGATCGGGTACTACGGACATCGCGGTGACGAGCTTCTCAGCGAGCGCTCGACCAAGGGCACCGGCTTCATGTCCGACCTTGTGCAGGACTGGGAGGCGGAAGCCGACCCGGCTCGAGAGGCCGGAATTCGGGTCGTTCATCCGCGAACTGGGCTGGTGATGTCGCCCTCTGGCGGCGCGTTCGCCCCCCTGTTGCTGCTGGCTCGCCTCGGGCTGGGCGGGCCTCTCGGCAGCGGGCAGCAGTGGTGGAGCTGGATCACCCTCGCTGACCAGGTGGCCGCATTGCAGCACCTGATCGATACCGACCTCGCCGGCCCGGTGAACCTCACTGCGCCCGCTCCGGCGCCGAACGCCGAGGTGATCCGGGCGCTGACGTCGGCCCTGCACCGACCCTCCCTGCTGCGGGCGCCGGCGTTCGCGCTGCGGGCCGTGGTCGGAGAGTTCGCCGGCGACGTGCTCGGCAGTCAGCGGGTGGTACCCAGCCGCTTGCTCGCTTCCGGTTTCACCTTCCGACACCCCACGCTCGAGATCGCCGCCTCCTGGGTCACCGGCCGATCGAACACCGCCCGATCGAACACCGCCCGATCGAACATGGCCCGGTCGAGCACGGCCGAATAGCGCCCAGCGTGCGCGAGTACGGCCCGATAGCGCCTGGGCAAAGAGCCGCATCATGAGGGTGCCTGCACGCTCCGGACCCGCCACCGGCCGGGTCCGGAGCGGTTCAGGTCGACCGGTGCGACCGTGAGGACGACCGCTCGAGGCCCGTCTTCTGGCACCGAGATGGCGACCCCGGAACCAATCCGCACCTGACGATGTGCCGACGTGGTGACCACCGCACGGACGTCCACCTGTTCACCGCGTCGGCGCAAGACCTGTACGCCGGAGATCTCGAAGCGCACTCCGTGCAGCCGGTATCCCTGCGAGCGCAGCCGCTGGACGAGCCGCACATCCTGCGCATCAGCCGGCGACCCGGTGACGTTGGCGGCGGCCAGGAAGCGGGCCGAGGCACGCCCGAAGGCCGCCGCCCGCGAGCGCCCGATCGCGATCAGTGCCCGGGCCAGTTCCGCCTCCAGGGCGGCCGTGTCGGCAGGATCCGAGGTCCGGCCCGAACCGGCCGGAGCGCCCGAAGTCGTCGGAGCGGTCGAGGCCCCAGGAACGCCCGACGCCGACGCGCCAGCCGCCGCAGTGCCAGTCGCGGACGATGCGTCGGGCCGGATCGTGACGGCGGCGCCAACCGCGGCAACCGCGGTCCCAGCCATCACCAGGGCGATGACGGCGGCGCTGCGGCGGCCGGAGCCGTGCGACCGCCCTTCGGATCGGATTCTGGTCGCGCCGATCCGGTTCCAGATATGTGCCGATCCGGTGCGCTCCGCCGGCTCGCCGCCGTCTGCGGGCGGCCAGGCGTCCGCCTCGGACCGACCACCGGTTGGCGACGTCAGGGACCCAGCGGGTACCCGGTCAGTTCCCACCTGACCTGCCCGCACCGCTTCCGCTCCAGCCGAATCAGCGTCCGGATCATCGCCATTGACGACCAGGACCCGTCGGGTGCCGCGACTGGACAGCGGTGGCAGCCCCGAGTCACCCGCCTCCAGATCGCCCCCGGTCACCAGCCGGACGGGCGTCGGACGCGCCGCCTGCCAGGCTCGGTCCGCCAGCTCCGGCAACGATGGCCGATCCGGTGGCGCAGCGGTGAGGCAGTGCCTCAGCAACTCGCCCAGGGCGGCAGCATCATCGGTGGGCGGATCGGCCCTGAAGGTCGGCTCAGGGGGTCGGCCGGTGAGCCCGAACCACCCGACGGCGGCCAAACCCCAAAGATCGGCGGCCCGCAGATCGAGTTCGTCCGGGTCGGATTGGGTCAGCGCCGGATCGGTGAAACCTGGTGTGGCCCAAGCCCCTCCGATCCGAGAACCCAGAACACGAGCGGCACCGAGGTCGCCTAGTTGTGGCCGACCTTCGCCGGTGAAGAGCACGTTTCCGGGGGCGATGTCGCCGTGCACCACGCCCCGCCGATGCAGGTGATCAAGCGCATCGGCGAGCGGAACCAGGAGGGTACTCACCTCACCCGGATCGAGCCGGCCCCGGGCTGCCACCAGCGAGGCCAAACTGCCACCCGCGGCCAGGTCCAGGACCATTGCCAGTCCGCCGGCCGGAAGCGGCACGACCCGCTGCAACCGGACGATATGGGGATGGTCGATCCGGCAGAGCAGGGCGGTCTCCTGCTCGGGACGTCGATCTGGTGGATCACCCGAGGCGAGCGACGTCTCCTCGGCCGGGCGACGGCCAATCTTCAACGCGACGGTGCCCCCGGTCGACAGGTCATCGGCGAGCCACACCTCGCCGTGCGTCCCGAATCCGAGGAGCGTGCGAGCAACGAACCCGGGGACGCGCGGGGCGGCGGCGGGTGGTCCGTGAAAAGGTGTGAGGTCCATTCCCACACTCTGAACCCAACGGCGATCCGCCCGTTTTGGTTATCCACAGACGGCACTTCGCGACCGTCGATATCCACAGGGGGGAACCTCCCCTGTTTCGGACTGCTCACGACCTGACATGCTTCCGGTCAATCGCAACGAGGCCGAGCGCATCGGAGGTCGCACGTGATGGAAGACAACCCAACGCAGGCCTCGACGCTCGCCTCCCACGCCGAGGTGATCGTGGTCGGGGCCGGGCTGGCCGGGCTGGCCTGTGCTCAGCGGCTCACCCGCCGTGGTGTGGAGGTCGTCGTGCTGGAGGCAGCCGAGGCGGTCGGCGGTCGAGTCCGCACCGACACCGTGAACGGATTCCTCTGCGACCGTGGTTTTCAGTTGATCAACCCGGCCTATCCGGAGGTGCAGCGGGTCCTGGACGTGGCCGCCCTTCGCCTGCAGCCGCTCCCCGCGGCCATCGTGGTGGCTACCGGGAACGGACGGCGCACGCTCGCCGATCCCCGCCGGGCCCCGGGGATGCTGCCCAGGGTGATCGGCTCGCTGATTCGCGGTGGGGTCGGCTCGATCCGGGAACAGTCCGCTTTCGGCCGGTGGGCGCTGCAGACGAGTCGCCGCTCACCCCAGGCGCTTCTCGCCGAGCCAGATCTCGGCTGGGGGCAGGCCCTCGACGAGCGGGGTATCGACGGCGATCTGCGGGATCGGGTGATCGAGCCGTTCCTGGCCGGTGTGCTCGGCGAGCGGGACGGCAGCAGTTCGCATCGGTTCACTCAGCTCCTGGTCCGCTCGTTCCTGCGCGGTAGTCCCGCCGTCCCGTGGCGCGGGATGCAGGCCGTGCCAGACCAGCTGAGCGCCGGACTGACCGGCCTGCACCTCGGCGTGCCGGTCGAGTCGGTGAAGGCGGGGAGCGTCCGCACGGCGGCCGGTGAGATCACCGCCGACTGCGTGGTGGTCGCCACCGATCCGACGACGGCGACGCGGATGCTGCACCTGCCCGCCGTCCAGATGCGTCCGTTGACGACGTTCTGGCATGTCAGCCCCGAACCCCCGACCCGATCCGGCGCCCTGCATGTGGACGGCGACCACCGTGGCCCGGTGGTAAACAGCATCGTGATCAGCAATCGGGCCACGAGTTACAGCCCGGACGATCGATCGCTGATTGCCACCACCGTGCTCGGAGAAGCCGGGGACCAGGCCACCGAGCGAGCCGTGCTGGCTCAGTTGCAACACGTCTACGGGCAATCCACCCGCTGGTGGGAGCTCATGCGCCGGCACGTCGTCCCCCACGCGCTGACGGCGATGCCGGTCCCGCTGGAGTCACGATTGCCAGTAACCCTGGCCCCTCAGCTGGTGGTAGCCGGCGACCATCGAGACACCGCCTCGATCCAAGGGGCGCTGGTGTCCGGTCGGCGAGCCGCCGATGCCGTGCTGGCCGACCTTGGCCTCCCCTCGATGCCACGGGAACCGCTCCGGGCGTAACCTGCTGAAGTGGACTCACTTCGGATCGTGCATCCTGGATACGGCACCGACGCGATTCCGTACGAGACGGCCTGGCAACTGCAGCGAGAACTCCATGCGCAGGTCGTGGCGGGCGACGTCGGCCCCACCGTGATGCTGCTTGAGCATCAGGCCGTCTACACCGCCGGACGGCGGACCGAACCCCATGAGCGGCCGGTCGACGGCACACCGGTGGTGGACGTCGACCGCGGCGGCAAGATCACCTGGCATGGTCCAGGTCAGCTGGTCGGGTATCCGATCATTCGGCTGGCCGCACCGATCGATGTGGTCTCCTACGTCCGGCGCCTGGAGGGAATGCTGATCGAGGTCTGCGCTCAGCTCGGCCTCACCGTCGGTCGGGTGCCCGGCCGCAGCGGCGCGTGGTTGCCGGCCGACGAATTGCGACCGGAACGCAAGATCGCGGCGATCGGGATCCGGGTCGCCAAGCACGTCACGATGCATGGCTTTGCCCTGAACTGCGCCGCCAACCTCGGTGGTTTCGGTCAGATCGTGCCGTGCGGGATTCCGGACGCCGGTGTCACCTCGCTCAGCACCGAGCTCGGCCGGGACGTCCGCGTCGCCGAGGTCGTTCCCCTGGTCGAGGAGGCGCTCAAGCGCTGCGATCTGGCCGGGCACGGCCCACGCGAGGCCACCCGGACGCGCGAGACCACCGGCGCAGGCGCTGCCTGACGGGTCTCACACCCACTGGCTGAAAGCTCACACCGGACCGGGATGAGACTGGGCAGGTCGGACGCTTACAGTGGAGGTCAGCGATGCGCGTGACGTCGGCGTGCCGATCTGCGGTGCGTTTGAGCAAGATCGACTGTCCGCGAGATATGGGAGTTCAGGTGACGCTCGCTCCGGAAGGCCGACGGCTGCTTCGCGTGGAGGCACGCAACGCCGAGACCCCGATCGAACGCAAACCACCCTGGATCAGGACCACGGCCCGAATGGGTCCGGAATACACGGCTCTGACCAGTTTGGTGAAAAAAGAAGGACTCCACACGGTCTGCCAGGAGGCAGGCTGCCCCAACATCTTCGAGTGCTGGGAAGACCGCGAAGCCACCTTCCTGATCGGTGGTGATCAGTGCACCCGGCGCTGCGACTTCTGCCAGATCCACTCCGGTAAACCGGCCCCACTGGACGTCGACGAGCCCCGCCGGGTCGCCGAGAGCGTGGCCACCATGGGACTGCGCTACGCGACCGTCACCGGCGTGGCTCGAGACGACCTGGAGGACGAGGGCGCCTGGCTGTACGCGGAGACGATCCGCGCGATCCACGCCGCCGCCCCCGGGACCGGCGTGGAGATCCTGGTCCCGGACTTCTCCGGCAAGCCCGAACTCCTGCAACAGGTCTTCGACGCCGCCCCGCAGGTCTTCGCCCACAACCTGGAGACCGTCCCGCGGATCTTCAAACGGATTCGTCCGGCGTTCAGCTATCAGCGCTCGCTCGGGGTGATCGAGCTGGCCCGGTCCAAGGGACAGGTCACCAAGTCGAACCTGATCCTCGGAATGGGCGAGACCCGAGCCGAGATCTCCGAGGCCCTCGTCGACCTGCACGCAGCCGGCTGCGACCTGATCACCATCACCCAGTACCTGCGGCCCTCCCCGTTGCACCATCCGGTGGACCGCTGGGTGCGGCCGGAAGAGTTCGTCGAGCTGAACGCCGAGGCCGAGGGGCTCGGCTTCGCCGGGGTGATGTCCGGACCGCTGGTGCGCTCGTCCTACCGCGCGGGCCGGCTCTGGGCCCAGGCGATGAAGCGGAGGGGCGAGACCGTGCCGCCCGAACTGATTCACCTGACCGAAGCCGCCACCGCCCGGCAGGTGGCTAGCGCCCTGGTCCCGGATCTCGCCTGACGGGAAGTATCCTTCGCACATGGCTCGTAACGCTGCACCCAAGGACGCCAAGGACGCTACCCCGGCAAAACAGGGTCGGCTGTCCCAGATCCGGGCCGTGTTCACAATGACCCGCAAGTCGGACCCGGCTGTGGTCTGGCTGATGCTGCTCGCCTTCGTCGGTTCAATCGCCCTCGGGTTGCTGATCGGGTTGCTGATCGGTCACCCGATCTACGTCACCGTCCTGGGTGTGATCACCGGAATCATGCTCGCCGTCATCATCATGGGACGTCGAGCCGAGCGGGCTGCCTACTCGCAGATCGAGGGCCAGACGGGGGCTGCCGGATACGCCCTGAAAGGGCTGCGGCGAGGCTGGAACGTCGAGGAGCAGCCGATTGCCGTTGATCCCCGCACCCAGGACCTGGTGTTCCGGGCCATCGGCCGCCCGGGGATCGTCCTCGTCACTGAGGGCCCACTGCCGCGGGTGACCCGACTCGTCGAACTGGAACGCAAGCGGCTCAACCGGGTCCTGCCCGACGTCCCGGTAGTGATCTTCAACGCCGGCCCCGGCGAGGGCCAGGTTCCGTTGCAGAAGCTCTCCCGGACGATCATGCGCAAGCGGCCGGTACTGACAAAAGCAGAGGTAAGCGCCGTCGCCAAGCGCCTGCGCGCGCTCGGCCCGGCCCGGCTGCCGATCCCCAAGGGTGTAGACCCGGGCCGGATGCGACCGGACCGCCGCGCGACCAAGGGCCGCTGACATCCGGATCTCAGCAAGGGTAAGGGCTTAGGTTCTGTACAGAACCTGTCGTACAGATCACTGACCACTGCACTGATGTCACCCCTGGTTCAATGGGTAGGACTGAAGTAGCTTCTTGTGGTCAGCCAGTCACGACCGACCGATAGCCGTACGGGGGAACCTCGCCTTGGAGGGGGTCATCGATGCTCATGAACGCAACGACCGATGTAGTCCGAATCATGGGTGTGTGGGTCAGACGAGCTGACGCGGGCCTTGCCCGATCGGCGGCGCTCAACGCTGCACACTCGGTCCACGCCCACCGCAGCCGACAGATTGACGACGCGCGCACCATGCGTGACCTGGCAAAGATTCCGGCAGCAGCCGTGTCGGCCCAGAGCAGCGCCCAAAGGCGCCAGGCCGTGCACTAACGCATCGCCACCACTGTCTGCGACGCCAGGTCGTGCAGTCCGCGCCGATCACGCTCCCAGATCAAAGTCAGCGCCGGAAGGGCGAGACCCAGCAGCACCGCACGAATCAGGGCCTTCAGCAACCCTGGCGGACCGCCGTCCAGGCGTTCCACCCGGACACCTACCAGGCGCTGTCCGACTGTCGCGCTGGCGGTACCGACGAGCACCAGATTCACCACCACCAGAATCCCGACGACCGACAGAGAACCGTTGGCCTGCAACGCTTCCGGGCCGAAGAACCCGCGTGCGATGAGCAGGCAGAAGGCCCAGTCGATCATCAGGCTGGCAAGCCGGCGGCCTAGCCCAGCAAGCGAACTGGGACCGGACTCCGGGCGGCCAAGCCGTTGACCCGGATATCCGGAATCGGGCTCGGACGTCGCGCCCGGGCCCTGCAACCACGACCCGAGGTCGCGACGGTCCACCACGTATCGAAGTCTAGAGAATTCGGCCGGGACGAGCGAACAGCGGGTGCCGTCGGCTCGGCTGGCGAAACAGGAAATTCGGTTGGCCCGGCGGTCGGGAGTCCGGACAATGACCTGGTGGCCTCCTTCATCTCACACACCGCCGTTGACTGCCGGAATGCGTTTACCCTCGCGGCCTGGTGGCGCGAGGTCCTCGACTACATGAGCGACCCGGACGACCCGGACTCACCCGGCGACGAGGAATGCCTGATCATGTCCCGCGACCGGGTACACCGCGTGTTGTTCATCGAGGTCCCCGAACCCAAGCAGGGCAAGAACCGGATCCACTTCGACCTGTCCCCCCGAACCGGCACCCGGGACGAGGAACTTGCGCGCCTGATCGGCCTCGGCGCGCAGACGGTGGCAGACCTTCGCAAGCCGGACGGCACCGGTTGGGTGACGCTGGCCGATCCCCAGGGCAATGAGTTCTGCATCCTTCGCGGCGAGGCCGAGCGCGCAGCCACAGCCTGAGCACGCAGCCTCAGCGCCACAAGCCGGACGGCCCGCCAGCTGCACTGACGAGCCGTCCTGACATGCCCCGAGGCTAGGGCTTTGACACGTCATTGGTGTGGTAGATCTTGCTGACAATGGTCCACGTGCCATCGACTTTCAACAGATTGAAGTAGTCGGTGAAGGGTTGGTGGCCAATTCACGCAGGGCCCGCCGCAGGGTCCCGGCGTAGTGGTGTCGCGAACACTTGGGAGTCGTCGGCGAAGGCCTTGAACTCCAGGGCGTTGCCGGCCGGGTCGAGCAGGAACATCGTCCACTGCTCGCCGGTTTCGCCGGCGAAGCGCACGTGGGGCTCAATGATGAATTCGGTCTCTGCACTGCGTAGTTGCTCGGCGAGCCGGTGGAAGGCGTCGATGGTCAGGATCAGCCCGAAGTGCGGTACGGGGACGTCGTGGCCGTCGACCGGGTTGTGTATCTGTTCGGCGCGGGCCGGGGCGAGGTGGGTGACGAACTGGTGGCCGTGCAGATTCCAGTCCACCCAGGTGTCGGCGCTACGGCCCTGCTCCAGGCCGAGCGTCTCCCCGTAGAAGCGGCGGGCGGCGTCCAGGTCGTCGACCGGGACAGCGAGGTGGAAGCGGGGGATGGCGGAGGCGAGACCGGACAGAGCGGACATGGGGCCTGGGGTTCCTTCCGTATGACGTGGAGTGCCTGGCGCTTACCAGTTCTGACGGGCGGGGAAATCCGGGGGTGAGCAGGAGCGCCGGGCTCAGACGAGACGGGCGACCGCGTCTGCGACGGGGGTGTCGCCGGAGGTCAGCTCGACGATGACGCGACTGAGGGCGGGCTCGTGCAGGGCGGCATCGATGAACGCGGCGACATCGTCGCGGTGTACGTCGCCGTATTCGAGGGCAGGCCCGGCGGTGACCCGCCCGGTGCCCGGTCCGTCCAGCAGCGTGCCGGGGCGGACGATCAGCCAGTCCAGGCCGGTGCGGGTGAGATAGACGTCGGCACTCTTCTTGACCTTGACGTAGTGCTCGAAGCCTTCGGCCGCTCCATTGCCACGCAGGGCGTCAGGGAACACGGAGACGAGGACGAAGCGCGGGACTTTGGCGGTCTCGGCCGCAGCGGCTGCCTTCTCCAGGCCTTTGCCGTCGATGAGCGTGGTCTTGTCCATGCCGGTTCCGTGGGCGCCGGCCGAGAACACCACTGCGTCGTGCCCGGCGAGCTTGCCTGCGAGCTCTTCCACTGAGTCAGCGATCAGGTCCCCAGTCACCGGCGTCGCACCGGTCGCGCGAATCGTGTCGGTCTGGGCCGGGCTGCGGTGCATGCCGGTCACCTCGTCACCGCGCTCGGATAGCAGGCCGGCGAGCCTCCTGCCGACACCTCCGGCGGCACCGATCTGGAACACCTTCATGAAACGCCTCTTTCCTGGTCAGACGACCGGCCACTTCCGTTGTCTCAATGTTGACATTGCGACAACGGTTTGAATGTTAACATCACGACATGGAGAAGACGCAACCCGACGGGGATCGCGTGGTGGCCCCCGTCCGCCGCCGCGGACTGGCCGACGAGGTCGCCGACCGGATCAGAGAGGCGATCTTCAGCGGTGCATACGCTCCCGGAGCGCCGCTGCGAGAGGTCGAACTCTCCGGCCTACTGCAGGTCAGCAGGGGCCCACTGCGTGAGGCTCTGCGGGTACTGGAGCGCGAGGGGCTCGTGCACTGCGCCTGGCACCGCGGCACCGTGGTCACGACGCTGTCCGCCGATGATGTCGCCGAGCTCGACAGCCTGCGCGGCGCGCTTGAGGACCTCGCCGTCCAGCAGGTCATCGCGCACGCCTCGGACGATGACCTCGCGGCCATCGAGAAGGCGGCCGGCGTGATGGATCACACGACGGACCCGCACGCCATGGTCCGCCTCGACATCGCCTTCCACGACGCCGTTTTCGCCGCCACCGGCCACCAGCGTCTCGCCGCAGCCTGGGAGACCATCCGCTGCCAGGTCCACCTGTTCCTGCTGACCCGCATCGGCCTCAGCACCGAGAGCTACCTCAGCTGCATCCCCCAGGAGCACCACGCACTGGCCGCCGCCCTGCGCGCCCGCGACCCCCAGGCCGCCCTTCCCCTCTTCGCCGCCCACCGCCGCCACGCGGTTGGCGTCGTCACCGGCACGTCGATCCCGGCCTGACGACCGCCGAGCGAGCGGCCTCAGCCACAACCTGAGCGATACGCAGCCCGGCAGCCTCGGCCAAGATCCTGCCCCAGCCCCGCCGTGCCCGCCCCACCTGCACCGGGACCACGGGAGTAAGGTCAACTCGTCACCCAATGATCACTGTTGCTTATCGGGTCGACGCAGCACCGCCACGCGGTCGACACACGCAGACCCAGGTCGTAACCATTGCGAAACCTCTGCGACACTCGCCGGAAAAGCGCGACGCCTAGCGTCCGCAGCGATCCGTCGTGACCGCACCACATGACCGCACCACCAGTCCCGCCAGAACCGTGACCGTTCCCGACCGTGGAGGTTGGATGTTCAGCAACGCCGATGAGGTCATCAAGTATCTCGCAGACGAGGATGTCAAGTTCGTCGACGTCCGGTTCTGCGACTTGCCTGGTGTGATGCAGCACTTCAACGTTCCGGCGAAGTCGGTGGGCGCCGACTTCTTCACCGAGGGCCAGATGTTCGACGGATCATCGATCCGCGGCTTCCAGGCCATCCACGAGTCGGACATGAAGATGATCCCCGACCTCGATACGGCCTACATCGACCCGTTCCGCTCGGAGAAGACGCTCAACATCAACATGAGCATCGTCGACCCGTACACGGACGAGCCGTACAGCCGCGACCCTCGCCAGGTCGCCAGCAAGGCCGAGGCGTACCTGAAGTCGACCGGCATCGCCGACACCGCCTTCTTCGCCCCCGAGGCCGAGTTCTACATCTTCGACGACGTCCGCTTCGAGACGAAGCAGAACGCCAGTTACTACTATATCGACTCAATCGAGGCGGCCTGGAACACCGGCCGGGTCGAGGACGGCGGCAACCGCGGCCACAAAACCCCTTACAAGGGCGGATATTTCCCGGTTCCGCCGGTGGACCACTACGCCGATCTGCGCGACCAGATGTGCGTCCAGCTCGATGCCCTCGGGCTCGACGTCGAGCGCTCGCACCACGAGGTCGGTACCGCCGGTCAGGCCGAGATCAACTATCGGTTCGACTCGCTGCGCAAGTCCGCCGACAAGGTTCAGCTGTTCAAGTACATCGTGAAGAACGTGGCGCACGATGCCGGCAAGACCGTCACCTTCATGCCGAAGCCGATCTTCGGTGACAACGGCTCCGGGATGCACTGCCACCAGTCGCTCTGGAAGGACGGCGAGCCGCTCTTCTACGACGAGCGCGGTTACGGTGGCCTGTCCGATCTGGCCCGCTGGTACATCGGTGGCCTGCTCAAGCATGCGCCGTCCCTGCTGGCGTTCACCAACCCGACGGTGAACTCTTACCACCGGTTAGTGCCCGGCTACGAAGCCCCGGTCAACCTGGTGTACTCGGCGCGTAACCGCTCCGCGTGCGTCCGGATTCCGGTCACCGGGTCCAACCCGAAGGCCAAGCGGATCGAGTTCCGGGTGCCCGACCCGTCCGGCAACCCGTACCTGGGCTTCTCCGCCATGCTGATGGCCGGCCTGGACGGCATCAAGAACCGGATCGAGCCGCCGGCCCCGGTCGACAAGGACCTCTACGAGCTGCCGCCCGAAGAGCACGCGTCGATCGACCAGGTCCCGGGCTCGCTCTCCGAGGTGCTGATCGCGCTCGAGAACGACAACGCCTACCTCACCGAAGGCAACGTCTTCACCTCGGACCTGATCGAGACCTACATCGACTACAAGCGACTGAACGAGATCGACCCGGTCCGGCTCCGGCCGCACCCGCACGAGTTCGAGCTGTACTACGACGTCTGAGTCCCCCGCGTCACCCCGATGAGCCCCGCCCCTCCGTACGGACGGGCGGGGCTCATCTGCTTTGCCGCAACGAGCCATACCCCTGATAACAACCTCGGGATAACCGACTTTCACAAATGCATTGGTTCGCTGACTTCACCAGATGACGCCGTACGCCGACATTCGCCCGAATATGGCAGCCTCACTCTGGGAGACAGTCGTGCGACAGGTTCAGTAGTGACCGCGCGCTTGGATGATCACCAACTCGTCGCCCTCGACCCGATACACCAGGCGGTCGATCTCCGTGATCCGACGTGAGGAGTACCCGCTGAACTGATTCTTCAGACGCTCTGCTTTGCCTAAACCGGGGTCGTTCGGTGCTCGCTGAATGTCCTTGATTAACAGCATGATGCGCTTGAGGGCCCGGGTGTTACCGGTGACGATCCAGTAGGCCACGTCTTCCAGCGCTTGCTCATGGAACGTGGTCTTCATGCGGTCTTGGGCTGCATCTTCTCCGCGGCCGCGATCGCTCGCTCCAGCATTTCCAACGCGTCCTCGGAGTCCATTGTGACAAGGTTGCGACGCTGTTCGACATCTTCCAGTGACTGGTAGAGACGACGCCCGTTAGCGGCGCTGCCGAACAGGTGGGTCATCTCCCGCAGCGATCCCATCTCGGCCTCGCCGACCAGGTAGACGGTGCGCCCCTTGTGGCTGATTTCGACGACTTCGTCCTCATCGTTGACCTGTTCCAGCAGCTTGTACAGGTTGGTGCGTGCGTTCGATGCGGTGACGTTCATCTGCCCTCCACGGCTGTCGTACGACTTACCGTACGCCTATGGCTCAGGTCTACGCCCGTACAGCGCGGAAGGTCAGCACGTCTCGGCAGTGGGGCTAACCTCACCTGACCCAGGCACGCGAAAGTGGGATTGACCCGGATGATCTACTTCACCGGATCACCATGATGGCAGCCCGGCTTCCGATGCAGCAGCCGTGACAGCCTCGTCCGTTGGCATTGACGAAACCACGGTATCGGACCATGTTCGGGGCCGGTCGCCACGTGGCCGCGTACGAGGTACTCGGCCATTCGCTGTCCGATGGCACGATCGAACTGCTGCACATCACGATCGACTTCGAGGGATTACTGGACCCCGGCGCCGAGGAGGACGACGCCTAATCATCGCGGCGCCAAGTGGGGGCAGATCGCTAAAACGCTTGGCCAACTCGATCGGCGTGGGTACTCTCGCTGAAGCCAGGGCGCGTCCAATCGGACGGCGCGAACCCGTGACAGCGAAGGGAGACGGACATGCGTTACCGCATCGACGCCGTCATTCCGAGTTCGCTGCACGAGGTGATTCTGGTGTCTGGTTCGCGTGCCGCTACCAGCCGCGCGGCTGGTATCAGCCTGTCCTGAACTCTTTTCGCGACATCGAACGGGCTGGCTTCAGGCTGCCCGCTTTGTCCGTGCACTGGGTTGGGAAATCGCGCTGACCGGTAGGAAACCTTCCTGAAAGGCCACCGCTGTGCGTACCGACTCGCGTCATCAGCTCGCCAACATTCGAAATCTCGGCATTCTCGCTCACGTCGATGCCGGCAAGACCACGCTCACCGAACGAATCCTGTACACCACCGGCACCACGTACAAGCGCGGCGAGGTGCATGACGGGACGACCATCACCGACTTCGACGCTCAGGAGCGAAATCGTGGCATCACCATCTTCTCGGCGGCGGTCACCGTCACCTGGTCTGATCACCTGATCAACCTGATTGACACTCCTGGCCACATCGACTTCTCCAGCGAAGTCGAGCGGTCGCTTCGGGTACTCGACGGGGCGATCGCGGTGTTCGACGGTGTCGCGGGCGTCGAACCGCAGAGCGAATCGGTATGGCGGCAGGCCGACCGGTACGGCGTGCCACGGATCGCCTTCGTCAACAAGCTCGACCGTGCGGGCGCCGACCTGGACGCTGCAGTCGCCTCGATCCGTGACCGGCTCGGCACCACCCCACTGGTCGTGCAGATGCCCATCGGCCGGGAAGCCGGTTTCGTGGGTGTCGTCGACCTAGTTCGGATGCGGGCTCTGGTCTGGACGGACGATCGAGAGTCGTTCGTTGAGAGCGCAGTTCCCGAGGAATTGCTGGCTGAAGCGCGTCGGCGGCGTCGGCTGCTTCAGGAGGCGGTCGCCGAACTGCATCCGGTCGCACTGGAGGAATTCTTCGCCAGCGCAGGTCTTTCGGAAGAGACTCTGGGCACGGCATTGCGTGATCTGACCCGCAGCGGCGAGGGGGTAGTAGTGCTGTGCGGCTCGGCTTACCGGAACCGGGGAGTCGAACCGCTGCTCGATGCCGTCATCGCCTACCTTCCGTCGCCACTGGATGTACCTGCAGTGAAAGGAGTTTGGAATGACAGCGAGGAGGAACGACCGGCTGACCCCGATGCGCCTTTCGCAGCATTGGTGTTCAAAGTGGTCTCGACACAAACCGGTCGGCTGACGTATCTGCGGGTCTATTCAGGAACGATCGAGACCGGAGGAACCGTGTTGGAGGCCCGAACCCGGCGTACCGAGCGGGTCGGTCGGATTCTGCGGATGCAGGCCGACCGGCACACCGAGGTCGACCGGGCCGTCGCCGGCGATATCGTCGCAGTGATCGGCCTCAAGGCCGCAGGCATCGGTGCCACTGTGTCTGCTCCGGGGGCTCCGCTGGTTCTCGAACCGCCGTCCTCCGCCGAACCGGTGGTCTCGGTGACGGTCGAGGCCAGTCGGGGAACCGACACCGACCGGTTGACCGCCGCGCTGAATCGGCTGGCGGAAGAGGATCCGTCGCTCGTCGTCCGAACCGATCCAGAGACCGGCCAGACCGTCCTGTCCGGGCTCGGAGAGCTGCATCTGGAGGTCGCGGTGGAGAAGATCCGTCTCGCCCAAGGGCTGGTGGTCAGCGTCGGGCGCCCACAGGTGGCCTACCGGGAGACGGTGGTGGATGGGGTCAGCAGCCTGCTCTACCGGCACGTCAAGCAAGACGGCGGAGCCGGCCAATACGCCCACGTGATGCTGGACGTCGAGCCGCTGGCGGACGGGACGTTCGAGTTCTGTTCCACCGTGGTCGGTGGTCGGGTTCCTAGAGAGTACGTCAGGGCGGTGGAAGCCGGTTGCCGGGATGCCCTTTCCGAGGGCCCACTCGGCGGTCATCCGGTCATCGGCCTGCGGGTCCAGCTGACCGATGGAGCCACTCACTCGAAAGACTCCTCGGAAATGGCCTTCCGGACCGCCGGTCGGCTCGGGCTGCGGCAGGCACTACGGGTGAGCACGATGGCACTGCTGGAGCCGATAGTCGAGGTGACGGTCACCGCGCCCGAGGCCACCGTCGGCGGTGTGCTCGGTGACCTGGCCGCTCGACGTGGTCGGGTTACCGGTTCGATCGCCCGCGGCGGCACAATCGTGGTGACGGCGACCGTACCGTTGACCGAATTGTTTGGCTACGCAACTCGATTGCGCAGCCGAACCCAGGGCCGGGGTACCTTCAGCGCCCGGCCGGTGGGGTACGCCCCAGCACCTGGGCAACCGGCACAGCGGTAACCGTTGGTGGGCGCTGGTCTGTTCGCAGGCCAGCGCCCTCCCTGGCCACCCGGTGTCCCCTCGGCCCACCCATCAGGGACGGATCGAGCTGAGGTAGCGCTCCCCGAGGACCCGGAGGTGGTCCACCAATTCGGCTGGCTCGGTGACTTTGAAGTCCAGGCCGAGCATTCCGATGTAGACAGCGATGGTTTCGAGGCTGTCCGCCCCGGTGACCAGCACGCTGGTCGGGTCGTCGAGCGACTCCACCACCCCAACGGTGGCGTTGATCCGGGCGAGGACCTCGTGGGCCGGAGCGAGCACGGTGATCCGGGCGTGCACCTTCCACCCGGTCGAGGCGACGTCGCGCAGCACGAAGTTGGTGTAGTCCTGCTCCGGAAAGGGGACGGCGGTGAACCGGCGGCCGGTGGGCATCCGCAGGGCAATCCAGTCCACCCGATAGGTAGCCCAGGTCCCGGCTTCGGGATCACGGCCGACCAGGTACCAGCGGGCGCGCCAGCTGACCAGCCGATAAGGCTCGATACGTTTCGGGCCGGACGGCGCTGCGGTCGCCGAGGGGGGTCGATCGGACGGCGGGTCCTGGCCGACCCGGTAGTCGAAGCGGATCCATTCCCGGTCCCGGATCGCCCCCGCGATCTGGGCCAGCGCCGCGGAGTCCACCTCCGGATCGGCGACATTGGTGCCGGCGATCTCGGGTGCGTGAGACATCGCCTCGCTGACCGCAGTGACCCGACGCCGCAGCCGGTGCGGCAGCACCTGCTCCAGCTTCGCGAGCGCCCGGGTGCTGCTCTGGCGAATGCCGCTGACCCCGCCCGCGGCCCGAAGGCCGATCGCGACGGCGACGGCCTCCTCGTCGTCCAGCAGCAGCGGCGGCAGCCGGGCGCCCACGCCGAGCTGGTAGTAGCCGGCCGGTCCCCGGGTGGCCTCCACCGGATAGCCGAGCTCGCGCAGCCGCTCGATGTCATTGCGCACGGTGCGCCGGCTCACCTCCAGGCGCTCGGCCAGTTCGGCCCCCGGCCACGTGGACCGGGACTGCAGAAGGGAGAGCAGGGAAAGCAGTCGCGCCGAAGTCTCCAACACGGGTCCGAGTATCCGTTCTGTTTAGGCAGGAAATACACCTATACGGTTACTACCGTGAAGCCATGACGACGAGCAACCCCACCGCAGCAGACATCCGCCCGTTCCGGATCGAGATTGCCCAGGCCGAACTGGACGACCTCAATCGGCGACTGACCAACACCCGGCTGCCGCGCCCGGTGCCGGAGGAGAACTGGGACCTCGGCACCCCCAACAGCTACCTGAGCGAGACGGTGGACTACTGGCGCAACGGGTTCGACTGGCGCAAGCAGGAGGCCAGGATGAACGAGTTTCCGCACTACCTAACCGAGATTGACGGTCAGACAGTGCATTTCATCCAGGTGCCGGCAGCGGAGAAGGCATCCACCCCGCTGCTCCTGGTCCACACCTACCCGGGATCGTTCGCCGATTTCCTGGACATGATCGGCCCGCTCACCGATCCGGTGGCGCACGGCGGCAGGGCTGAAGATGCTTTCTCCGTGGTGATTCCGTCGATTCCAGGGTTCGGCTTCAGCACTCCGGTGAGCGAGCGCGGCTGGACAATGGCCCGGGTGGCGCGCACGTTCGACGCCCTGATGCGCCGGCTCGGCTACGACAGCTACGGCGTGCACGGCAGCGACGCCGGGGCGATGATCTCGCGCGAACTCGGGCTGTTGAACCCGCCCGGGTTCCTCGGATTGCATGTCCTGCAACTGTTCTCGTTTCCCTCCGGGGACCCGGCCGAGTTCGCCAGCCTGGAGCCGAAGGACTACGCGGCCCTGGAGCACATGAAATGGTTCCAGTCCGTCGGCGGCTACAACGCGATCAACGCCTCCCGCCCGCAGACCGTCGCCGTCGGCATCGCCGACTCCCCGGTCGGCCAGCTGGCCTGGAGCGAGCTGTTCAACTCCTTCGGCAACGGCACCAGCCTGGTCACTCGCGAGCAGATCCTGACCGCGGTCACGCTCTACTGGCTCACCAACACCCAGGCCACGGCCGGGCGCTACCACTACGAAGAAGCGCACGCCGATGCTGAACCGGCGATCAACTCGGCCCCGACCGGTGTTGCTGTCTTCGCCGACGACTTCAAGTCCATCCGGACCTTCGCCGACCGCGACAACAGCAACATCGTGCACTGGAGCGAGTACCCCAGCGGTGGCCACTTCGCCTCCCTCGAACTGCCCGACACCGTCACCAGCGACCTGCGCCAATTCTTCGCAACGCTGCGAGCTTCCTGACCGAAAGTCGCTAAGTGATTGCCGGTTTCAGCCCAGTCACCGGGTCGAAACCGGCAGGCACTTCGTGGCACCAAGATCAGAGACCAAGGGCTCATCCGGTCCGGAGGGTGCTCTCGCGCAGCGCGACTTCGCCGTGAATCCTGAGCAGTCGAGGGGCCTGCCCAGGGGTGGCATCGAGCGCCATCGTCCCGGCCCGCTCCCCCATCTCGATCAGCGGCAAGCGCACGGTGGTCAGCGCCGGGGCGATGTCGCGCAGGGTGGGGATGTCGTCGAATCCGGCCAGCCCCACGTCCCGCGGAACGACGCAGCCGCGTTCGCGAAGCGCCGCCATCGCGCCCATCGCCATCACGTCGTTCACCGCGAAAATGCAGTCCGGTAGCGGGCCGCTGTCCAACAGTTGCCCGGCGGCCGCGTATCCACCGTCCCGGGTGAACTCGCCGGGAATCACCTGGATCCGTTCCTGTGCGGGTAACCCGGCGGCGATCACTCCATCGCTGAAACCTTTGACCCGATCGGTTGCCACCACCAGGGTGGGTGGGCCGCCGAGCACGGCGAATGAGCGATGTCCTTGCCCCACCAGGGCAACCGCGAGGGCATGTGCACCCGCCCGGTTCTCCGGCATCACCGTGTCGGCGCCGAGCCGGTTCTGGCTCACCACCGAGACTCGTCCCCCGCCGGCCTGAAAGGCCCCGATCTCGGTGGCGAGCCGCTTGGTGTGGTTGACGTCCGTCGTCCGACTCCCGACGATCACCATCGCCTTCGCCCGCTGCGCGCGCAGCATCGTCACGTAGTCCAGCTCCTGCGCCGGCTGGTTGCGGGTGCTGCCCAGGACGACGATCCCCTGCCCCTCGGCGATCCGCATTACCCCTGCGGCGATCGTGGAGAAGTAGGGATCGGCGATGTCGTTGACGATCAGACCGATGATCGTGCTGCTGCCTCGGGCCATCGCTTGGGCATGCGTGTTCGGGGTGTAGCCCAGGTCGGCCGCCACCAGCATGACCCGCTCCTGCAGGTCGCCGCGGACGGTTCGCAAGGTGCTGCCGTTGAGCACTCTGGAGGCGGTGGCGATCGAGACCCCGGCCACCTCGGCGACCCGGGCCAAGGTCACCGCAGAGCGCCCAGTCACTGCCGGACGTCCGGTCACTGCCGGCGCCGGTGACCGCCCGGTAACGGGCGACGTGCCAGGTGAGTGCTGCGGCTCGGATCGATGCTGCGGGATATCCATCATTTACCTCGGGCCGTTGCCACCACGGCGGACGCTTCTTCGGGCCTGAGGATACCGTCCACCACCGCTATCAGCAGGGAACGGGAGACGTTTTCCCCTGGATCCAGCACGATCGGCCGCTCGAAGGCGAGCGCCGACCCGACGCCGGGGTAATCGCGCGTCCGGACGAACCACGGATCATCCCGCGTGGCGGCATCCTCACCGGCCAGCAACAGGCTCCAGGGCCGCCCGGTACCGGGTTCGTCCGCACCGAAGATCAGCCACTCGGCCGGTCGACCATGGACGGCGTCCTCGCCTTCGGCTTCGGGTGTGGACACTCTGACCTTTCCCTCCGCTGCCGCCGATCGCCAGAAGAAACCGCCGTAGCCCGCGCCCGGCCGACCCTGCGTTCCCGGACTACCCAGGCTGACCTGTCCTTCCGTCACGTTCTCCAATCCAAAGCCGACCCGCAGAATCCATGCCGTTTCTCGCTCGTCCCGTTGCCCGGCCGGGCCGGCCGGCCCGGCCAGAGCAACCGGCAGTCGCAGGGGGGACGCCGCCATCGTCCGGCGCTCGCGCAGCACCGCCGGATGGCCGGGGACGACCCAGGCCAGCTCCTGCTCGAAGGCCCCTGGACCACGGGCGGTCCAGCCAACGTGCTCCACCCGACCATGGTCATCCAACCACTGGTAACCATGATCGCGCAGGTAGGTGCGGCCGCCCCAGAAATTCGCCATTCGCCCGTCCGCGGTCTGGACATGCTGCACCGCGACGCTCATCCCGAGATGCCAGGGATGATCCTGCGGGACGGCGTCCGTCACCGTGACGCCCGCCAGCGTCCGAACCGGGTGCAGGTAAGGGCGCGGTGCCAGGGAAAGCGCCAACTCGGGGCGGACAAGGTAGTCGGCCACCACCTGATCAGCGCAGTGCAGGTGCATCATCCGGCCGCTCCATCCGCGCTCTGGCCGCGCCCACCGGCTGCTGCCGCGGGCTCGGACGGCTGTGCCCAGTCCACACCGAGTTCCGAGAACAGGGCGAGCCGGGTGGCGGAGGCCGCGACCAGGTCCTCCACCCCCGGAACGGTCCGCCGCTCGGCGCCCACCCCTGCCTCTCCCCGGGTGATGTCCAGGAATTGCCTCGGGATCGGGCGCGGCGCCGGTGCCAGCCGGACCGCCTCGACGGCATGCATGAAGGCCCGCGTCGCGGTGAGCGGAACCAGCAACGGCACCTGCGGATCGACCAGGTGCGCCACCAGGTTCTCCAGCAGGTCCACCCGCTCCTCCCCGACGAAGCTGCCGGCGTCGGTGAGCGCGATCGGCGTCACGACGGCGCGTCCGATCATCGGGCCGGGCTCAATCTCGAGTACGTCGCGGGTGTACCAGAGCACGGCTCGGCCTCGCTCCCCGTGGATCACCAGATACGGCACCTCCGGCTTGGCCGCGCACAGGGTGACCGCCACGGTGATCGTTGTTCTCCGGTTGGTCACCACCCGGAGGCAGGCAGTGTCGTCACTGTCGATGTCGTAGGCGTGCCAGAGCTCCAGCTCCACCTCGGCGTCGAGACCGTCGCTCTGGCTGCCGTCCACCACTAGGGCGGTGGCAAGGGCATGGGCGAAGGGATTGGTCAGCGCCCCGTCGACCACATCGACGCCGTCCAGCGTGCGCCGCCCGGCCCACCGCGACCGGGTGAAGTAGGTGGAGTCCCGATGCCACGCCCCAACCGCTGAAATACCGCGGATGGCACCAATTTTGCCGGACCGCCGCAGGCGTGCGGCCCGGGCGACGGCGCCGGAGCCGAGGCTCTGAAAACCGACCTGGCAGGCGACGCCGGCCGCCGAGATGCCGTCCACCATCCGTCGATAGGACTCCAGGTTAGGTGCGGGTGGTTTCTCCAACAGGATGTGGACGCCGGCCCGAGCCGCCACCAGCGCCAGATCGGCATGGGTATGGATCGGCGTAGCGATCACCACGATGTCCGGCTCGGTCCGGGCCAGCACCTCGGTCAGCGACGGGGACTGCACCCGGACGTCGAATCCCGCCAGGAGCTCGGGTGTGGCCGGGACCGGGTCACAGACCCCCACCAGCCGGACCTGGCCAAGGCTTTGCAACCGGCGCAGGTTCCGCAGGTGCCACCAGCCGTGCCCATGGACTCCAGCCAGGACGACGGTGAGCTCAGTCATCTAGGCCCGAGCCTGCCGGATCCGGCATTGGCCGGAACCTCTTTCTGCACCTGGAGAGCGGAGATGACGCCGGTCCGTAGGGCGGGCGTCCAGCCGACGTCAGAACCGAGATCCGGGTCGCTTGCTGCGTTGAAAGCCGCCAGTAGATCCACCGAACTGGCCGCGCGGCCGTCAACCTTGGCCCAGTTGTCCTCAGCGCGGATCGCAGTGCCTCCCCAGTTGTAAATCACCTGAGCCGGTTTGACGGTTCCGGCAAACCGGAAGTAATTCTTCTCCGCCACGATGGCCGATCCCACACCGACACCCCAGCTGTAGACGTACTCGGTGTTCGGGGCGATCCGATAGTAGTTGTTGTAGACGTCGACCTTACCGAACCGAACCCGCGGAGCACGTTGGAGGATGTTGTCGAACTCGTTGTGGTGCAAAGTAACCCGTAGCTTGCCGAGATCGTCCTTCGGGTTGTTCGTCGAACCGATCAGCATCGTCTTGTCGTGATCTTGGTAACTGTTCCACGAGACAGTGACGAGATCGGAGCCCTTGGTGATGTCACTGGCACCATCGTGCACCTGGTACGGCCGATCGAAGTACGACGGCTGCTTGCTGTCCAGGTTCGGCTGGTCAGTGAACGTGTTGTGATCGAGCCAGACATGAGTCGCGGTGACAAGAGAGATGCTGTCGTAGGCGGAATTCCAGTTTCCGGTCGGTCCGTCAGTGGGGTCCCACTGCGGGAAGCAGTCGGCCGTGTCCGAGAACTTGATGTTTCTCACGATCACGTTGTTCACCTTGGACAGCGCCAGGCTTGCTCCGACGATCCTTGCCGTGTCGTCCATTCCAATGATTGTGGTGTTGGATCCAACCGCAATCTTGATCTGGGCTTCCTGTTTCGCGGCTGCTGCGGCGCGGGCCTCCTCGAGGGGTCCAGACGGTTCACTGGTTCGCCCCCAGACAGCCGGATCGTAGGCGGCCAGGTAGGCGGCGAGGCTGTACCCGGTGCCCTTGGCGTAGTCATCACATGTCAGCGTCCGGTCGGCGGCGTCGGCGTTCCCTTTGATCCGGCCCTTCACAATGATGATCTTCGGGGTGGCATTGCTGCCATTGGTGAGGTTGTTGCCACCCAAGGCCGCCACCAATTCCGAACGACTGGAAACCACAGCGATGTTCGCCGCGTTGGCCGCCGAACCCCCGGTCGTGCCACCCTGGTCAGAACCCCAGCCGTCACCGGCGGGCAGCACCTGCCGGGCGAGCGCCAGCGCGTCATCGGGCACCGGCGCGGCGGCCGAAACCGGCGCCGAAACCGCGCTGCCAGCCAGTGCGACGGTGCCGGTGATAGCCGCTCCGACGGCGACGGCGAACGACATCTTGAACATCGCCTGCTCCTCAATTGTCATGGACGAACTCAAAGGACGTGACTGGAATACCGTTTGACGACGGTGTCTAGAACAGCGCGCGGATCCGCATCCCACAGCGCCTGATTGAAAATCTCGACCTCGATGTCCCCGGCGTAGCCGGCGGCGTCCACGCACTTGCGCAGCGCGCGCAGGTCGACGTAACCGTCACCCATCATTCCCCGAGCCATCAGCACGTCCTCGGTCAGCGGCAGGATCCAGTCACACACCTGGAAGGACAGGATGTGCGAGCCGGCGGCGGCGATCGCGGACCATACATCGGGATCCCACCAGACGTGATAGGCATCCACCACCACGCCGACCGTCGGACCAGTCGGTCCATCCGAGGGTGGGACGGCGGGCAGGTCGGCTTCGACCTGCTCCGCCAGCTGCAGCGCCTGGCGCAACGTGGACAGCACCGCGCGGTCGGCGCAGAACATCGGGTGCAGGGGCTCGAGAGCCAACCGGACGCCGCGCTCGCGGGCAGCCGGTGCCAGCACGGTGAGCGCCTGCTGCACGCGCTGCCGGGCACCGACCAGGTCGGTGGATCCGGGAGCCATCCCGCCGACCACCAGCACGACACATTCGACGCCAAGCTCCGCGGCTTCATCCAAAGCCCGCAGGTTGTCCTCGATCGCCGCCTGCCACTGCGCCTGCTCCGGCGCGGTGAAGAACCCGCCCCGACACAGCGAGGAGACCCGCAGACCGGCGTCCTTGATCAATCGGGCGGTTCGGGGCAACCCGTACTCGGCAACCGGCTCCCGCCAGAGTCCGACCGCCCCGATTCCCGCTTCACCGCAATGGTCGACGAGTTCGGGCAGCGACCACCGCGGGATGGTCCGCTGGTTCAACGACAGCCGATCCAAACCCGCGCTCATGCCTTTGATTCGCTCGGGCGCGGCGCTCATACCTTTGATTCGCTCGGGCGCGGCGCTGATGACGGCGCCTTCCTCCGGCCGCCCACAAGCGACTTCGTCGTTGCGTGCGATCTCCGTCCAGGCGCCGTCGCGCCGCTTCTCGCTCATGAGCCGATTCCGTGGACGGCGAGAAGGTGGCCCATCCGCTCGGCGGCCAGGTCCGGGTCCGGCAACAGCCCCGCCTGATCGGCGAGCCGAAGTGTCTGCGCCAGGTGCACCAGGCTGCGGCCCGAAGCCATCCCGCCGACCAGGGTGAAGGCCGGCTGATGTCCGGCAAGCCAGGCGAGAAGGACGATGCCGGTCTTGTAGTTCCAGGTCGGGGCGGAGAACAGGTGCCGTGACAAGGGGACGGTCGGAGCCAGCAGGGCGGCGTAGCCCTCCTCGTCACCCGCGTCCAGGTGCTGCAGGGCCGTCGCCGCGATCGGCGCGATCGGATCGAGGATTCCCAGCAAGGCGTGTGAATGCCCGCGCTCGTCACCCTGGATCAGCTCGGGATAGTGGAAGTCGTCCCCGGTGTAGACCAGGACACCGTCCGGTACCCGCTCCCGCAACCAGATCTCCCACTCGGGATCCAAGAGCGAGATCTTCACCCCGTCGATTCGGTCGGCGTTGTCCCGGATCACCTGGAGCAGCACCTCGTTCGCCGCTCCCAGGTCACGGTGTCCCCAGTACCCGGCCAGCGCCGGGTCGAATGCCGGCCCGAGCCAGTGCAGGATCGCCGGCGCCGACACCTGGGCCAGCAGGTCGCCGTAGACGTCGGCGTAGTCCTGTGCAGAGCGGGCCACCCGGGCCAGCTGGCGGCTGCCCATCAGAATGGCCTGCGCGCCTGCCGCCTCAGCCACGTCAAGCTGCTCCAGGTAGGCCGCTCGCACCGCCGCGGAGGTTGGCAGATCCATTGGTGCATGGTCTGTTCCGACCCCCACGGCGATCCGGCCACCGCAGGTCTTGGCCTCCGCCGCAGACCGGCGAATCAGCTCGGCCGCGGCATCCCAGCTCAGACCCATCCCGCGCTGAGCCGTGTCCATCGCATCGGCGACGGCCAGCCCGTACGACCACAGGTGTCGGCGAAAAGCCAGGGTGGCCTCCCAGTCCAGCGTGGCAGGAGCACCGGGAGCGGTGTCCGAGAGCGGATCGGCCACCACATGGGCGGCGGCGAACACCACCCGACTTCTCGGCGCGGCGGCCGGCACCGGCCAGCGCTGCGGCTCGCGCAACCGGTAGCGTTCCAGGCTGCCGTCGGCGCGAGGCAGAACCACGCTCGTCGAGGTCAGCTCCCCGCCGGGGATCGTCGTGGTCACAGTTCCACCCCGGGCAAGGTGATCCGCCGTCCCTGCTCCGAGGAGAGCAGGCCGGCCTCGGCCAGCTGCACCCCCCGCGCTCCGGCGAGGAAGTCATAGGGATAGCTGGTGCCCTCGCAGACCGCGGTGAGGAACTGCTCCCACTGCACCTTGAAGCCGTTGTCGAAGTCGGCGTTGTCGGGGACCTGCTGCCACTGCTGCCGGAAGGGCTCGGTCACCGGCAGGTCGGGGTTCCAGACCGGCATCGGAGTGAGCGACCGATGCTGCACCCAGCACTCCCTCAACCCGGCGACGGCACTGCCCTCAGTGCCGTCGACCTGGAATTCCACCAGCTCATCCCGGCGAACCCGAACGCACCACGAGGAGTTGATCTGCGCGATCACCCCACCTTCGAGCTCGAAGATCCCGTACGCGGCGTCGTCCACAGTCGCCTGGTACTCCACACCGCGCTCGTCCCGGCGGACCGGAAGGTGGGTGACCGCCTTGGCGGTCACCGCCTCGACCCGGCCGAAAAGCTGCTCCAGCACATACGACCAGTGGCAGAACATGTCCAGGACGATCCCGCCGCCGTCCTCGCGCCGGTAGTTCCAGCTCGGCCGCTGCGCCGGCTGCCAATCCCCCTCGAATACCCAGTAGCCGAAATCCCCGCGGACCGAAAGGATTCGGCCGAAGAATCCGCCCTCGATCAGCCGGGCCAGCTTGATCAGCCCAGGCAGGAAGAGCTTGTCCTGGACGATGCCGGTGCGGACCCCGGCGTCCCGGGCCAGCCGGGCCAGCTCCACCGATCCGTCGAAGGTCTCGGAGAGCGGCTTCTCGGTGTAGATGTTCTTGCCGGCCTGGATGGCCATTCGGATGGCCTTGTCCCGGGCCTCGGTAACCTGCGCGTCGAAATAGATCTCCACCGCCGGGTCGGCGAGCGCTTCCTCCAGGTTGGTCGTCCAGCGCGTCAGGCCGTGCAGATCCGCGATCTCCGCCAGGCGGGCCGCGCTCCGGCCGACCAGCACGGGCTCGGGCATCACCCGCGAACCGTCGCTTAGCCGGACTCCACCCTGTTCCCTGATGGCGAGGATCGATCGGACCAGATGCTGGCGGTACCCCATCCGGCCGGTTACACCGTTGAGGACAATTCCGATCGTCCGGGTTGCCGCCTCAGCTGCCATGTCAGCCACCCACACGCTTGGTGTACTTCGCCTGAGCCTCGGTCATCTTGTCGGCGAAGGTGTCCGCGAATGCCTTGGCGGTCATCTGGCCGAGCAGCACCTTCTGGAACAGCGGGCCCATGTCGGTCTTGGTGATCGCGGAGAACTCCGGGAGGTAGTAGGGCGCCGGCACGCTGACCGTCCCCGAATCGGTGATGGCCTTCAGCGCGTCCCGCACCGGCTGCTGCTCCTGCAGCCAGCTCTCGCCGCTCACCTCGTTGTTCGCCGGGATCTGCCCGACGGCCTTGTTCCAGGTGCTGTTCGCGCTCTTCTGCGCCATGAACTGGACGAACTTCCAGGCGGCGTCCTTGTGCTTGCTCGCCTTGAAGATCACGAGGCCATCGACCGGGTTCGGGACAATCGTCCGGACGCCGTTCGTGGCGAGGGGCAGCGGCGTCGCGGCCACCTTCTCTGCTCCGAGGGCCTTCACATTGTTGGACGTCGAACCCAGGTTGTGGTGCATGATCGCGATCGACCCACCGCCGAACTGCGCCACCATCTTGGTGAAGTCGTTGTTGACGTCGGCGGCCGGCGTGGACTTCTTGTAGAGGGCCGCGATCTTCTGGATCAGCTCGACGTTCTTCGGGTCGTTGATCGTGCTCTTGCCGGACGCGTCAAAGAAGCTGTTGACCCCCGAGTACGAGTACATCTCGGTGAGCAGCTGGAAGATGGCGCCGGCACCGCCGCGGATCGTGAAGCCATACTGATTCTTCGGGGCGTCGGTCAGTTTGGTGACGTCGCTGAAGAAATCGTCCCAGGTCGCCGGTGGCTTCAGTTTGGCCTGGTCGAAGAGATCCTTTCGGTACCAGAGCACGTCGAGGTTCGCGCTCGTCGGTAACTCGTAGAGCTTCCCGTCGGAGGCGACCTTCTTGATGCTCTCGACGAAGCTGGGGACGAACTTGCTCTCCAGCCCGGCCTGGCTGATTCGTTCGTCGAGCGGCTCGAGTGCCTTCTGCGCGACCAGACCACCCAGGTACGAGGTGGTCGCCCCGCCGACGTCCGGCGTCCCCCCGCCGGCGATGGCGGTGTCATACTTCTGCTGCACGGAGGCGGACGGAATGCCCACGTACTTAACGGTGATATTCGGGTTGGCCGTCTGGAACTCGTCGATCAGACCCTGCCACAGCGGGGTGCGGTCGGGCCCTCCGTTGTTGTCCCAGAAGGTGACGGTCTCTTTCCCGTCGGCGCCCGGGCCACCTTCGTCTTCCGAACCGCAA